>DBBL01000026.1 GCA_002292185.1 Akkermansiaceae bacterium UBA985 | reverse complement strand
GATCAGCAGCGGCTGGTGCAGGGGCTTTTCATACATCCATTGCTTGTTGTAGAAGCCGTGCTCACCGAGGGAGAATCCTTGGTCGGAGGTGTAGATGACGATGGTGTTGTTGGCGAGGCCGCTCTCGTCCAGGTAGTCGAGTACACGGCCGACGTTGTCATCCACGTTTTTGACAAGCCTGTAGTAACCCTTGATGTAAATCTGATAGAGATTGGCGAGCAATTCCTTGTCGGTGATGTCAGGGTTTTGTTCACGGAACCCGGCGATGGTTTTTTTGAAGTTCGGTCTGCGCAGGATGAGGTTTGAGCGCATGGTCTTTTGGATCGCTTCGGGAGTGCGGCCTTTGTAGTCATCATAGAGGGTGGCAGGTTCGGGAATGGTGACATCGGATAGGTAGTCCTTGTATTTTGGCGGAGCAGGGAGGTAGGGCTCATGCGGAGGTTTGGGATGCAGCAGCAGGCAGAATGGCTTGGTTTTGTCGCGCTTTTGCCCTAGCCAGGCGAGGGCTTCATCGGTGATGGCGTCATTGTTGAAGCCCTTGAGGCGCCGGCCACCTTTGTTGTAGGTTTTCTGATCTTTGGGTGACCATGGGATCCACTTGTGCTGGGGCTCGAAGACGATGGGGTCCATGGGCATGCCCTGCATTTTCATGACACAGTAGTGGTCAAAGCCGGTGGGTTTGGAGAGCAGGTGCCACTTGCCAAAGAGGGCGGTGTTGTAACCCGCTTTCTGAAGCAGCTTGGGGAAGGTTTGCTGGGAACCGTCAAAGAGCTGGTTAAGCCTCGTGACGCCATTCTTGTGGGAATATTTACCAGTGAGCACGGCTGCTCGTGCGGGGGTGCAGAAGGAGTTCGGTGTTAGGGCGTGGTTGAAGCGCATGCCTTCCTTGGCGATGCGGTCGAGTGAGGGTGTCTGGATGTGCTTGTTACCGTAGCAGCTCAGCGCGTGCTGGGCGTGGTCATCGGAGAGGATGAGCAGGATGTTTGGCTTCTGCTGTGCAGAAGCCGAATGGAGAATAGTGAATAGTGAACATTGAATGAAGAGTAGGATGAGATGTTTCATGATTGATGGCGGTTGGCGGTTGGCAGATAACTCCAAACACTATTTCAATTGGCGTTGCTTAATGAAGCGGGTGAGTTCGTTGAGTAGCTGTTGAGATTTCTCCGGCTGTTCACCAGTGAGGTCGTTTTGCTCGGCAAGGTCGTCGGTGAGGTGATGGAGCTCAAATTGGCTGGCGTCGATTTTGGTGGAGTCGGAGTGTTTCTTGTTTCCTTTTGAACTGAGCTTCCAGGGGCCCTGGCGGATGGAGTAGTTGCCGTTGATCATGGCGGGGCGGGGGTGTGTGTTAGAGCTTCCCAGCAGGGCGGGTAGAAAGCTGTGGGAGTCCTTGGCAGAGGGGTAGGTGGTCATGCTAATGTCTAAGAGCTGGGCGAACGTAGCAAAAACGTCGGTGAAGTTGATGATGGCAGTGGTTTTGCTGCCGGGTGATATTTTGCCAGGCCACTTGGCGATGAAGGGAACGCGGTGGCCACCTTCGTAGATGCTGGCTTTGCTGCCGCGCAGGGGGCCGGCGCAATAGTGGTCGTCTGCGGCCATCAGCCGGGTGGCGTGTGGACCGGGTCCATTGTCACTAGTGAAGATGAGCAGGGTATTCTTATCAAGCCCGGTGTCCATCAGGGCCTGATTGATCTGGCCGACAAGATCGTCGAGCTGCATGACAAAATCTCCGTAGTCGCCGTGGCCGCTTTTGCCTTTGAATGCTTTGCTCGGAACCCAGGGGCTGTGGGGGATGGGGGAGGCGTAGTAGAGGAAGAAGGGCTGGCCGGAGTTGGAGTCAGCATGGTTTCTGATGAGTTCGACCGCCCTTTGGCAAAAGGTGGGGCTGGCTTCGTCGAGTTCAAAGTCAGGAGACTTGAGGCCTTTGATGGTGGTCGTTCCCCCTCCTGTTTTCATTTTCTCCCATGAGGTTTTTTCCGAGGGTTTTGCCACGGCCTTACGATCCTTGAGATAAAAGAGGGGAAACGCTCCGGGTGAGGAATGGATGCCGAAATAGCTGTCAAAACCTCGATCGATGGGCCCGCCGATGAACGCTTGGTCGAAGTCAAAGTCCTTTTTTTTGCCTCCCGTATCAAAGCCGAGATGCCACTTGCCGATCATGTGGGTGGCGTATCCTTGATCCTTGAGTAGGTGTGCAATGGTTTTCTCATCTTTGGAAATGATGGCACGGCCTGCGGAAAGCAGGGTGTTGAGAACACCGGTACGGACGGGGTTAATGCCGGTGAGTAGGCCGTAACGGGAGGGGGTGCAGGTGCTGGCAGCGGAGTGAGCGTCGGAGAAGCTGAGCCCTTCTTTAGCGAGCTGTTTGATGTGCGGGGTTTTGATTTTGGACTCAGGGTTGGTGATACTACAGTCCCCGTAGCCAAGATCATCGGCGAGAATGAGGATGATATTTGGCCTTGGGCTGACTGAGGAGCCGCTGGCATTTATCTGGATGCTTACCAAGAAGAGGGCAGTGATGACGCCAAAAAGAATCTGGAATCTCATAGAAAAGGTAATGCGCATAGAATGAATCATTGGAGTTTTGAGCGTTGCCAGCCAAATATAATGCGATGATCCCAAAGCAAAAAAGAGTATTAACCTTTTTCGAGGGATTTGGATATCGTCATTTTGCACGATGCCCAGGGTGCAGAATTGTCTGGGATTTGTTCAGCAAGAGATGCCCTTTTAAGAACAGAAAAACCCCCAATTTAGCATACAGGAGAGCTCATGGGATTCTTTCTAAAAAATTTGCTTGTGAAATCTTTCACAATCACTAGAACCCGCGTGACGTCATGGCTAATTTTTTCCCTCGATGGACCAATTTGCTGCCGCTAAAAATCGCGGTTTGCTTGATTTTTGTTGTAGCAGGTCTTACCGCTGCATTCTCTTATTATGCTACTCCCAAGGCTCAACGAGTAGGCTACCAGCCCGATCAACCCATTGATTATGATCATGCTCTGCATGTCGATCAGCTCGGCATGGATTGTCGTTACTGCCACAGCTCAGTAGATAAGTCTGCCTCTGCTGGAGTGCCCACGGCCAACACCTGTTGGAACTGTCACGAGCATGTTCAGAAGGGGAGCCCTAAGCTTGCGCCACTCCGTGCCGCGATGGGTGTGGATGAAGATCACGCGCCTATCGAGGGGGCTGTGAAGAAGCCAATCAAGTGGGTGCGCATCCACAAGTCGCCAGATTACGTCTACTTCGACCACTCCGCACACGTCAATAGAGGGGTGTCTTGCCAGTCTTGCCACGGTGACATCCACAAGATGGAGAAGGTGCATCACGATAAGAGCCTCAGCATGGCATTCTGCTTGGATTGCCACCGCGCACCAGAAAATCACCTGCGCCCTCTCGAGGAAGTGTACAATTTAGATTACAATGCTGAGAAGTATCTCCTCGAAAATGAGATTAAAAACGAAGAAGGCGAACGGGTCACCACTCAGAAGCAGTTCGGCGAGCTGTTGAAGAAAAACTGGAGTATTCACCCCAAGGAGAGCTGTGCAACGTGCCACCGTTAATTAGCCCGAATCCTCTCCATCACTTTCTTACTTATATCTATTTCCTACTAAGCACATGAGCAACCGGAAGAACAACCAACCAGATTCACCTGTTAATGCCCCAGACGACGGCGGCTCTAAGATCTGGAGAAGCCTCGGCGAACTCGAGAGCACTGAACGCTTTCAAGACTCACTGGACCGCGAATTTATTGACGGCAGCGCCCAAATGGAAACTGAGGAGGAGCGTGAAGTTTCTCGTCGTTCCTTCATGAAGCTTATGGGCGCATCTTCCGCGCTCGCAGGCATGGGGCTGGCAGCTTGCCGCCGCCCAGAGAGCCTGATTGTCCCGTTTATCGATTCCCCTGAGTGGAGCGTGCCTGGCAAACCTGTTCACTTTGCGAGCTCAATGCCGCGTGCAAACGGTGCTGTGCCTCTGGTGGTCACCACTCACGATGGCCGCCCTACTAAGCTTGAGCCAAACAAGGTGTTCGACAAGCATGGTGGCACCGATTCATTCACCCAGGCCTCTGTTCTGGATATGTATGATCCAGCCCGTTCACGGGAATTTTTGCAGAACGGTGAAACATCAAGCCGTGAAGCTTTTGAACAAGCACTTGCTGGTATTGCCAAGCCAACGGCCAATATTGGTTTTGTTTTTGGTGAAGACGAATCACCTACGCGCAGCCGTTTAGTTAAAGAGCTGCAGGCTAAATTTGCCGATGCTCGATTTTTCCATTACGAGCCACTCAGTGGGGATGCCCGCAAAGAGGCAAACGCGGCTGCCTTTGGCGAGTCTGCAGATGTAGTGGTTGATTTCTCTCGTGCCAAGGTGGTGCTTTCACTGGATTCTGATTTTCTTGAGCTCGACCAGCAAGGTCCGGTAAGCGGCTTCTTCAAGAACCGCTTCATTGAAGGTGCTGGATACGACAAAAAAGCCAATGCCAAGGCGATGAACCGCCTCTATATTGCTGAGGGTGGCTTCAGCCTCACTGGTGGTATGGCAGATCACCGCTTGCGCATCGCGCCAAGTCAGGTGCCAGCGATTGCTGCTGAAATCGCCAATCAGCTTGGAGCATCTTACACGCTCAAGGGCGGCATCACTCTCTCAGATACTGAGAAAAAATGGGCCGCTGAATGCGCTAAAGACCTCAAGGCCAACGCCGGAAAATCCATTGTGGTGGCCGGCACGCGCCAGTCTCGTGAGCTTCAGGACCTATGCATCGCGATTAACTCTCTGCTCGGCAACTACGGTAAAACCCTCAAGGCGGTTAACACCGGCCGCGGCACACACGGCAACATGGAGTCGCTCATCGCTGCACTCAATGCCGGCGAGCTTGACGCAGTGGTGCTACTGACTCCTGCCAACCCTGTCTACGACGCTGACGGTTTTGCTGACGCTGCTAAGAAGGCAAAGCTCATTCATCTGGGTCTTCGCGCTGACGCTACTGCTCATGCTGCCGATTGGCATGTTCCGGCTGCTCACTACCTTGAAAGTTGGGGAGATGCTCGCACTAGTGATGGCTCTCTTGCTGCTGTTCAGCCCCTTATTCTGCCACTCTATAATGGCGTGTCTGAAATTGACCTTCTGCTTGCACTGCTTGATGGCAAGTTGTTTGACTCCTCCAAAGATGGAGAAAAGACCTCTGTTTCTTATGATGCGGTGCGCAAGACATTTGCGGCACTTGCTGATGATTCTGACAAGAGCTGGCTCAAGTTCCTGCGTGATGGTTTCTGGAAAGCATCATACACTGCCGCGACTCCACTCAACCCAGTATCATCGACAAGCATCACTCTGCCAGCTGTGCCCAGCTTGAGCAATTTAGAAGTTGTTTTTGCTACGGATGGATCGATTTATGATGGCCGTTATATCAATAACGCATGGCTTCAAGAAGCTCCCGATCCAATCACCAAGGTTTGTTGGGACAACGTCGCTGTTGTTTCTCCAACCACGGCTAAGGATCTAGGTGTCTACGAGAAAATCCTCAAACTTCAGCCTAAGGGCAAAGTCTACGGTATCGAGACTGAAAACGCAGGTGTTGGTCCTGACGGCGAAGGTAAAGACCACGCCAATCCAGTGATTAAGGTGAGCGTCAATGGCAGAGAGCTTGAGGTCGCCATTATGATCGGTTTTGGTCATGCAGATAATGTCATTTCTATCGCGCTGGGCTACGGCCAAGGTTTTGATGAGCAAGACGAGCTCATGCGTGGTCCCAAAAATGAGAAAAACGTTAGCCTCGTGAGCGCCAACCGTGGTTTCAATGCTTACGCACTGCGCACCAGCAAGACCCCTTACCTCGCCACAGGCGGCAAGGCAGAAAGTGCTAATAAGCGTTACTCCATCGCCATGACTCAAGAGCACCACGCGATGTATGGCCGTGCGCTTGCTCGTGAAATCTCCACCATGGAGCATGACCACCACGGTCACAAAGCTGATTTTGCTGCGCAGATCGAGGGTGTTAAAAAGCAGGGCATGGACTCTCACGCGCCTGAGAATATCTCTCTTTACAAGCAGAAGGGCAGTGAGACTTGGCATGAAAAAGCAAAGGCTGACAAGCACCTTTACGATGAGCGCCAGCAGTGGGCGATGACCATTGACCTCAATAATTGCATTGGCTGCAACGCGTGTCTGGTTGCTTGTCAGGCAGAAAACAATATTCCTGTTGTCGGTAAAGAACAGGTCGCTATGGGTCGTGAAATGCACTGGATCCGCATGGACCGTTACTTCTCTGCCGCTGAAGGTGACGAGGATAATCCCGAGATGATCCCCCAGCCGGTTGCGTGTATGCAGTGTGAGTCTGCTCCATGTGAGACTGTCTGCCCAGTGAACGCTACGGTTCACTCCGAAGACGGCCTCAATACGATGGCGTATAACCGCTGTATCGGTACTCGTTACTGCGCGAACAACTGCCCATACAAGGCTCGCCGCTTCAACTTCTTTGATTACAACAAGCGCAATCCACTTATCGAAAAGAACCTCTACAAGGGTCCTGGCGGTAAGAAGGCGATTGGTGAAGCACCTCATCTGCAGCGCAACCCGAACGTGACTGTGCGTATGCGTGGTGTCATGGAGAAGTGCACCTACTGTGTGCAGCGCATCCAGGCAGCTAAGGTTAAGGTAAAAGCCAGACTTAAGAACAAGGCAACACTGGCCGGCGGATCATCCGTTGATGTGAAGATCGCTGACAGCGAGTTGCGTCCTAAGTTGGACTCAGTCCGTGTAGCTTGCCAAGACGCATGTCCATCAAGTGCGATTACCTTTGGTAACTTACAGGATGGGGACAAGGCCAAGGTCGTGCGCTCCCGCAATTCCGCACGTAACTACGAGCTGCTGCACTACATCGGCACGCTGCCGCGCACCACTTACCTTGCTCGCGTGAAGAACCCGAATCCAAACATGCCGGGCGCCAAGGGAATTGGTCGCGCTACCATCAACATGCACTAAGCGAGAGGCTTTTTGTTCCCCAAACAATCACCAACTTCTAAATCATCATTTTCCATGTCGGACACTACGATCGAAAAAGACCCAAATAAGCCTGTGATTCCAGTCATGGAGCGTGAGAAGCTTATTCTCAACAACCGTTCCTACAACTGGATTACTGAGCGTATTTGTGGAATTCTTGAAAACAAACAACCAGCAATCTGGTGGATGCTTTTCATTCCCAGCGTGATCATCGCTATTGTTGGCGTTGGCGGTGGTTTGTTCTACCTTGTTTCAACAGGTGTTGGTGTTTGGGGAAACAGTAACCGCACTATGTGGGGATGGCCTATTGTTAACTTCGTTTTCTGGATTGGTATTGGCCACGCAGGAACCTTGATTTCAGCCATTCTTTTCCTGACGCGCCAGAACTGGCGAACATCGATTAACCGCGCCGCGGAGGCGATGACTATTTTTGCGGTGATCTGTGCGGGTATTTACCCGATGTTCCACGTTGGTCGCCTGTGGATGGTGTGGTTCCTCGCACCTATTCCTAACGCAAACGCTATTTGGCAGAACTTTAAGTCGCCTCTTCTCTGGGACGTGTTTGCGGTATCAACCTACTTTACCATCTCTTTGATTTTCTGGTATCTCGGCATGGTGCCAGATTTGGCAACTATCCGTGATCGTGCTAAGCCCGGTATCCGTAAGCTACTCTACGGGATCTTCTCCCTCGGTTGGCGTGGTGGTAACCGCCAGTGGAGCCACTATGAAGTTGCTTATCTTCTGTTGGCTGCGCTATCAACACCGCTGGTTCTTTCCGTTCACTCAGTGGTGAGCTTTGACTTCGCCACTTCTGTTGTGCCCGGCTGGCACACGACTATTTTCCCTCCCTACTTTGTAGCGGGTGCTGTGTTTGGTGGATTTGCCATGGTCTTGACGATCATGATCCCTGCCAGATATATCTACGGCTTGCATGATCTGATCACGATGAAGCACATCGAGAACATGGCTAAGATCATTCTGCTCACCGGAACAATCGTTGGTTATGCCTACTTGATGGAGCTCTTTGTCGCCTTCTACTCAGGCGCAAAATATGAGAGCGCTGCCTTCTTCTACCGAATAGCCGGTCCTTACTGGTGGGCGTATTTGGCGATGATGTCCTGTAACGTGCTTTCCCCACAACTGTTCTGGTTCCGCTATTGCCGTGAAAACCTATGGGTTGTGATGGGTGTTTGTATGGCGGTGAATGCCGGTATGTGGTTCGAGCGTTTTGTCATCATTGTGACAACGCTACCTCGTATGTGGCTTCCAGGTGACTGGAAATATTATAACCCAAGCTATGTCGATATCATGACCTATATTGGCACCATCGGGCTGTTCCTGACTCTATTCTTACTTTTCCTCAAGTTCCTGCCCTGCATCAACATTGCCGAGGTCAAGTGGACTCTGCCTCAGAGTGATCCGCACCATGACGATAAGGAGGAGCTAGATGATCAAGGTGCTGAGCCGAAAGCGTCATACCAGCACGAACTTCCTGATACCACTTACTAAACCTCTCGTTTTATACTCTAAATAAAAAGCTTACACTGATGAATACCAAACGCGTATACGGCTATCTTGCCGAGTTCAAAAGTGCCTCCGCCCTCTACAAGGCGGCGGAAAAGGTGCGTGATGCAGGCCATAAAAAATGGGACTGCTACTCACCTTATCCTATCCACGGGCTGGATAACGCCATGGGCCTCAAGAAGTCTATTCTTCCTTATCTTGTATTCTGTGGTGGCACGCTCGGCATTATCACAGCCTTTACTTTGGCTTACACCACACAGGTCGTTATTTACCCAACGGTGGTTCAAGCGAAGCCTACCAACATCTTTACTACGGCGGCTTTCTTCCCGATCATGTTTGAGCTTACCATCCTGTTCTCAGGCTTCACGACGCTCTTTGGTCTACTCGCGCTGATGGGGCTGCCACGCCTCAATCACCCGCTTTTTGAAAGCAAGCAGTTTGCACGCTGCACAGACGATGGCTTCTTCATCGCCATCGAAGCGCGCGACCCTCAATTCTCATCAGAGGAAACCAAGACACTCCTTGAGGACGCCGGAGGCTCCAATATCGAACTCGTCGAGGAGCCCGCTACCTGAAGTCACCAAGTCACTCTTTCCTATACACTTTTCCATAACTAATAACGGATAACTTATTTGCCATGCGCTATTTCTTTCTAGCATTTGCCCTGATCGTCTTATTGGTGATCAGCTTCTTCGGCTTCCGCGGTGACACGTTCAGCGGCACGCCGCTACGCCTGTTCCCTGACATGGATGACCAGGATAAAATCAAGACCCAAAAACCAAGTGAATTTTTCGCTGACGGCCTTGGATCACGTAAGCCAGTTGCCGGCACCATTCCTCGAGGCTTTGAGCAATCAGGTGTAGTCAAGGGATTTGGTCATGATCATAGTTTTGGTAACAGCATTAGCTACCTTGACACCGGCAAGATGGGAGACGCTTACGGTGACGGAATGCCTTCCGAGCTCAGGCTGACCGATAAGAACCGTGCTGGTTTCCTCCGTCACGGCAAAGAGCGCTACATTATTTCTTGCATGCCCTGTCACGGTGAAGCCGCTGACGGCAAAGGCATCGTGGCTGTGATTGGAATCCCTGCTGTTCCTAGCCTCATGAACTTTCCCAAGCCCAATTATCCAGACGGTAAAATGTTTGAAACGATCACCAAGGGCAAAGGCCTGATGAGTGGATATGGCTACAACATTCCGGTCAACGATCGCTGGGCAATCATCGCCTATGTCAGAGCTCTGCAGGCTGCAAGTAAGACAGCCTCGAAATAAGGCAACAACCTCCCACTTACCAACTTTCATTTCCTAACTCACAATGGGTCACTTCATCACATCCAAAGACATCCCCGCAGAAGGGGAGCATCTCAAAAAGGGAGCACTGAGCAAGTGGATCGGCATCAGCGGTCTTGTTGCCCTCGTCGGCATTATTGTCAGCGCGTGGCTCCTCTTTAATAACAACGAGGCCGCCAACACGGCTTCAGATACGGTGGCTGGCCGATATGCCTACTCATGGTTGTTTGCCTTTACTTTCTTTGTTAGTTTCTCACTTGGTGGTGCTTTCTGGTTACTTCTACACCACGTTTCCAACTCCGGTTGGGGTATCTCTGTGCGTCGTCTGATGGAAAACCTCGCCAGTGTCTTCCC
>DBBL01000017.1 GCA_002292185.1 Akkermansiaceae bacterium UBA985 | reverse complement strand
TCCACAGCCACTTGAGGTTGAGCAGCCAGAAAACGAGGCCAGAGAGGTAGGCGATGCCAAAGCCGTAACGCTTACTGCTGCCTCGCCATATGGCAGGGAGCAGTGGCAGCATCCAGACCCAGACAAGCCCTGAGAAATTCCCAAAGCCCGGGAAACACATCGCCAGAAGCACACCACTTATCAGTGCGGCTAAAACGGGCCACAGGCTTAGACTTCGGCTACGACTTTGGCTGGGTTTTGCTAACATTGTCTATAGTGGCCGGCTCTTGATGGCGCTTGCTTTAGGCCATGCGCGCCTTGGCATCGGTCTCGAGCGCGGTCCAGAGTGACTCTAGTCCAGTGGCAACCTTAAGCTTACTTGCGGGCAAATCATCCGAGGGTGCATCTTTGCCAAAGAGGTAGTACTTGATTTTGGGTTCTGTGCCGGAGGGTCTTACCGCGCAGGAGCGGCCGTCTGCCAGATCGATAATGAGCATGCCTTCCTTGGGCAAGGTGTCGCCCTCTGCATCTTCGAAATCATCCTTGGAAAAATCTCGCACACGTGCGACGGCAGCGCCGTCAATCTCACTGGGTGGATTTTCAGAATAGGAGGCGGAGAGCGCTTTGATTTGTGCGGCACCATCGGCACCTTCCATCACGAGGGCTTTGCCCACTTCGAGGTGGTAGCCGTATTCCGTGTAGAGGTCGTCCATCAATGAGGCGAGGGTTTTGCCCTCACTTCTGGCATAAGCAGCGAGCTCGGCAAACATAACGGCGGCGCCATTACCGTCTTTGTCTCTGATGCTGTCGGTGCCCAGGTAGCCGTAGCTTTCTTCACCACCAAAGATGAAGAAGCGTGAATACTCAAGGCGTAGGGTGCGGCTTTGCTCCGGGCTGAGGGAGCGGTAATCACCTTTTTTGTCGGCAGGGATGGCGTCTTCGTACTTTTGTAACTTCGCTGCGATGTACTTGAATCCAGTCAGGGTATCAACGATGCCGACGCCGAATTTCTCTGCAATAGCACGTTGAAGCTCGGTGGTGACAAGAGTTTTGATCAGAACGGCACGGCTGCGGTTGGAGTCTGTGATAATGCCTTGGTCGATAAATGTTTTGGTGCGATACCATGCCATTAAGGAGCCTATCTGGTTGCCAGTGAGTAGCTGCATCTCGCCGGCATCGTTGCGCACGGCAACACCCATGCGGTCACAGTCGGGATCGGTGCCGATGACAATCTCGGCTCCATGTTCGTTGGCGAGGGCGATGCCCATGGCAAGAGCTGGACCATTTTCTGGGTTGGGGGAGTCAACGGTGGGAAAGCGGCCGTCTTGAATGTCCTGCTCGGGAACAGTCAGCACCTCAAAGCCAAGCTCGTTGAGTAAGGGAACAATGCAGTGACCACCGGTGCCGTGGAGGTTGGTGAAGACCACCTTGGTTTTATCCTCGCCACCCTGCATCAGGTCGGGGCGTAGCAGTAGGCTCTTGGCATCATCCATGTAGACGCGGTCCATGTCCGCAGCCAGCACATGAAGTGTGCCTTGTTCGCCTTCCGCTAAAACATCGTAGGCCTCACTGGTGATGGCGTTGACCTCATTGATCACACCAGAGGCATTGGGCTCGACGAGTTGAGCGCCTTGGTTGAAGTAGGCCTTGAAACCATTGTCGTGCGCTGGGTTATGGCTTGCGGTAAGTACCACGCCCGCATCAGCATTAAGCGCGCGGATGGCGTAAGAGATTTCTGGAGTCGCTCGTGGTGCGTCAAAGAGGTAGACATCGCAACCAAGCTCGGTGCAGACCTTGGCAGAGAACTCAGCGAAGTCGCGTGAGAAGTGCCGGGTATCATGGCCAAACACAAAGGCGGGTTTGCGTTCGATGCCTTGCTCAGCAAGATAGCGTTTCAGGTAGATAATCATGCCGCGGACAGCACGGCTGACGTTGTAAAAATTCATCGAGGCCGTGCCTACGCAGGGGTGCTCGGGCCGTTCGTTGGGGCCACCGGCACCTTGCTCAGCGCTGGTAACGATACGGCCGACGGTTCTGCCACGCAGGCCTCCTGTTCCAAAAGCGAGGGTTTTGAAAAAGCGGTCGTTGAGCTCTTGCCATGAGCCGTTATCCGCAAGTTCGGTAATGGCGGCAGCGGCGACGGGGCTGGTAGTTCCCTTGAGCAGGGCTTGTATATTGTCACGTGAGGACTCAAGCAGCTGGCCAGAGGCCACCGCATTATCAAGGGTATCGAGAACAGATTGAATATCAGACATTTCGAGCTGGATGATAAAGAGAGATCATGAGATTGCAACCCTGTGATCGGGCATAAACTGCAGTCAGCCATCGACAAACGTGCATCTATACTGGGTGCAGGCACGGATGCGTTGAGGCTGATCGATGGCGAGGGAGACAGCTTGCCTGGTTTGTATTTGGATACATTAGCAGGCCGCTGGCTGGTTTCTACCACAGCGAGTGAACTCGACACGGAGGTGCTGACATGGCTCAAAGGGCAGGGGGATAAAGGCCGCACTATTTATTGGAAGCAGCTCGACCAACACGAAAAAACGAACCCCACTCACATTGCGGGACCAAGCCAGGACGAGGCATTCACTATTAAGGAAAGCGGGGTTGATTACTTGTTGGATTTTCAATCCGGATATTCCCAGGGGATTTTCCTCGATCAGCGCCTCAACCGCCAGCGAGTACGTGCTCACAGCAAGCATGGGACTACCGTGCTCAACACCTTCGCTTACACCGGGGCGTTTTCTGTCTGTGCGGCCTTGGCTGGGGCTACGACGACGACGCTTGATCTTTCCCAAGTCTACCTCGACTGGGCACGGAACCATTTCTCAGCCAATGATATCGATCCTAACGAGCATTACTTTTGCAAGGGTGATACCTTTCATTGGCTGAAGCGCTTTGCCCGTCAGGGAAGAACCTTTGACGGCATCATTCTTGATCCGCCAACGTTCTCACGTGATGACAAAGGCAAGGTGTTCCGCGTCGAAAAAGACTACGGCCGCCTAGTGAGCATGGCTCACGCTTGTCTTGCCCAAGGGGGCTGGATTTTATGCTGCACCAACTGCCGTAAACTCGAGCTGGCGCAGTTCATACGCATGATCCGACAAGCCGTGCCAGAAGCACAAGTGAGCTCATTGTCCATGCCGGAGGAATACACCGCCGCGCCATACTTGAAATCAGTATGGGTCAGTGCTTAGGGTTAATGTTTAGGTCAATGTTTAGCCAGCTACAAAAAACCCTCAGCGGCGGCCAGTTAAGGTAGCAACAGAGGGTTTGAAAGTTGTTAAAGGGGTGAGCCCTTAGAACTTGTAGTCCAGGTAAAATTGGAACTGGCCTCCTTGGTCAGCGTCCTCTTCGATACCATCGGGAGTGCCGAGCGGGAAGGCGTAGTCTAGAGCCAGAGGACCAAAGGGGAGATTCAGACGTAGGCCGAGACCTGCATCATGGTAGAAGCCGTCACCAAACTCCCATGAGTCCTCGTTGACCGTTCCAATATCGTAGAAGGCGGCACCACGGATGTTATCGGCGATCGGGAAGGTGTATTCGATGGAGACGTAGGCTGAGGTGTTGCCACCAAGAACTTCATCGGTAACTGGATCACGAGGGCCTACGTCACGGTTTTCAAAACCACGCAAGTTGTAGGGACCACCAAGGAACTCACGATCAAAAATCGGCACGGTTGATGAGCTGCCATGGGTGTCTGCTATGGTCACAGCTCCCGCGACATTCAAGATGCTATCTCCCCAGAGGTTCCAGTGTTTGGATCCAGCAGCATTGATGATGAAGACATCGACATCTCCTGCAAGAGGTCCGCCTGCGTAAGTCGCGCCAATGTCGAGCTTGTGTCCCTTACGAGGGAGTTGGTTGCTGTCCCGGCTGTCAAAGACGTAGTTCAGGCTGAGTGCGCTGCGCAGATAGTCCCCATCCTCTGCCTGGAAGGCTGGTGAGCTGTCGGCGTCGGTGTCGATGGTGATGTCCTCGATACGGTATTCACCACGAAGATAGGAGCGTTTGCCGAGCGGCTTTCTCAGGGAGAGGGCGATACCATATTGGCTCTGCTCATATTCAGTACTGTAATAAAGCGTATCACGGTAGAAGAGCTCAGTGCCCAGTGCCAGGCGCTGGCCTAAGAACCATGGCTCAACCAAGGAGACGCGGAGGTCTTTGCGCTCACTACCCACTTGAATTTTAGAGCTGAAGCGTTGACCTGCTCCGGTGAAGCGTCCCCAGTTGGTGATATCAAAGTTGGTTTGCTCAAGGGTGGCGTAACCAACAATGTTATCTACCGAGCTGAACCCGACACCAAAACCAACAGAACCGGTTTTCTTCTCTTCAACGAGAATATTGACATCGCGGTAGCCATCTTGCGCGCTCGGAGTGGCGGACACTTGAACGTCGTTAAAGTAGTTCATGTTTTGAAGACGCTTGCGGGTAGTTTCCATTTCGACCGAGCTGAGGTGCTCACCGGGCTGCATAGGAAGCTCACGACGAATCACCCTGTCTTGGGTTTTGTCATTGCCCTCGATGGTTACTTTACCGACAAGGTAACGGCGGCCTTCGACGATGCGGTAGGTGATGTTGACGCTGGTTGCCGTGACATCACGAATGTCTGGCCTTACGGATGCATCAGCATATCCGCGTGAGCCATAATAGCTGCGGATCATGCGGATATCGTCCCGCATTTTGGAAACAGAGTAGGCGTCCCCAGCAAGAAGGGACAGTGCAGGCATTAGCTCCTCGGCAGTGAATACGGTTGTTTTTCCAAAGCCAACGCCGGCGATCGTGAATCGAGCACCCTCGTCAATGGTGATGACAAGGTCGACTCGGTCATCTTCTTTAGGCTCACGATGAACACTGGCAGAAGCACGGAGGTAGCCGCGGCTGCGGTAATAATCGAGCACGCGGTCAAGGTCCTCATCTAGTTTGGTGGCATCGATCTGACCAGACTTGGTGAAGAAAGAAAACCATCCCTTCTGCTTGGTTTTCATTTCATTGCGCAGCACATGCGACTTGAAGGCGGTATTGCCCTCAAAGCGGATCTCATGCACTTCAGCACGAGCGCCCTCATCAACCACGATGACCAGCTCGGCGGAACCGGGTGTATCCGTGGCATTTATTTTGTGAGAAACTGTTACATCCGCATAGCCGTAGCCACGGTAGTGATCGACCACGTTGCGGCGTGCGCTTAAAATGTTCTCATCACTCATCAGGCCACCCGCTTTGAGCTCGGTGATCTCAGCGAGCTTGCGGTCACTGAATTTTGTATTACCGACAAAACCAATGGAGATCACGTTGGAGCGTGTTTTCACTTCGGCAATGACGTTGACTCCGGCTCCAGCTGCTTCGGCAAAAAAGCGAATGTCATCAACTAACCCGCTCTCATAGAGGGAGCGCACATCATTGTCTAGGCGTGCTGCGCTGTAGTCCTGCCCCGCCCGTGCTGACATGAATCCACGGATACGTGCTTCATCAACGGTGCGAGCGCCAATGTAACGAACGGTGACGGAATTAATTTTTTTGCCATCCAAATTCTGTGCTTGGCTGGACGTTACGCTTGCGGCCATTAGCACAAAACCCGCGAGCATGAGAAGTTGCTGCGGGGCACGGTAGATAAGATGTTTAATCATGTGGATATTGATACGAATTAGTATGGTGGGATCTCACTTGCTTGTGGTGATTGCGTCAAGTTGAAACGCAGATATTATCCCCTGCGTAACAAGGGGTGTCCCTGTTTTGCTTTTGAGGTAAAGGGGGCGCGTAAATAAGTTGGCGCCAGAGGCGTGGAATACAACTGCTGGCGCCTCACCTCATCGAGGCCCAACCAGACGTCGACCAGCAGGCGAGCTTGCGGTTGTGTGCGAGTGATGCGCTTTTGGAGCTGGTCATTGAGTCCCAGTTTGGTGGGGTCATCGAGAGTAAAGAGCAGATCATCTGGAATAGAAGCGAGGCGTTGCTCCAACACCGCAGCGTCCATAAGCTCTGGCTCTTCGGCTTCGCCTGAGGCTGTGATCGGGGAAATATAATACAGACCTCTGCGGGCATCACCGATTGCGGTAGCGGCGGTATGTGCTGCAGCAGGACGGGCANNACGGGCAACAGAACGGGCAGGAGGAGTGGCGGCTATCGATCCTATACCCGCGGCTGGACAAGACTTGGCAATGGCAAGCCCCTGTGCCGCGGCAATGCCAATGCGTGTGCCGCTGTAACTACCTGGCCCAGTGCCGACGAGGACGGTGGATAATTCGCGCCCCTCAAGTAAGGCAAGGGCTTCGGCGAGAGGCTCAAAAACCATGGAGTTGTGGTTTCGGTCACTGACAAACTCAGCTTCGAATAACCAAGCTCCATCAGACCAGAGCGCAATACTTGCCTCGGGCACACTGGTTTCAATAGCAAGGATGCTTTCCACGAGCTCAATCTAATCAAGCGAGACAAAATACCAACCATGGAATACCGATAATATTAAAAAACCTCACATATCCAAAACGATTCATTCTTGCATCACTTCTTATTTATCGCTTACCTTCAAACCGCCAATGGCCTTTGCGGCATCATTTCATGCAAAGCCATTTCATATTTTTCGCATTGTCACGCTAAGGCATGACCAGAGAAGTCCTAAATAGTCGGAGCAAGCTCCTACTAATAATAACAAAAAATTAACCAAGAATCATTAATCATCATGAGTGACTATGCTAAAGGACTCGAAGGAGTTATCGCCAACGAATCAGCCCTCAGCCGCGTGGAAGGCCTGGCCGGAAAATTGTCTTACCTTGGATACGATATTGATGATCTTGTCGAACATTGCTGCTTTGGCGAGGTTACTTACTTGTTACTCAAGGGGCGCCTGCCCAACTCCAAGGAGCTAGAGAATTTTCAGCGAAAGCTGCACCAGAACCGCAGCCTGCCCCCGCAGGTTGTCGATTTCATCAAAGCGGCCCCGCATGATGCCAGCCCCATGGATGTGCTACGCACCGGAGTTTCCATGCTCGGCCTTTATGACAAGCGCGCCAAGATTGGCGAGCCCGATCATGATGAGCTTTATGAAGCGGCCATTTCGATCATCGCACGCATTCCGGTCATTGTTGCCTACTTCCACCGCGCACGCATGGGCCTCGAGTTGCTGCCGGTCCGCACGGATTTAAGCGAAGCCGCCCATTTACTCTATATGCTCAACGGCGAGGAGCCGACCGAGGCCGCAGTCAAGACACTTGATATTGCCTACACCATGCATGCCGACCACGGCATGAATGCCTCCACCTTCTCAGCCCGCGTCACCGTAGCCACGCTCAGTGATATCTACTCCGGCATGACCTCGGCCATCGGCACCCTCAAAGGCCCTTTACACGGAGGTGCCAACGAAGGAGTCATCCACATGCTGGAAAAAATCGGCAGTGAAGACAAGGTGGAGGCCTACGTCGAGGACTGCCTAGCCAACAAGAAGAAGATCATGGGCATTGGCCACCGTGTCTACAAGGTGCTCGACCCACGTGCCCCGCATCTCAAGAAAATGGCACTTGAGCTGACCGAGGAACTTGGTGAGCCAAAGTGGATCAATATGTCTAATCGCATCGCCGAGATCATGCTCGAACG
>DBBL01000044.1 GCA_002292185.1 Akkermansiaceae bacterium UBA985 | reverse complement strand
AGATGTGTCCGTCATCGGAGCGTTTGCCCGAGGCGGCTAAATGGTCAACAAACCATTCTCCACCGCCACCTTTGTAGGGACCACCCATGTAGAAGTTTTTACCGGATCGGTCTTTGAAGATGGCTCCACAGTTGCCATTGTTAAAATAGAATTTCCCATCAGGGCCTGCGGTGAGTGAGTGCAGGGAGTGGTCGTGATTTCGAGCGTTGAAGCCAGTCAGGAGTACTTCACGTTTGTCGATGGCCGGATCAAACTTCAGGTCACGGTTGACATCAGTGTAGACCAGCAGCTCGGGTGGTTGTGAGACATAGATGACGTTGTCAAAGACAGCGACACCGAGTGGGGCGATGAGGCCTTTTTCCTGCACGAAGGTGTGTGACTTGTCGCAGCGACCATCACCATTGGTGTCTTCGAGAACGGCAATACGGTCACCACCTGGACGGCGTCCGTTGTGGCGGCGGTAGTTGACTCCCTCAGCAACCCAGATGCGACCTTTGTGGTCGATGTCCATGTTGGTGGGGTTATAGAGGTGGGGTGATGTCGCCCAGATGGTGACTTCAAGATCATCGGGTAGGGCGAACTGATCGAGGTCCACATATTCTGGTTCGTGATCGGATTCCCATTCAGACTCGGTCGGGTGGGTGATAGGGCCTGGTCTGTGAACGGAGAACCGAACAGAAGCTTTGGTGGTTTTGCCATTAGAGATTGCACCGCCATCATCGAGGCCAACTAATGCGGTGAAGCTTACGCTCCCAGATGGGACGTTCACAACGATGGTCGAGATGGCATGAGTGCCGAGGCCGGTGTCGTATTTCTTACCATCAACGGTAAGAGCTTTGCTGCCTGCGTTGAGGTTGTATATGAGTGAACCCCACGCTTGTTTGGCACTGGCTATGTGTTTCTTTTCAACGGGTGTAAGTTTGCCGTTGGCGTCAATAAATGTAGGGTTAATCCAATTGGCCCAGTCGTAATTTTTGTTACCAAGGTCGCTAACGTGTAGCTGGATTTGTGAGAGGCCTTTGATGTTGGCGCTGAGCTGGTGGCTGCGCTGTTGGCTGGAGGCTCTGATTTTGGGGCTTTGGAAAAGTGATGAGGATTCGTTGCCAGCTGGAGCTACTTTTTTGTCTGCTTCAGTAGGGCTTTTTTTTTGAGCCTTTTCTTGAGCCTTTTCTTGAGCTTTACGTTCTCTTTCTTGTTGGGCTTTAAGTTTGGCTGCTGCACGCGCTTTGAGGTCAGGCTGTTTCATCGGAGCCTGTGTGAGGAGATCTGGGGTAGGTAAGAGGACGGGTTTGCCTGCGACAGGTCGGTCGAGGTTGGCGTTAAGCATTTCCTGAGTGATGGTCTTTGACGGAACGCCTCCCTGTGGAACATCGCCGCGAGCGAGCCAGACGATGGAGTTGAGCACTAGCTTGCGAAAGTCATCGATTGCCCAGTTACGGTGGTAGTGGCCACCGACGAAGCCGATGCCGCGGCCGCCGTCTTCAGCTTTGGGATCGCGGCACCACATCAGTGCTTGGTCGGTGCCGAAGCACTTTTCACCATGTTCATTCCAGAGATTGATGTAACGGATGGTTTTTTCCGGTGTAGGTATGGCAGTTGCCAGAGAGTGGCAGCAATCGCACTCATCCTTGGTGGGGAAGCGCATGTTGTAGTAGAATTCATCGTAGGCGGTGATTGGCTTCTCGAGTCCATGGGCAACGGGGTGACCTTTTCTTGCCGTCATGTCGGCAATCCAATGGGGGTTCACGGACCAGCCTGTTTCCATGTAGCCGCCGATCCAGGGTTTGAAGTATTTTTCACCGACTTCTTTGGATGGGTGAACGCCGTAGTGCATGAACATGATGCCCATGCCGGCTTTGACTTTTTGATCCAGAAACTCGACCTTATTACCAAGGCGACCACCGGCGTCAGCGTAGATAATGCAGGCGTCAACGCCCTCAAAGATGGATTCATCCTTAGGCCAGCCATACCAGTGGACCTTGGCGTCTACTTCTAGGCCACTCTGATTGAGGGCGTCGGCAAGAAGCATGCAGCCAGCACGAAATTCATGTTCGCCATTGGCGTGACTTGGTGGTCCTGCGAGAAAGAGGATCTTTTTCTTGGCGTGAGCTGGTGCCACGCAGAGTAAAGCGGTGACAGCAAGGCAAGTGATACGAGTAAAATAATTCATATTCGGTGTGGTAAATACGTTACAGTTGATGGCTGTTATTTCAAGGATTCTAGGGAAATAATAACCCCCGTATTAACGGGATAACCCATATGGGGGATGACTCAAGGGCTGTCATGGGGGTAAATAAAACAGACGACCCGATTGGGCCGCCTGTTTGATGATATGATATGGCTGAATCAGCCAGCGATTTGTTTTTTGCTCACTGACTCTTACCTCGTTATGGGAGGTTAGGAAGCTCGATGAAGCCTTCGAGTTTGCGAATACGGGTCGGGTGACGCATTTTACGCAGGGCCTTGGCTTCGATCTGGCGAATACGCTCACGGGTGACCTGGAACTGGCGACCCACTTCCTCTAGGGTGCGGGAGTAACCGTCTTT
The DNA here is from genome assembly GCA_002292185.1 of Akkermansiaceae bacterium UBA985. Lineage (GTDB taxonomy): Bacteria > Verrucomicrobiota > Verrucomicrobiia > Verrucomicrobiales > Akkermansiaceae > Oceaniferula. The sequence goes on along the minus strand of DBBL01000044.1, from coordinate 1,256 downwards.
GAGGCCGAAGCGTTGTTCGAGTACTTCACGCTCACGCTCGGTGAGAGTGTCGAGCACGTCGCCGATTTTTTCCTTAAGCATGGCAAAGCCTGCCTCTTCCATGGGGTTTTCAGCGGCCTTGTCTTCGATGAAGTCACCGAAGGAGGTATCGTCTGAGTCCCCGACGGGTGCCTGAAGAGAGATGGGTTGTTGTGCCATTTTGAGCACAGCACGAACACGTTCAACAGGAAGGTGAATTTCCTCAGCAATTTCATCGGCACTTGGCTCACGACCGTATTCCTGAACGAGTTGCTTCTGAACACGCATCAGTTTGTTGATGGTCTCGATCATGTGGACGGGAATACGAATGGTCCGGGCTTGATCGGCGATGGAACGCGTGATCGCCTGCCTGATCCACCAAGTGGCGTAGGTCGAGAACTTGTAGCCGCGCCGGTATTCGAATTTATCGACGGCCTTCATCAAGCCGATGTTGCCTTCCTGAATAAGATCCAGGAACTGCAAGCCACGGTTCGTGTATTTCTTAGCAATCGAGATCACGAGGCGGAGATTGGCTTCAACCATTTCGGTCTTAGCTCTACGCGCGTCTTTCTCACCCTTTTGCACTGTCGATACAATGCGCTTAAATTCAGAAATTGGCAGGTCTGTTGTTTCAGACACTGACATAATTTCAGCGCGCATCTCTTCGATCATTGGACCGTAGTTTTCAGCAAAAGTGCCCCAACCACGTTCCGACAAGCCACCGACATGCTCTAACCATGTTGGATCAAGCTCTTTACCTTGATAATGCTTCAAGAAAGAGTCACGGCGGACACCGCACTTGTCTGCAAGACGCAGCAGTTTGCCCTCAAAAGTCTTGAGCTTATCATTTAGGCCGTACAACTGATCAATCAGCTGTTCGATGCGATTGTTGTTCAAACGCACCTGCTTCATGTAGTCAACAACCTCTTTATTGAGCTCATGATACTTGCGTTCAACAGCGGCGGGCACTTTTTCACCAGTGTGGATTAAGCCCAGACGTTTTTCTTGGACAGTTGCAAGTTTTTTGTGCGTCTTCGCAATCTGGTCCAGAACTTCGATGACGTGAGGCATGAGAGCCGCTTCCATCGCAGCGAGAGACAGATTACCTTCGCCAGTGTCATCATCATCGCTGTCGCGCGGACCAATGGCCTGTTCAGGCTCATCGCTCTCTTCTTTCGCGACTTCTTCGACTACTTCCTCTTCTTCTTCTTCCTCGACAACGACTAGCGTCGCCGGAA
>DBBL01000043.1 GCA_002292185.1 Akkermansiaceae bacterium UBA985 | reverse complement strand
TGATGGAGTCGAACGAGACATGGAAGAGGTGCGTTATTTACTTAGCCCACAAGACCTTGCCGCTGTGGATTTGATTCCTGACTTGGTGCAGCAGGGGGTTGTTTCTTATAAAATTGAGGGTCGGCTTAAGTCGCCCGAGTATGTGGCGGCCATTACCAAGGTCTATCGCAAGGCGATTGATGCGGCTGTGGCGCATGAAGAGAGCCCGATTACTCGTGATGATCGCTATGCCATGGAGATGACTTTCTCGCGTGGGTTGTCGACCGGTTGGCTTGAGGGCACTAATCACCCACGCTTGACCCATGGTAAGTTTGGCAAAAAACGTGGTGTTTATCTCGGTGAAGTCACGGGGTCTGAACGAGGTTGGGTAGAGCTTGAATTGGCTTCTGATGTTCCAGTCAAGGCAGGTGACGGTATTGTATTTGATGCCGGTGAAAATAGGGATCAAGAGCAAGGAGCCAGAATATGGGAGGTGAAGGGTAGTCGTTTGCTTTTCCATCGTGAACAAAGTGGACTCGACTGGAAACGGATCAAGGCGGGCCAGAAGATTTGGAAAACAGACGACCCAAAGCTCAACAACGCACTCAAGGCGAGTTGGAAAAACGCGAAGCTGACACCTGTGCGTGAGACGATTCAAGTAACAGTTTCAGGAAGTGCAGGAGAGCCGATGGTGCTCACCAGTGGCGAAGTTTCTGTTTCATCTGCAGAGCTGCTTGAGTCAGCACAAACGAGACCGTTCACCACGGAGTTTCTCCAGAAACAGCTAGGGCGCTTGGGAGAGACTGGTTGGCAGCTCGGTGCGCTGGACAATCAACTCGAGGGTGCTGTGATGATGGCGGTATCGGCCGTCAACCGACTTCGCCGCGCTTTGGTTGATGCCTTAGATGGGCAAAAATCTGCTCCTGCGCCGCGCATATCATCTACCGGTAAGCTGGAAGACCTGCTGCCAGCCGTTAAGAAAGATGAGTGCCACCAGCGTGAACTGTCAGCACTTTGCCGCAGCATGGAGCAGATCGAGGCGGCGCTGGAGGTCGGCTTGAATAACATTTATGTCGATTTTGAGGATATACGCCGAGGTAAGGAGGCGGTGGCATTGGTGCGGCAGAGCAATGGTGCTCGCATCCATCTGGCCACCCCTCGTATTCAAAAATCAGGGGAAGCCGGGTTTTTTAAGGTAATTGAGCGCGCCGAACCAGACGGTGTATTGATTCGTAATCTAGGCGGCGTCGCTCACTTTAAAGATCGCAGTGATCTTTATAAGACCGGAGACTTTTCTCTCAATTGCGCGAACCCATTGACGGCTCGCATCCTTAAGGAAGAGGGGCGACTCGATCATCTCACGGTTTCATATGATCTGAATATTAATCAAGTGCTCGATCTGATGTTGTCGGCGCCCTCAGATTGGTTTGAGCTGACGCTGCACCAGCATATGCCGATGTTTCATATGGAGCACTGTGTATTCTGCACCTTTATGAGCGAGGGCACGAGCATCTTGGATTGTGGTAAACCATGTGAAAAACATCACGTTGAGCTCAAGGACCGCGTCGGTCAGTTGCATACCTTGAAGGCGGATGTGGGCTGTCGAAATACGCTATTTAATGGGCTTGCTCAGACAGGAGCTCGATTTTACGGGCAAATGCGCGGCACAGGTTTGCGCAGGTTCCGGGTTGATTTCCTCGATGAGAAGGTCGCTGAAGCACGCCAGACGCTGCAAGCCTACAAGCAGCTTTTAGCGGGTGAAACATCAGGTCACCACCTCTGGCAAGACCTGGATGTGATGGAAAAACTCGGGGTTACTGAGGGAACCTTGGAAGTGAAATAGTCCCACAAGTAAATGTTGTGCTAGCTTAGGGTTCGTAGCGGTAGACCGTTTGCGATCCAGAGCGAAGATAGGTCAGGGGGATCGTCGTCGTTGTTACGCGGTAGATACCATTCCAATGCTGGTGGGCAACCTTGACGCTGCTTCTTCCTGCAACCTTGAGAATAATCGCGGTGTGATTCTCGTCGGTGTAAGCATAGGGGTAGCGTGCGTTTTTAAACTGAATGATATCACCAGGACGGACTCCTTCTGTCTGCCAGTGAATACGTCTGCCCCAGACGTAGCCGCCACGGTGCCTTATTCCAGCGTGGCGGTATGCTAAGTTGGCTAATCCCCAGCATTGGCCGTCGCCTATTTTTTTTCCCATGTTCTGAACCGCGAATTCGACAATTTTTTTGGCAGTCGGGCTGGGCTCACCTACTTGTCTGACGACGGGCCTGGATTTTTTTACTCGGCTCTGCTCGAGGCTTCCCTTAGCCAGATTAGGGGAGCATGAGATTGCACAGCTGGTGAAGAGCACAGCGATGATGCATAAATGGAATGGAGGGGAGGTTCGCATGGCTCTTTAGCTGATAGCAGATAGATGGCAGTCGCCGCGACGGTGATGGAGGCGGCTCGACGTGAAAAATTCTTCTGACCTATACCCTCGGTGGCACGGGCTCAGGGTCAAGTGGTAATTAGTAGAAACGCTTTTGTTATTTTCACTTTTCTATGAATAAAAGTGAGCTCAATGCCGTCTACTGGGCATGAAACGCAATAACTCATGGGTTAAGTCGGTGGTGGTAGCGGTGGCATCAGCAGTGATGTTATCAAGTTGTGTGACGTCCTACGACCGCAGCGGAAGACCAATCCAGACCGTTGATCCGGTGGCAGCTACGGTCGGAGCTGTGCTCATTGGGGCCATAGCTTACTCGGCAGGTAATGATGACCGTGATGATTACCGACACCACGGCCATAGGCCGCGCAGGTATAATCATTGTCGCTAATGGGGGCAGGATGCAGCCGTGTTTTGGCTGTTGTCGCACCAGATACAGGTAATATTTTTCTCGCCTGAGGTGGCGCTATGCCTTAACGATTGGGGCACGTGGAAAGTGCAGATTACAAAGTTAGGTTGGATATTTTCGAGGGTCCCCTCGACCTTTTACTCTATCTGATCAAAAAGGATGAGGTCGATATCCATACCATTTCCATCGAGCGTATCACGAAGCAGTATCTTAACTACATCGATACCTTCAAGATGCTCAACATCGATTTGGCCTCCGAGTTCATCGTGATGGCGGCGAACCTGATGTATATCAAAAGCAGGACCTTGTTGCCCAAGTCAGTGCAGCCTCCCGAGGAGGATATGGAGGAAGACGACCCACGCTGGGAGCTGATTCGTCAGCTTATTGAATACAAAAAGTTTAAAGATGCGGCCGGGTTTTTGTCTCGTAAGGAAACCGAGCAGGAGGATCTTTTTGCCCATGCACCTGAAAAAATAGCGCCGCCAGTTGCTGAGGACGAGCCGCTTCCAGATGTTAATATTTTCGATCTCATCCGTGCGTTTCAGAATGTGCTTAAGCGCTTTGAGGAGTCAACCGACCTCGGTGATATTGTCGATGACCGATACACGGTGGCTGATAAGATCGAATACTTACTGGGTAATATGAAGCCAGGTGGAGCGATGCAGTTTAGCTCTTTGTTTGCCGAGGCAACATCAAAAACAGAGGTGATCGTCACCTTTCTCGCCGTGCTCGAGCTGATGAAGATGAATCAGTTCAGGATCAGGCAGGACAGCATCCTTGGAGAGATCGAGGTGCAGCGCAAAGAGGTGGCGTAGATTTGCCGCCCGTGGATTAGTGCGCCTGCAGCCAGTTTGACCCTGTGCCCGAGTCCACTTTGCAGGGAATGTCATGCGGTAGTGCCATGGCGGTTTCCATTTCATGAATGATCTTAGGCGTCAGTGATTGCTGCTCGCTGAGGTGAAGATCAAAAAGAAGCTCATCGTGAACTTGCAGAATTAACTTTGTCTTTGATTTCTCCTTCGCCAGTAAATGATGAACCTTGACCATGGCGATTTTAATCATATCCGCGGCAGATCCTTGCACGGGGGCATTAATGGCGGCGCGCTCAGCTCCGCTGCGGATGGTTCCATTTTGTGAGTCGATATTTCTGACCCAGCATTTGCGACCACTGAGCGTGCTGACATAACCGTTCTGTTTGGCGGACTCGATGGTATTATCCATGTAGTCCTTAATGCCTGGATATTGCTTGAAGTAAGTTTCGATGATCTCGCTTGCTTCGGTGCGGCCGATGCCAAGTCTTTGTGATAAACCGAATGCTGAAATACCGTAAATGATGCCAAAGTTGACCATCTTAGCACTGCGGCGCATCTCGGAGGTGACCTCGTCAATGCTTGTGCTGAAGACTTTGGCGGCGGTTGCGGAGTGTATGTCGAGCTCGTCTTTGATGGCCTGGATCATGGACTCATCACCAGAGAGCGCAGCCATGACGCGCAATTCAACCTGGGAATAATCGACAGCAAGCAGGGTGTGCTCAGCATCACGCGGGACAAAGGCCTTGCGGATTTCCCGTCCAGCTTCTGAGCGTACCGGTATGTTTTGTAAATTGGGATCACTGGATGCCAAACGACCGGTGGAGGTCATCAACTGGTGGAAATGGGTGTGGACGCGACCTGTGCGGGCAGAAACATGCGTCGGCAAGGCGTCAACGTAAGTGGACTTGAGCTTGCTGGCCTCACGGTAGTCGAGGATATCCGCGATGATGGGGTGTTTGGTGGCTAGACCTGAGAGTGTTTGCTCGTCGGTCTTGAATTGACCTGTCTTGGTTTTTTTAGGCTTCTCAACCAACTGCATTTCTCCGAACAGGATTTCGCCGAGTTGTTTTGGCGAGTTGAGGTTGAACTCTCTTCCTGCAGCCGTGGTGATCTCTTGGGATAGATTAGAAATACGTTGAGCAAGGGTGTCGCCAATATCCTTGAGCGCCCGGACGTCCATGGCAATACCCTCGTTTTCTATGGCGGTGAGCACTGGTAGCAAGGGAGCCTCGATGTCACGGTAGATGGAGACCTGCTCACAGTCTTCAAGCAGGGGGCGAAGTTTGTCGGCAATTTGCAGAGTGATATCGGCATCCTCTGCAGCGTATTCTGCCAGATCACTGGCTGGGATCAGCGACATATTGAGCTGCTTTTTCTTGCCGCGTTTTTTCGGGGCTTTGGTGGCTTCTTCAGCTTCATTCTCAAGCCCGAAGAGATCACCCTCAGGTTTGATTTCTTTCTGCGCAAGGTCCTCGAGTTTGACGGGGCTGTAACCTAATAGCATTTCTGAAATCTGATTCATGCCATGGCGCTGGTCAGGCGATACAATGGCATGCACGAGCATGGTGTCAAAAAACGGGCCGCTGACCTCACAGCCGTTGGCAAGCAGGACGGAGAGATCAAACTTGAGATTATGTCCCAATTTTTCCTGTTTGGACTGAAAAATGATGCCGAGCTTATCGAGTGTGGTTTGTGGGGAGAGCTGACTTTCTGGCCCGATGTCAACGAAGTAGCCCTCGTGAGCGGTCGTGGCAAAGGCGATGCCGAGGATGTCACAGCTTCTGGGGTCGAGGGATGTGGTCTCGAGATCGAAGCAGAAACGATCTGCAATAGAGAGTTTTTTGACTAGGGAATGGAGTTCGTTGACGGTTTGAACCGCCTGATAATGGTGCTCGGTGTCGGAGATCGTGCGAAGTACTGCCACTGGGGTTTCATCGTTAGCTTGGTCGCCTGTTTGATCGCTCGCTTGAGCATGACTATGCCCGCGGCCTGCAGCAAAGTCTTTGCCGAGTATGCGTTTGCCGAGGGTGTTGAACTCAAGCTCGGTGAGTAGGGCTTTGATTTTCTCATCATCGCGCCCGCCTAGAACGAGATCGTCCCATTCAGCATCAATAGGCACATCGAGAATGATGGTAGCCAGTTTTTTAGACAGCAGTGCCTGGTCGGCAAAGTTTTCGAGGTTTTCCTTCTGCTTGCCTTTCAGTTGGTCGGTTGATTTCAGAAGGGTTTCAATAGAACCAAACTGGGCGATGAGCTTCTTGGCAGTTTTTTCACCAATGCCGGGTACTCCGGGGATGTTGTCTGCGGCATCACCCCACAGCCCAAGGATGTCGATTACTTGACGAGGTTGCTCTACGTTCCACTGGTTTTGTATGGTGGGAATATCGAGCAACTCGTGGTTGCCTCCTTGTCGGCCTGGCTTCCACATGGTGGTTGTTTCACTGACCAGCTGTGCGAAATCCTTATCAGGAGTGACCATGTAGGTATGAATGTCACCGCGTTGATCGGCTCGGTGAGCAATCGTGCCAATAATGTCATCCGCCTCGTAACCATCTAGCTCGAGGACCGGTATGCCGAGTGCATGGCACAATTCTTTGACATATGGGATCGCTGTTGCCAGTTCCTCAGGCATGGCTTCACGCTGTGCTTTGTATTCCGGATAGATGACGTGGCGCTCTGTGGGTGCCTTGGTGTCAAATGCCACACCGATGTGACTGGCATCATGGTTTTCCATGATGTCGAGTAGTGCATTGGCAAAGCCGTAAACAGCGGATGTGTTGAGCCCTTTGCTGGTAATGATTGGATTACGGAAGAAGGCAAAATGGGCACGATAGACGAGTGCCATACCGTCGAGGAGAAAGAGCTTATGCATTACGAGCTGAGAGTGAATGCTTCTCCGCCAACTTGGAAGGATAAAGGTGAACAGCTCAGCTTGATATACAATGTTGGGAGCTCATGCGGCGCATGTCCCAGGCATCATCGCCATGTATACTGGGTGCAGCTCTCGGAGCAACTTGGAACCCTAGGTGGAACTAATACCGGTAGTCCTTGCCTCAACGGCAAGTTGAAAAGCCTGATGATCTCCATAGCGCCTGATGGAGAATTTGACGCAGCGGCGTTGGCCTGGGGCGGGGGACCAGGTGGCCTGCCAAAAGTAATACGAATTGCCATTGCTAGCGATCACCGTGATTTTGGATACCCCGACTACTCCCGAGCTATTGCGTTGAGAGCGTTCACAGACGCGGGCGCGATCAGCTATGTTTTCGAGAAGGGCGTCGCGCCAATCTCGGGCAGCGCTGAGGGCGAAGTCAGGCTTTCCGTGAACCCGATCGGCAAAGAATTTACCATACTTGATGCCTCTACGCTGCAATCTGACCTGGAAGCCGTGCGTGCCGGCACTAGGCAGATCAATGCGGGTGATGGCATAGTAGGGGTCTTGTTGTCTCGGGTCTTGTTGTCTGGGGTTCGCCATAAAGATGATACGCGAAACCATGCCACTGTATTCATCAGTGCGCAAGCTGGAAGCTTGCTTCTGAAGTCATTCCCTGCTTCAACGGTCCTAGCCATGTCAGGAATAGTTATCAAACCACGAGCCCGTATTTTTCACGGCCACGATTGGGTCTACGCATCGGAGATTCGCAAGTTATTTGGAGATCCAAAAGCGGGGGATGTTATTTCTCTCAAGGACTATCGTGATCGGCCATTGGGCACGGCGATTTATAATCCAGATTCACAGATTGTGGCGCGCAGAATTTCCCGCAGGAAACAGAAGCTGGACAGCGATTTTTTCCAACGCCGGATCGGACAGGCAATCGAGCTGCGCAAGAATGCGGGTATTGATATTAAGCTGGCGAGATTGGTGTGGAGTGAGTCGGATGGACTGCCGGGAGTGATCGTTGACTGTTATGGTGATCACCTTGTTTTGCAGACGCTGACTCTGGCGATGTATTTGAATCGTGAGATCATTGTTGAGACCTTGAAGGAGCTGCTTAACCCCGAGTCGATTGTTCTACGTAATGATTCACCGATGTTGACAGCCGAGGGCCTTGAGGAAGAGGTGGCTATGATGCACGGCGATAACCCCGGAGTTTTTGTAGTCAATGCGCCCACGGTAGAAGGTGGCGTGAAGTTTGAGATTGATTTGTTAGATGGTCAAAAGACAGGCCTGTATCTTGACCAGTTGGATGCGCACCGTGAGATTGCGAAGCTGGCAAAAGGTAAGCGTGTGCTGGATTGTTTTTGCAACCAGGGAGGTTTTGCTTTGGCCTGTGCCAAGGCGGGGGCTGCTAGTGTGACCGCAGTAGATTCATCTGGTCCAGCGATTGAGGCGGCTCAGCGCAATGCTGAACTCAATGGTGTTGAGATCAATACGGTTCAGCACAATGCCTTTGATTTTCTTAAGCACTGTGAAGACGAGTATGATCTGGTGATTCTTGATCCTCCCTCGTTTACCAAAAACAAGAAGAGCCTTAACAACGCAATGCGCGGCTATAAGGAAATTCATTTGAGGGGAATCAAGCTGCTCGACCGTGATGGTATCCTCGCGACTTACTGTTGTTCGCACCATGCGTCACGGCAGATGTTTTTGGATAATATTGTTACCGCTTCAGTGGACGCCAAGAGAACATTGAGAATGTTGGCTAGTCATGGTCAGCGGCTTGACCATCCAGTGATTCCCGCGATTCCAGAGACGGAATACTTGAAGGGTTTTGTACTGCAGGTGATGCCTTCCAGGTAAGCCCTGAAGAATCAATACGCCAAAAGAAAAAGTGGCGATATTGCCCGGCATGGTGGACGGGCGGCAGTAAATTTGAAGTTGTAAGCAGTGAGCCAGAAGCTTAATGATTTGTTGCCATGATGACATTGATTATCGCATTGGGATCCTTAGTTCTCTATTTGCTAGCCTACCACACATACGGCAAGTGGCTAGGGCGTAAGATTTTCAGGCTCAGTGCGGAGACGGTGGTGCCCTCCATAGAGCTTGAGGACGGCAATGATTATGTGCCCACCTCTAAGGGCATTGTCTTTGGCCATCATTTCACGTCGATTGCGGGCACAGGGCCTATTGTCGGGCCGGCGCTAGCGGTAATATGGGGCTGGTTACCCGCGTTGCTTTGGGTTTTGGTGGGTTCGGTATTTGTTGGGGCCGTTCATGATTTTGGCGCCTTGGTGGTATCAATGCGCAACAAGGGGCAAACGGTGGGTGACATTGCCGGCCGCGTGATTTCCCCACGGGTGCGTATATTGTTTTTGCTGATCCTGTTCATGGCGCTGACGATTGTGTTGGCTATTTTTGGTTTGGTGATTGCCTCGGTTTTCAAGGCCTATCCTCAGTCCATCACGCCTTGTCTGATTCAAATACCACTCGCTGTTTTTATCGGTCTCTTCATCCATCGAAAAGGTGGTAATATCATGCTGGCATCGGTGATCTCTCTCGCGCTGATGTATCTCTCTGTGGTTTTTGGCGATGTGGGGTGGTTGGGCCAAATCAACGAGTATCTCAAAAGCTGGTCGATGATGCAGTGGGTCAGTGTGCTTCTGGTCTATTCCTATGTTGCCTCAGTGCTGCCGGTTTGGGCCTTGTTGCAACCGCGTGATTATATCAACTCACTGCAGTTACTTAGCACCTTGGGCTTAATTGTTGTTGGGCTGGTGTTTGCAGGTCTCTTTCATGGGGCACCTGTCGATGGTGTGCGGCCGGCGCTTGAAATTGCGGCTCCGATGGTTGAAACCTCGATCAAGCTGAAAGACCTGCCTCTAATTTTCCCCTTTCTTTTCATCACGATAGCCTGCGGTGCTGTTTCTGGTTTTCACTGCTTGGTGTCCTCCGGCACCTCGTCTAAGCAATTACGCTCTGAGACAGATGCTTGTTTTGTAGGTTATGGTTCAATGCTGACCGAGGGGTTTTTGGCGGTGCTGGTCATTCTTGCGTGTGTCGCTGGTCTGGGACTTGGTGTAGCTGATGGCTCTGGCGGAACCCTGCTTGGTGCTGATGCCTGGAATGCCCGTTATGAGGGTTGGGCAACGATGAGTGGCCTCGGGGCGAAGGTCGGTGCCTTTGTCGATGGCGCTGCGAATTTCCTTAAGGCTCTTGGTATTTCCGCTGTATTTGCCACGGCTTTGATGGGTGTCTTTGTCGCCTCTTTTGCGGCGACCACACTTGATACGGCATGCAGGCTCCAGCGTTATGTGGTTCAAGAATTGGCGGCATGCCTGGTTAGGCCAAAGACGGAGGAGTCTACGGGTGAAGCATCAGACTCCCCGGCAGTGATTCGCACCACTGCAAATCCCTTGACCTGGTTGGTCAATAAACACGGGGCTACTATTTTTGCGGTTGCTGTTGCCTGGTGGATGGCTTCCTTGCCTGCTGCTGAGGGCAAAGCTCCGGGGACGGGCGGTTTGATTTTATGGCCGCTATTTGGGGCAATCAACCAGCTGCTCGGAGGATTGGCATTCCTGGTCATCATTTTCTGGATGTATCGTCAGCGTATGGCGGTATGGTTCATCGTTTTCCCAGCGTTTTTCATGCTGGTGTTGCCGGCTTGGGCGATGACATACCAAATTTTTTGGCAGGCCATTGGCTCCACTGAGAGCTGGATCGAGCAGGAGAGGTGGTTATTAGTCGGTATTGGTTCAGCCGCCCTCATCCTCGAAGCCTGGATGATCCTTGAGGCGGTCGTTGGATGGAGAAAAAGGGCAAGGTAGATTGCTGCGCCCAAGTGCTGCGGATAGCCCATTCCATGAGGACTTTAGCCTAGACATCATAAAGGCAGCTGATTAGCGTCCAACTCTGATGCGTGGTCTATGGTTGAGCCTTTTATTCTTAGTTTGTTCGGGGGTTTCCGAACTTGCTCCGCAGGCATCAGCGGCTTTGCCGGGGAGCAATGCTCAGGCTTCTCAGCGTCACGTTATTTTATGTGGTGGTCCGGCACTTCGCAAGTGGGAGGACCTCAGGGTAGAAGAGGACCAGCACGACCGTTGGTGGGGAAACTTTATCAGAGCATCTACTATCCGCATCGATGAAATCAGACGAGCTTACGGTGAGCATGCCGCGATTACATGGATTGTTTATCGTCCCGGGTATGTGGCTCGTGGCAGTGAAGACGGCAAGCCCTACACCAAGTGGATTGCCGGGCAGGCCAGCAAGCGGGGAGTGAAGTTGGTCTGGGTCAATAGCGGCAATGGGGCCATCAATGCTATCAACAAGCACCCATCTGGGTCAGTGGTGACTTTTGATTTCTTCGGGCACTCAAACAAGCATTGTTTCCTTCTGGATTATAGCGCCATCATCATGGGCTCTAGCAAGGCATGGATTCACGAAAAGGATTTAGCCCGTATTCGCCGAGAAATTTTTGCCCGCAATGCTCAATGCCAGAGCTGGGGATGCCACACAGGCGAAAGCATGAGCGCTTACTGGAAACGGGCGGTTGGTCAAAACCTGCTTGGTGCCCGAGGTAAAACCAACTATGAACCTGTAGGGCTCGGACAGATGCCCTCCATATCTGGTAAGTGGGTTCGATAACAACGTCATTTCCCAGACAAGAAACCTTTTCTTTCCATCTAATTTTTATTACCACAAATCTATGAAATTCGAACAACTCAAAGAAATCTACGAACTTCCGTTTTTTGAACTGATTCACAAGGCTCATGAAGTGCATGTCGCGAACTGGCCTGAAAAGGAAATTCAGCTCTGCACCTTGCTCTCTATTAAAACGGGTGGTTGTTCAGAAGATTGTTCTTATTGCTCACAATCCTCGCGTTACAAGACAGATGTCGAGCGTGAGCCGCTGATGGATTTGGATGCTGTCATGGAGAGTGCTACTGCTGCTCGTGATAATGGATCGACCCGTTTCTGCATGGGCGCTGCATGGAAGGGTGTGCGTAAAGGGACTAAGCAATTCGATGACGTGCTTGAGATTGTGCGCAACGTAGCTGGCCTAGGCATGGAAGTCTGCACCACACTCGGTGAGCTTGGTGCGGAAGAGGCCAAGCAGCTCAAGGAAGCTGGAGTCACAGCATACAATCACAACCTAGACACCTCGCGTGAACATTACCCAAAGATTGTTACCAGCCATACCTATGATGACCGCTTGAACACCATTCGCAACGTGCAGGATGCTGGCATGAGTGTTTGCTGTGGTGGTATTCTTGGACTTGGAGAGACTTCAGATGATCGTTTGAAAATGCTGGAGGTGATTTCTGAGTTCAACCCACAGCCTGAAAGTGTGCCGATCAACTCTCTCATGCCAATGCCTGGCACGCCTCTGGCGGAATCCAGCTCTGTGGATATTTTTGATGTGGTGCGCATGATTGCCGTGACACGCATCGCCTGTCCTAAAGCGAAGGTAAGGCTCTCCGCAGGCCGTAGCAATATGTCCGAGGAGGGTCAGACGATGTGTTTCTACGCTGGATCAAACTCGATCTTTTATGGTGAAAAGCTGCTCACTACGGTGAACCCAGCTATCAAGAAGGACCTGAAGCTTATTGAGAAACTTGGCATTAACCCACTCAAACCAAATCCTGAGATGGATGCTCCTGGCCAAGAGTGTGACAAGGAACTCTCTCCTTGCTGCAAGTAAGGATCAAGGTCGTGTGCGGATTAGCATCATGATCTGATAGGATCTTTAACGACCTTTTTGTAAAGTCATGAATATAGCGATTACTGGTATCGGCCTGACCAGTGGTCTGGGAGACGGCGTGCAAGCTCATCGGGAAAAAATGGCCGCTGGAGAGCATGCCTTGCGCCCGCTTGCCGATCTGCTGGGTAAGGATTCTCCATTTGCAGGTGCCAATGCTGCATGGATCGAGAAGAGAGAAATAATGCTGTCCCGTAAGTGGGCGCCGGCATCGATGCTCTCTCTTCATGTAGCCAAGCAGGCAGTGGCTGATGCGGGCCTAAGTTCGGAAGATTTGGCGCATACTGCCGTCATAGTTGGCAGTAGCCGTGGCAACGCCGCAGGCTGGGTTTCGGAATGGCCTGCAAGGCGTCCCTTTAAGCTGATGGCCGCGAGTAACTCCATGCACGGAGAGCTGGCATCGGTAGTCAGTATTGAGCTGGGTATTCGTGGCCCATGGCAAGTGATATCGAGTGGCTGT
>DBBL01000171.1 GCA_002292185.1 Akkermansiaceae bacterium UBA985 | reverse complement strand
TCATCGAACTTCTGCCGCAGATAAGTAGAAACAACGACGCCATCATCCGTGGCAATCCCGAAGAGTGCCAGAAAGCCAACCCAGACAGCGGTTGACATATTGATGGGCCCAACATTGAAGAGGTGGCCAAGGTGGTGGCCGAAAATCTCGAAATCAAGAAACCCGGGTTGGCCGTATAGCCAGAGCATCAAGAAACCACCTGCCCACGCAACCCCGACACCGCTGAAGATGATGCCCGTGTTGATTGCCGAACGGCTGTCTAGGTATAGCAGCATGAAAATTGCCCCGAGACAGATCGGCAACATGAAGAGCAGGGTGCGGTTGAATTCCAAAGCGGCTTCGTAGTTGCCGGCGAAGTCGTATCGCAGCCCGGGAGGACGGATGAGTTCACCGCTCGCTTCCTTCTCCGAGAGGTAGTCCCTCACGGATTCAACGACATCGACTTCCGCGAAACCGGCTTCGGCCCCGAAAGTGACATAGCCGGTCAGGAAAGTGTCTTCCGCTTTGATGACTTGTGGTCCACGGACATAGCGAAGGTCAGCGAGTTGCTCCAGAGGCACTTGAGCGCCCTCTGCAGAGGTGACGAGAATTCGACCGAGACTCTCGATGTCATCGCGCCGTTCCCGTGCGTAACGCACCTGAATCATGTAGCGTTCCCGGCCTTCGATGCTACTCCCTGTCATCTTCCCGCCAATGGCACCTTGGATCGCTTCGTGGACATCTGAAATGTTCAAGCCGTAGCGTGAAGCGGCATCGCGGTCCGGGATGATTTCAAGGTAAGGTTTACCAACAATGCGGTCGGCATTGACCGTGGCTGTGGCAAGGCCTGGCACTTCGCCGGAGCGCATCAGTCGTTCGACCTGGAGGCCGAAGTTTTGGATGGTCTCTAGATCCGGCCCCTTGATCTTGAGTCCCATGGGCGCACGCATGCCGGTGCGGAGCATGACAAGTCGTGTTTCGATGGGCTGAAGTTTCGGTGCTCCGGTGACTCCCGGCATCCGAGTTACGCGGTCGATTTCCTGCCAGATGTCATCCGGAGACTGGATCTCTGGCCGCCATTGACGGAACGGCTCCCCTTTAGCATCCGCGATGAGTTTACCCGATTCATCGTAAAGGAAATCTCCCTGTTCATTCGTGCGGAAGCGAAGAACCCGGCCTTTCTCGTCCGACTTGTATTCGGAAATGTAGTTGATCACTGTTTCGACCATCGAGATCGGAGCAGGATCGAGGGGTGACTCGACCCGCCCAATTTTACCAACCACTTGAGAGACTTCTGGAATGCTGGCAATCGCGGCATCGAGCTGGCGGAGCGATTCTGTCGCTTCATCAATCGAAGCATGGGGGCTGACTGTCGGCATGAAGAGGAATGAGCCCTCATCAAGGGCAGGACGAAATTCTCGGCCAAGGCCTGGGAACTTTTGGGAGGCATCCTTCCAAATTCTAGTTTCGGTGATTCCGTCCCCAACGGTCTTGGGTAGCCAGCTGAAGATTTTGTCGAAGCCCAACCAGATGCTTCCTGCCAATACGAGCAGCACGACCGGTAAACTAAGAAACATCGCCTTATGTCGAAGGCACCATTGCAGAACTTTACCGTAGGCCATTTCAAAGCCTCGGAATGCAACAAGCAGCCCGCCAATGATCAGGAACACAAAGATGAAGTTGATAGCGCTACTCCGATCGAGACCGAGAGGCATCCAATCGAGAGTCAGCAGCCAGGCGACGACGACGGCAATCACCAGATTCGCCGTGAGTAGTGCGAATCTACCAACCCGCCCTGCAACCTTGGGATACACATAGACGCCGATCGCCAGTGCGATAAGCGCTCCCGCGAGTAGTGGTGAGAAGGTGAATGAAATCAATCCGCCCGCCAGAAGCAATAAGGCGGCATGCAGTCTGCGCTCCCGCACGAATCGAGGTAGGTAGCCGAAAATGATGTGCGCCACCGGTGGGATGATGGTGAGCGCGACGACGATCGAAGCAATGAGAGCGAAAGTCTTGGTGAAGGCCAATGGCCGAAACAAGCGCCCAGCCTCTCCGGTCATTGTGAAGACAGGAAGAAAGCTGATCACGGTGGTGGCGACTGATGTGGTCACCGCAGACGCAACCTCTGTCACAGCGCGATAAATCACTGATGCTTTCGACTCACTCGGATCCGCTTCATCCAGATGCTTGAGCATGTTCTCGGTCAGAACGATGCCGACATCGACCACGGTGCCGATGGCAATCGCGATGCCCGCCAGTGCCACGATGTTTGCATCCACCCCAGCGAGCTTCATGGTGATGAAGGTGATCAGCACCGCCAGCGGCAGCATGGCGGAGATCAGTAGACTGCTGCGCAGATGCAGCACCATCACCACCACAACAATGATCGTGACCAAAATTTGCTGCCACAGTGCCTCGTCCAGAGTGTTGAGAGTTTCAGAGATGAGATGGCTGCGGTCATAGAAAGGCACCACGGTGACCGTTGAGGTCGTCATCCAGTCGGGCCAGTCGGCGCGGTCGCTACGCTTTGCCCAGGCCGTCCACTCATCTTGAGCCAAATCTTTGACCCCGTCCGAACTGAAGGCGGGCTTAATCGCTTGGCTGGCGGCAAACTCCTTCACCTCTTCCACCGTGGCACTGGTCCAATCAATCACCACGCGGGTGGGCAGGGCTCCTTCCAGTTGTTTGATTTTTGCTTTGGTGCTTTTGATCGCAGCCATTGGATTCGCTCCAAATCGGGCGACGACTACACCTCCGGCAGCGTCCGCGCCATTGACATCGAGCGCTCCTCGTCGAAGCGCGGGCCCTAATTCAACTGAGGCCACTTGGCCAACTGTGATGGGTGTGTTGTCACGCACAGTGACGACGGCCTTTCGCAAATCATCCACGTCATCCACGTAGCCGGTGGCGCGAATGAAATACTCCACCCCATTGACCGCCAGATTTCTCGCTCCTATTTCCTGATTCGATTTGCGCACCGCATTGACGACTTGTGCGAGTGTGACGTCATGAGCCCGCAGCTTGTCTGGATCGACATCTACTTGGTATTGCCGAACGTATCCGCCAACTGATGCGACTTCAGCCACACCCTCCGCTGCAAGGAGTGCATAGCGAACCTGCCAATCCTGCAGGGATCTCAATTCGTCGGTATCCCAACCACCAGCTGGATTTCCATCGGGGTCTCGACCTTCGAGGTAATACCAAAATATCTGGCCGAGCCCGGTCGCATCCGGTCCAAGCGTCGGAGTGACTTCGTCGGGGATAAGGCCGGATGGCAGTGAATTAAGCTTTTCGAGAACCCGGCTCCGGCTCCAGTAGAACTCGATGTCCTCCTCAAAGATGAGGTAGACATAGGAGTAGCCAAACATTGAAAACGAACGGACTTCACGCACCCCTGGCACCCCCAAGAGAGAAACCGTTAGCGGGTAGGTGACCTGATCCTCAATGTCTTGAGGGGAACGCCCTGGCCATTCGGTGAAGATGATCTGCTGATTGTCGCCGAGATCCGGAATGGCATCGACCGCCACTGGGTCCCGGGGATAGTCACCCGTATCCCAGTCAAATGGCGCAACTCGCACGCCCCACGCAATCACGAAGGCCAGCAGAAGCAATACGACGAGCTTCTGGTGCAGGCAAAAATGGATCAACTTGTTCATCTTCAAAAAACCCTATGATTAGTGGCCGGAATGATCGTGTTTAGGCCTTGCTGGCATCTCGGGTTTTTCGTCCACGTTTTTCATATCGATGGAAAGCGTGTCCCTGAGGCTGCCGCAGGTGAGCATCGCGTCGCCGTAGTATGGATTGAGGACCGTAGGCTGGGCCGACAGCCAGTCCCCGCCCAAGTTATCAAAAGCCATGGGGCAGTGAACGATGAAGAGGTCACCCACTTGATCAACCCCGTGATTCCGAACGAGCTCGATCAGCGCGTCACTCACCGCTTTCAGCGCAGCACGACGTGATTTGATGTCACCAGCAGCAGCCATCATTTCCGCTCCCTTCATCAGCTCTGGCGAGTTGGGAAGCTTTAATCCCTTGAGCGTGCTTAGAAACTCGGAAGATGCCTTCATTGAGGCGCTGTCATCATCGTCTGCCAAGCTTTTGGCGACCGGGAAATATGCAACAAGAGCCTTCTTTAGATCATCGATGATGGCTGGATCGGTTGTTGGAGTCTCCATAGGCACAAATGGCAAGCCCATGTAGCGACCCGCTCGCTCGATGCTGCGAGAAACGATGCCATGCGCGACCTCTGGGGCATCGCTGACTCGGTCGCGTGCCAAAGTCAGATCCACCAGAAGTTGTTGTGAAAATTCAGTCCATAACTTGAGGTCCTCCGGTTGCATGGCATCAACTCTCACCGACTTAACTGCATTTCGGATGAGCTGGAGCTGCTCTATCATGAGGTCTTGCTTGTCTGCCTTGGCAGCCTCTTTGAAGCGGCTCAGAGCACGCAGCACTGGAGGCCATTGTCCTTTTAGATCATCGGGCGCTTCTCTAGCCGGACGCTCCTCAAGCCCCGCCTCCGCATTCATCATGGATGGGCGACCCTTGATCTGAAGCTCGGAATCAAGCTTGAATGCCCCTCGGGACACGACCAGTTCCCCTTCCGACAAACCCTCCCGAACGATGAACTCCCTGCCGACGACTGGGCCAAGCACGATTTGACGCCCCTCAAAGACAGGTTCGCTCTTTTCGGGCAGACGCACATAAACCAGCGCTCGGTCACCAGTCTGCAACACCGCACTTCTCGGAATCAACAAAGGATCAGAGTGTGGGTCGTCTTCATTGACGAAGCCGAGTGACTTGGCTGGAACCAAATCCATGCCGCAAATATCGCATTGTCCGGGCCCGTCTTTAACGATTTCGGGGTGCATTGGGCTGATCCATTTATCGGCAAGTTGAGGGTCAATCACGCGCCCATAGGCGGTCATTCTGGATGCAATCCGAACCTTAGCGAAAAGACCGGGTTTGAGAAGTCGTTTGGAATTATCGACATTCACGCGCACAGAAGCGATGCGCCGCATGGGGTCGAGTTCAGGATCGATGAAGGCGACCCGACCGTGAAAGGTTTCACCGGGGATCGAATCCACGGAAAACTCGACATCCTGTCCGTAGCGAATCCAAGGGAGGTCACTCTCGTAGGCCTCTACCTGGAGCCATACGGCACTGAGATCCGCAACGCGCAGGATTGCGTCACCTGTTTTCACATAGTCACCTTCATTCACCACCTTTTCGACGACGATGCCGTCTTGAGGCGAATCAATCTGCAGGGTTGGGCTAGGTTCAGCTTTCTTTTCGATGCTACGAATCTGCTCCTCGCTGAGTTGGAGTAAGCGCAGTCTTTCGCGAGCCGACTCCAAAATCCTGGAGCGGGTATTGCGAACTGCGGAGGAAGAGGAATCGTCAAGGCGGTCAAATGCGTTTTTTGAGGAAATGAGTTCCTTTTGGGCCACAAAGAGCTCGGGAGAATAGATCTCAGCAAGATGGTCGCCCTTTCTTACCAGCGCTCCTGTAAAATCCACAAATAAGCGGTCAAGCCGCCCACCCATCCGTGCAGTGACAGTGGTGATGCGACGTTCATCAAAGGCAATTTTCCCGAATAGCTTCAAATTTGCCTCTGCCGGTGCGTGCCGTGCCGGGGTCACGCGAAGATCAAGCAGTGCTGCGGCCTCAGCCGATACGGCCACTTCGCGTAGTCCACCACCGCCGTCGTCCTGAAGCAGGATCAAATCCATGTTGCAGATGGGGCAAAGTCCAGGATTCGGTTGGCGAATCTGCGGGTGCATGGAACAAGTCCACACTTCATCACTCAATGCTGATGAGCTCCCATCCACGCTATTGTCGGAGGGAAGCCCGAACCACCAGCCGCCCAAAAAGAGAGCCAATGGAAGAATCAAAGAAAGCAAGCTGCGTGGGCTTTTGAGAAACCCGGGGATTTTGAGGGATTTGGGAAGTTTCATCGTTTTGAGAGCTTGGAAAATAATTGGTTAGATACGCCGTCTTATCGAATGCCCGCGGCTGCGCGCAGCGTGGCGGTCGCCTTGCCTACCTGGGCTTGGTTCTTGGCAAGCTGGAGACGATAGCCGAGCAAGTCCTGCCAAGTTTCCATAAGGTCTGTGTAAGAGTTTCTACCAGCGCTGTACCCGGCAAGAGTGACGTCATAAGCCTGCTGGGCATCTGGAATGAGACGGGTTTCAAACAGGTTTGCCACTTCATGCGCCGTCTTGGCTCGATGCCACGCATCTTCAACCCGGTAACGCAATTCCGATCGAGCGGCTGCAATCATCGACTCGGTTTCAGAAATTCCTTCGCGGGCTTCCCGGATCATAGCGCGCCGGGGCTCCTGCCACAGCGGGATGTTAATTCCGAGAGTGGCGTATACTTGGTCGCGCCCATTGGCCGCTCCTGAGAGCCCCGAATCGGAAACCGAAGCGCCTGAAATTCCAGCGGTAAGATCTGGATACTTCTCAAGTTTGGCGCGCCTCAATCGGTGCTGAAAAGCATCAGCTCGGCGTTGGGCTGCCGCGACTTCTGGATGACTTGCTTCCGCCTTGGCCAAAAGGTGCTTTAACGAACCCAGAGTGATAATTCTCGTGCGCGATGCACTTGGCAAAGAAGCGCCGGCCGGGCGATTGAGCAATGAGTTCAGTCGTGACCGAGCCGTGCTCTTGAGTTGTTTCGCGTCAGCTATATCCCGGTCTACGAGAGAGAGCTCGTTGGCCAAACGAAGCTGATCAGCTTGAGCCGCCTCATCCGCAGCAACCCGTGCATCTACCACTTCGCGAAGATCCTCAAGGACAGCTCGGTTTTCACTGCTGATCCGAATGGTTTCCTCAGCGAGATAAAGATCCCACCAAGCGGCATGAACTTGTTCAGTGAGTTTCAGTTCGAGCGCCTTCACGTCCTCGCGGGCAGCGGCTGCTTCGCTTTCTGCAGCTGCTGCAGCGGAAGACCTCTTGCCAGGGAACGGAATCTTCTGCTTTACACCGGCCATGGCATCAACCCGGCCTGCAGCGGTTTCGGCCATCGAGCCGGCACCTATCTCGACGGATGGGTCTGGCAGCGAGCGTTCCTGCGGGGCCTTTTGTGCGAGTCGCTCTGCACGATGTCTCGCGGCTTTCAGCGATGGATGATGAAGAATTGCCAGCCGGGCAAGATCTTCCGGCCCTGAGGTGTCTGCTACCGAATAATGGATAGCAGCGGAGACTGGGACAGGTTTGAGCGAAGCGGAACTTCTGGCGCCTGAATCACTCGTTGTTGTACATGCTGTGACTCCCATGAAAAACAAGAGTGTAAATATGCATCGAATCATAATCAAATTTGGCTAATGATGTAGCTGTGGATAGTAATAATTCCCACCCTTCTTAACTAGCTACACAACCAGAATAGCTATGGCGGTGCGACTACAAACTCTAGGTATAAGAAGTTGAGGCAACCGCAGATCTGCCTGATACTCTGTAATCGGAGAATCCGCGGTCGCCCCTGACAAATGCATCAATGATCGTGGTTGCTGTGTTTTAGCTTCTCTAGGTATTTGGCCGGATCCTTTTTGAACTTGGGAATACAGGAATCGCAGCAGAACTTGATCTCTTGATTCTCATGCTGGATGACGACGGGTTCACCCATTGAGCCAAGCTTCTCGCCAGAGACGATGCAAGTGTCGAGGGCGTAAGGCATCACCTTCATCTCTGTCGTGGCATTTCCATCGGATCCCTCATTCTTATTACAAGAAACTGAGAGGAGAACAATGGCGGCGAGTGGTATCAGTGTGTATTTCATTTTTTGTGGATTTGCTCCGGCGGAATCATTCCGCCGGAGTTTGGGATTTGGATTTCTGTGAGAATCTTCGGTCTAGTTCTTTGCCAGATTTGGATTCGGGCGCCCCTTGCTTCTGGGTCCTATGTATTTGAGCATCGTGTGTTTCACTGATGTTTTGCAGGCTTGCTGCGCGCCATGTTGGTGTGGATATTTCATGCCGGAATGCTTGCTTCTTGGGGCCGCAGTTAGGGATCCGGCAAGGGCGATTGAAAGAGTGAGCGCCAATGCGGTAATATTGTTCGTTTTCATGGGTTAGTGTCGGTTTGGTTTTCCCGAGCCTTCACTTTGCTTTGCAGGTGACGTTGGCATCCGGGTCTGGATGTATTACCCCGCTGATCACGATACCCCTTGGAAATTTTAGATACTTTTTCGAGTAATAGCATCTCATGGTGGCACTCTTCCAGTTTATGGCCCACTCAGAGTGAGAGGATTCGGATTTATTGATAGTGGCTTTCTTTTTGCAGTCGACCGCATAGCGGCCACCCTTTGTAAGTTTTTGAATCTCTTTCTAGCGGGAAAACCTACCACGGATAGCCTACTTTTCCCCCACAGCAAGTTTGCCACCGTTGTGCGACACTTTCCGTAACGGTCCGCTCATCTAGTACACGTGAAAACGGATCGTTATTGCGGCGACACACTTTCGAGTAAGCCGTGACTCTGATTCCGGGAACCGAATTCTTGAACGGCAGAAAATCTCTGAAGGTCGTGCCGAGATTGAATAATGTTCAAGGGGTAAGTGGAAAGCCGGTGTATTAATCTGATGTTGGCGGCGTACACTAACCTGCTGTCAACCTATCCAAACATTAAAACCAAAAAAACAAATGAAATCAAATTTCGCATCCATACTCGCCTTTTTTGTTGCCAGTGCGGCAACTCCGGTCATGGCGGCCGGAGATTCAGTATCCCAAGCAGGAGGCTGCTGTGGCAAGAATGCTACTGCTCCGGCATTGAAAGTGATAGCGGCTGAAGCAGCTCAACCGGTGGCGGCGCACGAAGAACACGCAGGTCACATGCTGGAGGGGTATGCCGTCGTTTCCACCGCGCTTTATAAGGACGATCTCGCTGCCGCACAGAAAGCCGCCACAGGCATGGTGAAGCATGACAAGGAGAGCGCCATGGCCAAGCCCGCCCAAGCAATAGCCGACGCCAAATCCATCGAAGACGCCCGCAAGCATTTCAAGGCACTCAGTGATGTGGCGATCCCTATCGCCAAGGACGAAAAGAAGATGCATGTGGCCCATTGCCCGATGGCCATGGGTGGCAAAGGAGCTAACTGGCTGCAAAAAGTTGAGGACGAGGTTCAAAATCCATACATGGGAGCAAAAATGCCGCATTGTGGTAAGATTGTGAAGTAAGCCCATCATCCGAATGGTTCGCTAGACCTTCCGGAAATAGCGCCTCGGAGGTCTAGCCGAACCAACTGATACAATGATGCGGAGTTCCCCCCCTTTTTTTTCGAAGAAACCAAGATGAACTACGACGACCTCGATCCCCACAACTTACAGAAATTGCACGTCTGCCATGAATGTGTTGGAGAGCTGTATTTAAAAGAACTCATTCTTGATGCAGGAAACGAGCAGCCGTGTTGGGTTACGACCCATTTAAGGGTTTGAGTGTTCATCGGTGTTCATCAATTGGGGCACATCAAAGATGGAACAAATGAGAGTGAACCCGTCAAAAATCATCAACCTTCTCCAGCATTACCTTAAATCGTCATGATTGATCCCTACATTCCCGGTAACGACGAAGATACCTGTGTGGTATGTGGCAAATCAGTCGCGGGTGGGCGCGGCTACTGCCGGTTAAACCACGAGGGCCACATGGTGGAACTTTGTTGCCCACTGTGCCTTGAGGCCTTCCAGAAGGGCAACGGCATTCATGACACGATCCGAGAGTGCAATCGCGTCCTCCATCCCAAGAAGAATGAGCCAACCTGACAGGCAACAAGGAAAGTCTCTCGCTCGCACAAAGGACCCTTACGACAATATCCCCTTGAGCAATTGTCGGGCGCGATAGATTCGGGTCTCCACCGCCTTGGCAGAGCAGTCAGCCAACTCGGCGATCTCAGAGTAGCTCATGCCCTCATACACGAACAGTGAGATTGCTTCTCTAAGGTCTTGCGGCAAAGCAACAAGCGCCCTTCTCACCTGCTCATAGCGTTCCGCAGAATCCGCATGTTCATCTGGCCCCTGAGAGGGATCACTGACTTCGTGAACAAGCGGCCGGCCGTCCTCGGAAGTCGCGTCCAAAGATACGGTCGGGTGTCTAGATTTCCACCGGGCATGGTTACGACCAAGATTAGCGGCAATGGAAAACAGGTAAGTGCTAAACACTCCCTTTGGACGAAAACGCTTTCGGGCCTTATAAAGGCGGACAAAGGCTTCCTGAGTGAGATCAACTGCGACTTCATGCTGACCTGTCATTCTGTAAAGGAAGGCATTCAGCCGCTTGGCCCATCGATCCATCAATACGTTGAGGGCCAGATCCTCCCCGCTTGCCAAGCGAGACATCAGCTGCAAGTCACTGATGTCATGCATCTCATTTTCCATGAACTCCTTCGGGTTCGCTGTGGCTGAAATCTAGCGCAAACGGCAGCATCATCTTTAGGTAGCGTGCAGCCTGCGCATCATCGAGAACAGCTGCGGTCTCATAAAGATGCTCGATCATCGCTTGCTGGCTTTCGGCGTGGATACGGGCGTGATCCTCAATGGCCGCCTTGAGCTCCGGGGTTAGCCTATCTACATCTCGTGAAACATTTTCCAGACGCTCGTGTGCCTTGCGAATGCGATGACACATTTTTTCGCATATCGGCCTATAGTCGATATGGAGCTCACTGACCTTGGCGAACTGCTCGTTGCTGAGGTTGAGCTCGTCGCGTACCCACTCAAGTTCGGGCAAGTTGTCGATCAACACCTCGTGCTGTGCTTGCGCCTTGTGAGATTTGACTACAAAGAATGAGGCTGCCCCGATGATTAGGGCAAGCATGAGGATGGCCACTCCGTAAATGGCGGACTTCTTCATGGTGCTTTCTCCTGAAGGAATGGGCTGATGGATTCGGCATAACTGATCCGAGCATCCTTGGTCGGCTGCGTGGTAGCAAATCCGAGCGATACACCGATGAGCACCGTTGCAATCACGCTCGCGACAGCCGGAGCCGGGCGCGTAAAGAAGGCGAGCACTCGACTCAGCTTCGCCCCAAACGACCGCTGCTCGGCATACGCGATACGGGTCCATACCTCACTCCTGAAACTTGTCGGCAGTGCCGGTTCATGCGCTGAGGCTTTGAGTAGTTTATCTATATCTTGGGAATTCATCTTTTTGTGGGCTAATTCGGGCTGAAATCCGACCGTTATTTAACGCTTGTTTCCGGGTGTGGCAACTGAAGAGCACAATGGGATTCCATCAGTAAAACTCCGGAAAGGCGGCAAACCCTTTAATTTTTATGCATGGGAGGAATAGGAGAGATCACACAAGGGATTGCCGAGCAGATGGTGTTGAACCGAACTGGCAGGATTCAACGAGCGTTCCACCGGCCACACCATACAGCTCGAAACTAAAAAGCAAAATAGTCATGAAGACAATTACCAAGGCCATTACTGCACTCTCAATGAGCATGAGTTTCAAGCACAACAAACACTTCAAACAACCAAAGTTCTTCATCATCGAGTACTGCAGTAGAAGTCAAAAAAGTAGCATCAATCAAGGCATATGGATTGCAATTTTCTCTTTCTCCTGCTAATACAAACACGGGAAGTACAGTATACTTCACATCATATGACGGGTCTTCAGGGTATCCGTTGAATGATAATAATACGGTAAGCTCTGAAGTTAAAAATCTAAGCCTTGGGTCTTCAAGTTTCTATACCGATTATCTAGTGGCGGAAGGATATGTCTATATGTATGGTACGGCTACTTTAAATATGCCGACTGCTGACAGTGATGGGAATGGAGTTTTAGATTTTCTTCAAAAAGAGAAGTCTGTAAATACATCGGTGAGCGGCATTTCAAAAATGCATTGGCTTGCTCAAGGAGCTTTTGGATCTGACTCTTCCTTGAGTGGTACTTTTACTAGAAGTGCGGGTTTAAACACGGGTAATTATACTTTCAATTATCAGTACGATTTCGCTAGTGCATCGGCAACAGGCGTTTGGTCTGTTCAGTATTTCGATGGCACAATCGAATATGATGGGGAGAAGTATTACCTAGACATTGAGACAACTAACTCTGAGGGACAGGATATTAAAGCATACAGTACTGCAGAATATTCGGTAACTGATTCTAATACTCTTAACCTAGGTGCAATGAGTATAACAACAGACTATGAATCGAGTATTCTTCAGACACAATCAACAACACTTAAACGATCAGGAAATAAGTACTCAGGTTACTTGAAAGCATTGGATGGAGATACTGATACATCATGGGCAGACTATGTAGATTGGTATTTGGAGGTTACTGATTTAAATGACGCGAATTCAGATGGCGTTCCCGATTTTACCAATCCTGTAGAAACAAAATCTGCTATTATGACTGTAGAGTTTGATGGGTGGAATTGGCACAAAGGGCCTTGGGTATATAACAACAAGAATAACGATTGGAATTATTACAGCTGTTTTCAATTAACCAAGATGCAGGAGGTTGGTTATTAATCGACGCGTAAACCAATCCCCCGCAGGCTATGCCGATGATCACGACCTGGAGACGAGCGGAGATCCTTTGCCTGCCCTTGGTCATACGGTTCTTGAAGTACGGCACCCGAGCCACGATATGCAGTATCACCAAAACCAGAGTAACGAAACCTGCAATAATATGAATATTCGTGACCGAAAGGGAAAAGGGCTGGAAATAAGCCAACCCACCTGTAACGGCCAAAGCCGTAAAGCTAAACAAAAGGCCAAAATTGACCAAGTGTCTCATCTAAAACCTAATGCCCACTCTTGCTTGGGTTGTTAACGAGTTTTGACGAGTCAAATCCAATTAATTTCCTAAGCTCCTTGATGTGAGACAGGCCCACTTCTTTGGGAGAAGCGTTGTGTTTTTTGCATAGGACCGCGGCATAGCCGGTGGCAATCCCCATTTGCCCGCAAGTATTCTTAACTCTTGGGCCGCAGAGTCCGACGTGTGTACAACTGAAGCACCGCCCGGCCATCATTAAATTCGAAAGATTCCTGGAATAAAAACTGCGAAATGGGATAAAGTAGTAACCCCCCGTTTTATGAAACATAGCCGTGGATAAGAAATCCTCTTTTGCTCCTTTTAGTTTCCTTTGGTAATGCCCGTCGACTTCTCTTTTCTCCACCACGACGGCATCGGGGAACTCACGTCGTTTAACGGCATCGTGCATATCATATACGTGATCGCCCATCAATCGACGGGACTCGCGTTTACCTCCGACGTAAGCAACCCAAGTCAATTTGTTCGGGGCATACTTTGGATTTTTCTTCGCATTGGAAAAGGATCCGAAAATGGCCCTCAGCATATGATCACGAATGGCTTCCGCGTCATCGATCTGGTTTAAGTCATTGTCCGAATACTCCCAGTACCATTCGCCTTTGTGTGCAGAGTGTTTACCGGAAACCGGCATGGCCCATGGAACCTTGGGGAAATCCTGTCTTTGGTTGGTTCGCTCGCTGTTCCACAAAACACTTGTGCCCATGACGCGGTTATCCGCTTCTTTGGGACTCCAGAGATCTCCATATTTCGACCATCCTTCATCATGCTGAGAGGCCGCTTCCCGACCGTAGCGGTAATCGGCCCCCGCCCAATAGCCCAGCCAACCGTCTCCGGTCGCATCAATGAAAACAGGAGCACGAAATCTTTTAATTTTACCACCCGTTACCTCTCTTGCTTCGACACTGAGAATTTTATCTCCCTGTTTCTCCAATCCACAAGCTGTGTGGTGGGCAAATAAATCAACACCGGATTGAGCCATCGTCTTTTCGCGTTTAACTTGATCCAGTTTGACCTTCTTATCCCCGTTCGGGTAGTGAACCGTGTCTATGGAATTAAGAATATCCGTGCCGTACCCATGGATACCCAAGGTATGCACGCGTATCTCCTGACTTGCATTTCCGCCAAACAAAGGACGATCTTGAATGAGAGCCACTTTTAATCCCTGAGAACGGGCGGCGAGTGCAGCGCCGCATCCGGACATCCCCCCTCCGACAATTACGAGATCGAATGATAACTCTTCAATTTTTTCATCGGTGCGTCCGCTGAGTTCATCTTTCCAGTCAGACAATTCTTTCAGATCATCGGAAGGCAAAGACGGGGCGGATTCTTGAGTGAAGAAAATTGCGTCGCAACGACCATCGAACCCAGTCAAGTCGCGAAGAGAAACCTTGATTTTCCCGGCTTTGGCGACTTCTACCGAACCTGCGGACTGCCAATGCCAAGATTCCTCACCCTCGCCCATGGTTACTTTCAAGGGCTTGCCTCCGACCAACACCTGAAAGCGACCAGGGGACTGCCAATCCCCTTTGCACCAGTCTCGGTTCCTAACCCAAACGTTCCATTTTCCGGATGATGGCAATTGGATGGTGGTTTGAGCGTCCTCAACCGGTTTGCCCATACCGTGCGCCAAGAGATAATTCTCTCCCATTTGCAAATAATGCTGGGTATCGATTTTCCAACCTCCTATGTCGGCAAAAGAGGAAGCTTCGAGCAATACGCCCGAACGGCTTAAGCCTGCACTGGGTTTTGCTCCCATTAGGTAATTAGGAGCAGTCAGGGAGACAACCCCGGTTCCGCCTATGACACGAAGAAATTCTCGCCTGTTCGAAGTATGTATTTTCATAGTTTGGATTTAATTTGAGTGGTTTGGAAAATATTTTTTCAAAAATGTGTCGATTCCAATCGATTCAAAGACAAGCTCTTCTCTGAATTCGTTAGGTTGGCTTTTCGTGTCGATTCCAATATGGATTATGAATGTTTCATTACTAGTACTCCAAACATGGATGGAATTTAACGGTTAAAGGATTGGCTCTACCGTTGAATAAAAGTAGTCAGAGTTACTTTCATTCAACTCCCGAAGAAGAACTCAAAGAGGGCGGTTGCTTTTCTTCGATAGTTGGAATATCCGTTTCGGATGAAAAAATCAGTCCCTACCGTTCTCCTCGCCCTTTTATCTTTTGCCTCCGTTCTGTCTGCTGGCGATAACGCTTTGTCCAAATCCGAAAAAGCGGATGGGTGGAAACTTTTGTTCAACGGCAAGGACCTGACCGATTGGAAAGTCGACAAATGGAACCCGGAGAGTATCTCGGTAAAGGACGGTTCGATCAAGTGCCATGGCAAGCCCTCCATGGTGTATTACACGGGTAAGGGTAAGGAGATGACGGATTTTCACTTTAAGGCTGACGTGATGACCAAACCGGGATCTAACGGTGGTATCTTTTTCCACACCAAATATCAGGACAAGGGCTGGCCAGTCGGACATGAGGCACAGATCAATCAGACCCAAAAGGATCCCGTCAAGACGGGCAGCGTATACATTGTGAAAAAGAATCTCGAAGCACCAGCCAAGGACAATGAATGGTTCCATTACGAAATCATCGTAAAAGGAAAACGCGTTGAAACCAAAGTGGACGGTAAAACCGTGGTGGTCTACACGGAGGGCAAGGATGCAAAAGGAACCCGCAAACTTTCAAAGGGTACGATCGGTCTACAAGCCCATGACCCAGGCAGCACAGTTCTGGTAAAGAACATCAAGGTAAAGTCCCTCTAAGAAAAGTTCTAAGTATTGGATTCGCTTATTTCTTCTGCCAGCGGTCCTGCTTTTCCATGATGTTCCTTGGAGAATCTCCATTCAACCAAGACCTTGCCTCAGCATCGTTTCTAAGATACGCATCCCAGAAGGCAGTACTGAGTCCGAGAATTACCCGATGATGATTCGGGTTTCGGGGAAGTTTGTCTCTTAAAGAAGCCTTGTCATTAAAGACCGAGTGTTCCGCTTTGTTCAAAACAAGCTCATAGTGATTTCCCTTCGGAAGAGCTGGAAAGACGGCTAGACGGGAATCAATTGTTTGCCCACCGATCGATAAGAGATCATGAGTGCCCGTCATCAATAACCAGGGAACACTGACCTCCCCAAACGCTTCATCGGGACTGATCATCTTTCGACTACCCGGACTCAATGGTATCGCAGCCTTGATTCGTGGCTCGGTCACGCTTGCTAAGAGGGGAATTTTCTCTCCAGAAACCGCTTGAGTCGTCAGCGCACCAAATGAGTGACCGGACATGCCCACCCGCGAAAGATCCAACTTGCCGTATAAAGGCAAGTCCGATTTTTGATTCAAGTTTTCCAGTTGATCTAAAACGGCGGAAACATCCTGTACCCGAAGCATAAAATTCTTGGAGGAGGCGGCCTTCTTAAGAGCAAACATTCGGCGAAGGGGACCCGCATCTTTCCAAACCGATTCATCACTCCCAACATGCTGCATAAATACGGCGACATATCCACGACCTGCCCAATGTTTTCCCAAATAAGAACATCCATTTCGGCTACCTCCAAGTCCATGACTAAATAGAATTACCGGGGAATTTTTCTTTCCCGCAGGAAAGTAAAATCTTAGGGGTATCGAACGATCACGGGATTTATCCTTAATCGTCCGATCAAGACTTTCAATGCTCTCAAAAGTCTCAAGTGGATCATATGCTTTGCCTTGATAAACGAAAGCGAACAGGAAAACAGAAACGCATAATAACAGATGAGATGGCATGTAACTCATTAAGCTACCTTCTCCTGTTCCTGTCCCTTTATTTGAGACAGGATCATCCCCAAAAACATCAGACTACATCCAAACCATTCCTTTGTCGTTAAAACCTCAGTAAAGAATAACCAGCCCGCCAGCACCGCAAAGACTGCCTCCAGGTTGAGAATGATCGCTGCCCGACTAGGATCGACCTTTTTTTGAGCTATAACCTGCAAGGTAAAAGCAATACCCACTGAAACGATACCGGCATAAAGGATGGCTCCCGAGGTAAGGATGACTTGATCGAGATGAAAAGTTTCAAACACCAAACTGAGGAACAAATTGAGTCCCGCACAGACGAGATACTGAACAAGAGCTAATTTGATCGGGTTGAGGTTTCGTTTATTGGCAGCCCCAATGACTTGGACATGGATTGCCCAGAAGAACGCTCCGATTAGAACCAAAGCCTCCCCCCACCCCATAGAAAAGTTCTCCTTGATGCTGAGGAAATAAAGACCCAGTACGGCCAAGACACATCCAATGACGGTCCACCTCCCGATTTTCTGACGAAGATACCGCCCAAGAATGGGGACGATCACGACATAGAGCCCGGTAATGAAACCGGCCTTGCCCACCGTGGTATATTGAATGCCCACCTGCTGAAGGGTCGCTCCGCCAAAGAGTGCACATCCGGCAAGTATGGAAAACTTCCAAAAGGATGGACTGAACTCAGTGGAACCCCCCTCTTTTTTCCTTAAGAAAAATAATAGTGGCAGAAGGGAAAGAGCTCCCACCAAAAAGCGACACACATTAAAAGCATAGGGACCCAAGTGATCCATTCCCATCCGCTGGGCCACAAAGCCAAAGCCCCAAATGAGGGCGGTTATAAGAAGAATTAAGTTAGCCTGAAACTGGTTCACGAGAGACTGGAACCCTTAAAATAAAACTGGCTATATTTTGATGGG
>DBBL01000005.1:9744-13380 GCA_002292185.1 Akkermansiaceae bacterium UBA985 | reverse complement strand
CTACCACTGAGCTACACCCGCATAGAGTGTGTTGTTTTGCGCCGGATGCGAGATCTGGACGCGCGATCTGTTTACACTCTGATGGGTTGCTGACAAGTGATTTTTCCTAAAAAATGCAAATTTTGCGACTTGGTGTTTGGAATTTTGGAAATGGAAATTAAAGAACCTGCATGGACATTCTTAGCGAGATCATGGAGCACAAGCGTGGTGAGGTGGAGGCGGTTTTGCCTCAGCTGGAAAAATACCGTGCTGCTGCGCTGGCAAGAAATGATTTTGGTGGCTTCAGGGCGGCGCTCGATCTTGGGCCTGATCGGCTCAGCATTATTGCGGAGGTGAAGCATGCATCACCTTCAGCTGGGGTGATCGATCCTGACTTTGATCCTCTGCGCCAGGCAAGGATGTATCTCGATGGTGGGGCCAGCTGTATGTCGATCCTGACGGATGAAAAATACTTCAAGGGCTCGCTGGCGGATCTAACGAAGATTTCACCGATTGCTAATATCCCCTTGCTGAGAAAGGATTTTATTCGTCACGAGATTCAGATTTACGAGGCGATCATTGCTGGGGCGGATGCGGTCCTGCTGATTGTGGCGGCACTTGATGATGAGACTTTGAAGCGTCTTTATAAGGTGGCGCGTGATTTCCAGTTGGATGTCTTGGTGGAGGTGCACGATATGCCAGAGATGGAGCGTGCGCTTGATCTGGGTGCTGACCTTATAGGCATTAATAACCGCAATCTTAAGACGTTCAAAACGGATCTGGCGACCACGGAGCAGTTGGCCGATGAGGTGGGGGACGATGTGCTGTTAGTTAGCGAGTCCGGCATCAAAACGACAGCGGACTGCCTGCGGGTGCTGGAGGCGGGTGCGAATGCGATCCTGGTGGGTGAGACGCTGATGCGTGCTAACAATCCTGCTGAGACGATGCAGCAGTGGCTCGACATTAGATTGCGCTGATTGATCGGGCTATTTGATTTTCAAATAGAGTGCCGACATGGCGGGGAGCTCGCCAATGAGTAAGCCGTCACTGGGTAGGTCTTTGGCTACGGCTTTCCATTTTTGCTGGCTGCCGAGGGTGTCTGCAAAGGTGAGGGACTTTTTGTTTTGATGCTTGCGCGATAACCAGCTGAGGGCGTCATCGGGAATCTGAATGGAAACATCGTGCAGTGACTCTGCGGGGTTGAGGTTGGCGACGACGAGGAAGGCCTGAGCACTGCGCTCATCACGGCGCATGAAGCTGTAGAGCCAATGCCCTGATGGTTCTTCGCCATGGATGCGGCCATAGTTGGCATTGCTTTGGTTGGCGTGGTTGAGGCCGTAAAAATCACCGTGGGTAAAGGCGGGCTCAGCGCAGGTTTTGAGAAGTTTGGCGTAGAAGTGACGTAGGTCTTTTTGTTCTGCGCTAAGTGCGCTCTCGTTGTAGCGGTGTTGGTTCACCCAGGGGATGAGGGAGGGTAGGCAGCCGTAGTCAAAAATACTGCTGCGGCCGTCGTCACCACTGAAGCCTTCAGCGCCGTTTGCGGCTTCGCCGGTTTCTTGGCCGGAGTAGAGCATGATCGGCCCTCGGCCGAGTCCGTAGAGGATGGCGGAGACGGGCTTGCCGATGTCCATGCCGCTTGCTGCCCAGTTTCCTTTGGAGGCGAGGCGGACTTCGTCGTGATTTTCCGCATAGCGCAGGGAGTGGTGAAAACGATCCGCAAAGCAGTTGGCGGCGGCATCGATATCATTAGCCCAATGCTGTCCTTCCACGGTTGATTTGATAGTGGAGTAGGTGGGGTCATCGTAAACGGCATCAAAGCCACATTCGATCAGCTCATCAAGGACGTTGCCTTCGGTGAGTTTGGCGGGGTCATTATCGTAGGCCTCTGCCATAAAAAAGACTCGGGCATCTCGCTTAGTACAGCGCTCAATTTGCCAGCTCCAGTATGCCATGGGAATCATGTGGGCCATGTCTACTCGGAAGCCGTCGACTCCCATTTCTTGCCAGTAGGATAAGATGGCGTCCATCTTGCGCCAGGTGTCGGGCGTGTCTTGCGGTGCTGTGCCCGGCTCTGGTAGTGGGTGAAGGTCGTCACGCGGCGGACCTACGGTGAAGTCATGGCCGTAGTTGAGTTTGATGGTTTCATACCAGTCATGGATGGAGGGGGTCCAGGTGATGGCGTTGTTGCCAGTAACACGGCCAAACTCGCTCTCGGGTTCGTAGGGGACAGGGACTGGGCCATGGCTGCTAGGTAGTTTGAGCGGGGCTCCTCCTCCCGGGTGAAGATCACCTAGGTAGTAGAAGTTATTATCAGGGTCAAAAAACTTACCGGTGTCGTCGTTTCTGCCAAAGGAGAGTTCGGGGCGTATGTCGCTGGAGTAGGAGCGTGCTACGTGGTTAGGGACAAAGTCGATGATGGTTTTGAGCCCGCGTTTTTTGATGCGCTTAAGAAGGGCTTTGAATTCATCGAGCCGCTTGGTGGGGTCGGTGGCGTAGTCCGGGCAAACGTCAAAGTAATCACGGATGGCGTAGGGCGATCCAGCTTTGCCTTTGAGAAGCAGTGGGCTGTCAGCGGGGCGCTCAGGGTAGGCGGTGGAGCTGGCTTGTTCGAGTATTCCGGTAAGCCATAGGTGGGTGATGCCGAGCTTGCGCAGCGATATGAGGGCGGCGTCATTGATGTCGGCAAACTTACCGCAGCCGTTTTCA
This sequence comes from Akkermansiaceae bacterium UBA985, assembly GCA_002292185.1. Classification (GTDB taxonomy): domain Bacteria; phylum Verrucomicrobiota; class Verrucomicrobiia; order Verrucomicrobiales; family Akkermansiaceae; genus Oceaniferula. The sequence continues at coordinate 10,695 of DBBL01000005.1, read as the reverse complement.
GCGAGGCTGCCATTGACTTTGGGGGTCTCATTGGTGTTGCCGAAATGGCGTACCATGAGTTGGTAAATATGCGGTCTGGTTGGATGATCCACGTTTAGATTCTGGTTTGCATTGGCTGGATTGCAAGGCGGGGCTGATGCATTCTGGTGGCCGTATATTTAGTTCATCTCAAGCCAGCTGTTGAGGATTTCAACGGCCGCTGCTTGGTCGATGATCTGCTTCTGGCTCTTGGCGTTTTTTCCTGCCTGATGAAGTTTTTCTGCTGCGGCTACGGTGGTCAGGGTTTCATCACAATAGTGCAGCGGGATGTCGGGTAATCTTTGGTGAAGCATGTCGCCAAAGGCGCGGACTTTTTTTGCGGCGGTTCCTTCGCTGCCATCCATGCGGAGGGGTAATCCTAAGACGAGCTGCTTGACCTGGCGCTGACTGACAAGCTCTGCAATGCGCTCAATGGGGTAGCCTTCCTTGACCTGAATGGTTTCCACGGGATGAGCCATGATGCCGATAGGATCGGTGGCGGCAATGCCGATGCGGGCATCACCGTGATCAATGGCTAAAATAGGGTGCTCGTCATTCATGTTAGAGCAATTCGTCAGGGAGCTGGCTGCCGAGGTTTTTGATGTCATCGGCCTGGTGCCTGTTGGCGATGAGCAGGGCGTCATCGGTCTGCACGACAATAAGATCATCCACTCCTAAGAGGGCGACTTTGCTGCCAGGGCGAGCATTGAAGACGATGTTGTTTTCTGAGTCGATCTCGGCGAGTTCGGTGTTGGTTTGGTTATTGTCGCCCTGGGTGTCGAGATACTTTGCCACTGAGAGCCATGAGCCGACATCGTCCCAGTCGAAGGTGGCTTCGATGTTAAGCACGCGGGAGGCGCTTTCCATCAGCGCGTAGTCGATCGATATCGGTGTCAGGCTGGGGAACTTATCGGCGACGGTCTGGAGCACGTC
>DBBL01000005.1:0-9632 GCA_002292185.1 Akkermansiaceae bacterium UBA985 | reverse complement strand
GCGAGGAATGTCTCGGCCAGCTCTGGGTTGGGTTTTTCCCGGAAGCGGGTGACCTCAGAGGGTGCATTGTCGAGGGCGGGGCCGTCGATGTTGGCGATTTCACCACGCTCGATGTAACCAAAAGCCGGGCAGGCCCAGGTTGGTTTGATGCCGACGGTGACCAGTGCTGCATTATTGGCGGCGGCAGTCATGGCATCACGCATGACGGATTGATAAGCTGCGGTGTCATTGATGAGCTGGTCCGAGGGCAACACGATCATGGTGGCGTTCGGGTTGCGCGCGGCGATCAGGCCAACGCCGAGAGCAACTGCTGGTGCGGTGTCACGTTTGGCGGGTTCTGCAAAGATGTTTTCCGCGGGTAGCTCAGAGGCAACTTCACGCACGGCTTGCTCCTGCAAGGCGTTGGTGAGGATCAGGATATTTTCCTTGGGGATGAGTCCTTCAAGCCGGCTGATGGTTTGGTTGAGCAGCGTGGCTTCGCCAAAGAGATTGAGCAGTTGCTTGGGTTTGGCATTTCTCGACAAGGGCCAAAAGCGAGTGCCGCTACCACCAGCAAGAATTAGTGCATACTGATTGGAGTTTGGGTGGGAGTTCATTTCAGAGGTTGTGCTTGTTGGGCTACTCATGGATCAGAGAATGGGAGAGAATTTCTCGATGAAAAAGGAGAAACGATTAAATTAATCAACCTTTTCAGGGATTTGCGCTTTTCTCAGAAAAATCAGAGGGTAGAATAAATTCATGGCACAAGAGCACTCTGACAAAAACTGGATTGAAACCAGCGCATCGTTTGCGCCCGCTATGTTGGGCGCTGCCGCAGGCGTATTCCTAGGCGACCTGATGCACCGTGATACTCGCAGGCCGGTGGCTTTGACCCTTGCCGCGCTCGGGGCAGCCGCTTTGGCACCAACGATCGTTGAGTTGGTTGCCGATAAGGTGAACGGCCCCGAAAGCAAGCGAGGATCAAAACGCACACTGCGTAACATCCGTGATGCCGGCATCGCGACCGACGAATTTGCTGATCTCGAAGACGAAATCGGCGAGCAAATGTTTATCGGCTAGTTTCCTTTTTTGGTTTTGAAGTCCTGCTTCATCACTCGCTAGATCATTCATTAATGCGCGTCTTATTGACAGGCTCCACCGGTAGACTCGGTGGAGCTTTTTTGTCTCTCTGGGGTAAGGATCCTGCTTTCGAGTTGATCACTCCCACGAGGCAGGAACTGGATCTCTCTGAGCCGGAAAAAGTAAGATCTTTTTTGCGCCAAGCTGAGTTTGATTTGCTGGTCAATCCAGCGGCCATTACCAACCTAGAGGAATGCCCGAATAATCCTGAACTCACTAGGCGGGTCAACACTGACTCCCCACAGGTCATGGCAAAGGTGTGCCAGGAAAAGGGTGCGCGTCTGGTTCACTTTAGCACGGACTATGTTTTTTCAGGTGAGCAGCCGGGCATGAAAACAGAGCAGGATGCTACGGAGCCGGTCAATATGTATGGGGAAAGTAAGTTGGCGGCAGAACGCGCGGTGATGGAGGCGGATGAGTCCGCTCTGGTGTGCAGGGTTTCTTGGTTATTTGGCCCGACTCCGGCAGGGTGCCCATACCACTTGGATAATGTTCTCAAACGCGCGGAAGCCTGCGAGGTGCAAGATCTCATTGCTGACAAGTTCGCGATGCCAACATACACTCATGATATTGTCGATTGGGTGGAGCTCTTATTGCGGGCGCAGGGATCGGGTGTTTACCACTTGTGTAATTCCGGGGAGCCTGAGAGTTGGTATAGCTCTGCTAAGAAAGTATGTGAACTTGCCGGTAAGTCCGGCTTCGAGGTGGATGCCAGTCACTTAGTCGCCACGTCGATTAATGATGCTGTTTTTTTCAGTGAAAAGCGTCCCGTGCACACCACGATGGTGCCTGCTAGAATGATGGCTGAGGGGATCGCGACTCCGCGTCATTGGCTTGATGCCGCCGAGGCCTACTTGAAAATGCGTTGACCGCGATGACGGGCAAGGGCAGAGTGTTGACTATGAAAACTGTTCGATTCGTTCGATTCGTTGTGCCGTTGGTTTCAGTGCTCATCTGGTGTCAGCTAGTGAGTTGTAGTAATAGCTATCGGCCAAGCAGCGGCGATCGTGGCTGGTCTGGCCCTCCCCGAGCGATCCCTGCCGACGAGCTTGATGATTATGGTCCGGATTTTACCCCGGGTAGTTATTTGCAGACCATCAACCCGAGCTCACCTTTTTTCATGAGCTTTCCAAGGATCGAAGATCAGCCTTACAAACTATTGCCTGATTCCACCGAGGTGAAGGTGGTCTCGCTCAAAGGCTCTTATGCCAAGGTGGAGGTGGTTCGTACGGGTGAAGTGGGATACGTGCCAACCATCATGCTAGGGGAGAAGCGGTCGCCTAACCGAGGTTCGCTTACTCCCAATTCTAATTCTAATTCTAATTCTAATACCAATCCCAACCCTAACCTCACTCCCAGCACTAATAATGAGGAGCTGACCCCCGACATCAGTCCTGAGCTGATAGACCCTAGTAGGCCTGCTGAATAAGGCAGGCTGGAGAAACTAAGCTGTCATGGCTTCCCACGTATGAGTGATCAATTTTCTGAGTTTGGCAAACGCCTCTGCATGGGCAGTGGCATCGAGGAGCTAATGGATGATCTGGGCAATGCCCTTGTCTCTGGCGGTCCGGACGTGCGCATGCTCGGCGGTGGCCAGCCGGCTCATATTCCTGAGGTGAATGCGCTTTGGCGACGCAGGCTCGAGGAGATTATGGCTTCTCCAGGTGGTCTGGAGAAGATGCTCTCCAACTACGATCCTCCCCGAGGTAATCCACTCTTTCTTGATTCCATTGCGGCCTTGTTTAGGGAAAATTTTGGCTGGGATATCAGCGCTAAAAATATTGCCATCACCGCCGGTGGCCAAACGGCTTTCTTTTTTCTCTTCAATGCCCTTGCCGGCAAATTCAAGGATGGCTCACGTAAAAAGATCCTGCTGCCACTCGTTCCCGAATATATCGGTTACGCCAACCAGTCTGTGGGTGATGACATCTTCTGTGCCTGTAAACCGCTGATCCAAAAAATCGGAGATCACGATTTCAAGTACCGGGTCGATTTTGAAAACCTGCGGGTCGATGACGATATTGCGGCAATCTGCGTATCACGCCCGACAAACCCGACGGGCAATGTGCTGACCGATAATGAGATTTCTCACCTCAGTGATTTGGCCGAGAAACATGATATTCCGCTTATTATTGATAACGCCTATGGCGCGCCATTTCCCAATATCATTTTCACCGAGGCAACCCCGGTCTGGAATGAACACACGATATTGACCCTGAGTTTATCAAAAATAGGTTTGCCGGGCACGCGCACGGGCATCGTGATTGCCAGTGAGGAGATCGCTTCCGCTGTTTCCTCGATGAGTGCCATTGTGGGCCTCGCCAACGGTAATATTGGTCAGGCAATCATGGAGCCGCTGATCCGCAGTGGGGAGATTCTGAAGCTGAGTAGTGAGGTGGTGCGCCCTTATTATGTGGAAAAATCCCGCCAAGCGCGAGCATGGGTGGCTGAGGAGTTTGATGCCGAGCTGCCGTATCGCGTTCATCTCAGCGAGGGGGCCTTGTTCCTGTGGCTCTGGTTTGAGGGCATGCCTATTAGCTCAAGTGAGCTCTATGAGCGGCTCAAGAAGCGCGGTGTGCTCATTGTTTCCGGGCATTATTTCTTCTTTGGGGACGATGATGTCGACGCGTGGCCGCACCGGCACGAGTGTATCCGCATGACATTCACCATGGACGAGCGCACGGTTCACGAGGGGATTAAGATCATTGCGCAAGAAGTAGCGGCGGCTTATGCCGAGGCTTAAGCTGCTTTAGCTGACAATTCGTGATTGCAATTTCCTTGAAATGAAGGAGTGTGCGCGTCCTTTCCAGCCCGTTTTTTAGATGGCAGGGAATAAACACCTGACAGCCATGACTGAAAAGATTCGAAATATCGCGATTATCGCCCACGTTGACCACGGCAAAACGACCCTTGTCGACGAGCTGCTTAAGGCAGGAGGCGCCTATGGTGAACACCAGCAAGCCGGGGAGCGCGCCATGGACTCGATGGATCTTGAGCGGGAAAAAGGCATTACCATTAAGGCGAAGAATACCTCGGTGAAGTGGGGCGATTATACGATCAACATCGTTGATACTCCGGGTCACGCTGACTTCGGTGGCGAGGTGGAGCGAGTCATGAAGATGGTCGATGGCGTTTTACTTCTTGTAGATGCCCATGATGGACCACAGGCGCAAACGCGTTTCGTACTGCGTAAGGCACTGCAGCAAGGGCTGACGCCGATTGTGGTCGTTAACAAAATCGACCGTGAGCATTCTGACCCAGTGAGTGTGCATGACCGCGTGTTGGAGCTCTTCCTTGAGCTTGAGGCGAACGAAGAGCAATTTGAAGCTCCCTTTGTCTACGGATCAGCTAAGAATGGATTTTTCATCAAATCACTGGATGATGATCAAAAGGATGTCATCCCCTTGTTAGAGACAATCGTTGAACACGTCGCCGCTCCTGACTCTGATCCTGATGCGCCGTTTAAAATGCTGGCATCCAATATTGCCTGGGATGATTACGTGGGCCGGGTAGCACTTGGTAAAATACAAAGTGGTTCGGTGAAAAAGGGCGACAGTATTTTCCGCCTCACCAAGGAGGGTAAGACGGAGCGTGGTAAGGTGAGCAAGGTTTTTGAATACAGTAGTCTTTCCAACCAGGAATCCGCTGAGGGTTTCGCAGGTAATATCGTTGGTGTCGCGGGTTTTGAGGACATCGATATTGGTGAAACTCTTTCTGCTGATCCTGAAGCTGAGGCACTTCCTTTTGTGTCCATCGATCCTCCTACCGTGCAGATGCAGTTTTCCATCAACGATGGCCCTTACGGTGGCCGCGAAGGCAAGCATGTCACCTCACGTGCGATCCGTGAGCGCTTACAACGCGAGGTGAAGACCAACGTTTCCATTGAGGTGTCCGATACCAATCAGGCAGGTGTCTTTGAGGTGGCTGCCCGCGGAGCGATGCAGATCGCAGTGCTTGTTGAAACGATGCGCCGTGAAGGTTACGAGATGCTCGTTTCCCGCCCGATGGTTATTACCAAAAAGGGTGAAAACGGCGGCGTTGAGGAGCCTTTTGAAACTCTCTTTGTCGAGGTGCCAGAAGAATACACTGGGGGAGTGATGAAAACCTTGGCAAACCGCCGTGCTCGTATCGAAGACATGGGTAGCAATGCTCATGGCGCGACCATTGAGGCAACGATTTCTACCCGTGGATTGATTGGTTTTGAGTTTGAGCTTTTGAACCTCACCAGCGGTCACGGTGTCATGTCTCACTTGTTTAAGGAATACGCACCGCACTGTGGTGAGATCACCACTCGTAATACCGGCACGCTGGTTAGTATGAGCACGGGAACTGCCATGGCATACTCGTTGTTGCCGCTTGAGGAGCGTGGCAAACTTTTTGTTGCTCCTGGTGATGAAGTTTACGAGGGTCAGATCATTGGAGAAAACCCAAGGAAAGACGACCTGCCCGTGAACCCAGTGAAGGCAAAGAGCCTGACCAACCACCGCTCTGCCACCAAGGGCATCACTGTAGGCTTGGCACCTCCGATCAAGATGTCACTTGAGCGCGCTATCGAATACATTGCCGGGGATGAGCTTCTCGAGGCAACGCCAAGTCACCTGCGACTTCGTAAGCGCATTCTGGACCCGCATGAGCGCAAGCGTGCTGAAAAATCTCGCAAGGCGGAAGCCGGTTTGTAATTGGTCAGTTGAGTGCCCTTTGGTTCTATCTGGAGGGGCTATAAGATACTAGAATGGGCTACTTCCATTTCTGGTAAAGGCGCCAATCTTTCTCAGCCTTGCCAAGATTCTTGTCACCAAGCTCGCGATAGACCCCGACCCTCTTTTTGAGTAAATCGGCATCATCAAGGGGGAAGTGTGGCTCCTGATCGAGAAGCACGGGAAGTAGGTCCTTTGCCTCAAGTCGTGAAGCCAGAGTGATACGAAGGCGTGTCCGTTGCAGCTCCATTAAGCGGGTATCAAAGGGTTGCTCCAGAAGTAGTAATATCTCAGCCTCTTTGCCTCTAAATCGATTGGAAGACTCTTCAATCCTCTGATGAATCATTGAGAGGCAGTTTTCCACACTAAGAAAGTTGGGGAGATGCCATACCTTGCCCTTCATCTTTTTGATCAGCTCGATGATTTCCATTTCTTCCAGTACGGTGTTGTTGGTCACCCAGAAATATTCCAACCGGGCAATGTGATAGTCCAGAGGCATGCTGTCTACGAATGTCTCGCAGTATTCGATGCAGCGCGCATTAGCAGTTCTTGCAAGCGCACGCCCCCATAGTGCTTGTTCCCTTGGGTTGAGTGCTTCGAATATCAGGTCCTTGTTGTTTCTGAGGATTTTGTCGAGCTGCTTGCATAGCTTTGAGCGCCTTAGGGCAGCGGTGCCATCAAACCAGGATACCTTGTCCCAATCCGTGGTGTCGCGCTTGAGGCTGTGAGCCGCGGAAGCCATGGAATAATTGAACCGAAGTGAGCCAATGCTGCTGTCTATGCCTTCGATAACGAGCCCTTCACGCGTGGTTTGATCCAGAATTTGTTGAATGGGGTCACTGAAGCTGACTCCACCAGTTCTTGCGACTTGGAATTCAAGTAGGTTGCGGTCGTCTGTGTTAACTTGATTTATTTTTTGAGACAGCTTGCTGACGTATTCTGAGTTCGCCACGCTGTGGGAGAGTATGCCTTCCGCTGTGTGGGTGCCGAATGCCCGGCTAGCGGCAAGACGGTATGCTGGTTGGCTGAGCTTGCTGCGCATGAGCTCAATGGGTAAGGCTTTTCTCTTTTTGTAACACACAAAGACAAGATCAGCATCCAGGGTCTGGTAAACACAGACTTGGGGGAAGACGGAGCGTAAAGTCGCCATGATCAAGTTCACGCTCTCCAGTTTGATTTCATAAGCCTGCAGCCACTGGGAGAAAACGCCATCTTCGTTGAGCCGTTTGGAGATGGTCTGATAGTATTCTCTGGTGAACAGATTGGCGACTCCTGCCCGCTGTGGGTTGGGTGGCTCTGAGGCGATCAGGTCATAATATTGATCTTTGCCCTTGAGAGCCAGAAGGCCCTCACGTGCGTCACCGTAAATCATATTGACCTTCGGGTGGTTGGTAACGTCGTAGTTCATTGAGGCGAAGTATGAGGCGCACTCTGCGACGTGCGGTTCCAACTCATAGACATCGACTGTTTTGACACTCTCAAGCTCGGCCAGCCAGCCGGCGGACATTCCCGTGCCCAGACCGATAACGCAGGTGTGCTCAGGCTCGCCATGATGAAGTATTGCTGGAAGGATACCGAGCATGATTTGAGTAGAGACATCGCCCAAGGCAGTGCCATCAGATTTGCCATTGTTGAGTAGGCTCAAATCATCATCAAGGGAGATCGCTCCAGAATTCTCAAGGCCATCATATTGATAAATAATTTCATGTGCAAATTCTCGTTTTTCATGCTCAACGTCAGCCAATGTTTGGTGCTCTGTAACGGTTGAGCGCCCAAAGCCGATGGGGTTTTGTAACCAGTAAACAGTAAGTCCCGACCCATGTGTCAGCATTACTATGACTAGGGCTGCTATTCCTATGGTAGCGAAGCCTCCGAGTTTTGCGCGCTGGTATATGGCACAGAAAGCGATGAATACGGCTACAGCCAAGCTTAGCGCAATCATGCTTAGCCATGTGTAGTTAATGCTAAGCTGAGGGATGAGAACGAAGCCGCCCAAAATAGAACCAATGACCGCTCCTGCGGTATTAAAAGCGTAGACGCGTCCGGTCTGTTGTCCCACTGCGTGTTTGCCTTTACCGACCAGGGACAAAATCAAGGGGAACTGAACGCCGGCCATCAACGAAGCCGGCAGAGCAAGGAAGCCAGCGATCATGAACCACACCCATAATTTATCCCCTAAGGGGTAGCCCAGATAACCGGTCTGAATGACTTTGCAAAAACGTACGAAGCCATCACCCCAAATGTAGGGAATGGCCATTGCCGTGGCAAAAAGCGCGGAGACGATGGCTAATAAGGCGTAGCTCGGTTTGACGTATTTGATGATGAGGGAATAGAGCAATCCACCCATGCTCATGCCAATGAGAGCCACGATCAGGATCAGGCCGAAGTTGTAGACAGATCCACCAAGCAGAGGAACGGATGATCTGAACCAGAGCAATTCCATGACAAAGAATGTGAAACCACTGAAAAAGGCGACGGAATATAAAAGCCAGGCGGTACCGTGTTTTTCATGGCCGTTGGACGTAGGCGCTTGGGGAGCTTGATGCATGGCCACTGTGTAGTAGGCGACAGCGGCAAGGAGGAGGTTTAGGCCTGCGGCCATGAGTAGAGAGGTGGTATTGCCCAAGACCTCGAGGCAGTAGAAATTCACGATAAAGGCACCCAAGACAGCTCCGGCAATGTTCATGCCATACATCAGGGCACTGGACCTCCTGACTTCATCTTCATCTGTCTGAACCAAGCGTATGGCAGCGGGCAGAGTGCCTCCCATTAAAAAACAGGGGGTAGCAATCACGGCTATGGCGATAAGCATTTGCAGGCCAACAGCGACCCAGCCCAGCTCCTGAATGCCGCCGGTTGTGTAGTAGAGTTTTTGTCCATAAATCAGCAGCAGGGGACTAATGAGGACACTCAGACCGATGAGGGCCTCAATGATGGCATAAAACCTGCCCGGCCGTGAGCTTTGGTCTGCTTTATGACCAAGCACCCAACTGCCTAAGCCGAGGGCGCCCATGAATATGGCTAAGACGGCCGAGGCGGCTAAGGTTGAGCCTCCGAAAACGAGGCGGAACTCTCTGAGCCAGACAATCTGGTAGGCTAGAGAGCAAAAACCAGATGCGAACATAAAGAAGGCCAAACAAGCAGACCTCTGAGCTGGACTGGAAAGCATGCGCGCAGACTAGATAAAAACGATCTGCATGGCAAACTTGTTCCTCATCTCTTGATGATAAAGATCGTTCAAAGAGATCATATGCAAAAATTCTGTAATCATCCGGGCTTGCCGGGCGAGATGCCTTCGTCTCAATCAACTTGAGAGATGTCGGCTAAAATACACGTAGCCAGAGTTGGTGAAAATGATGCTGGTCAAGCGGTGTGCAATTTCATCATCTTAGTCACAGCTATCCATGAAAGTTCCAAACATACAGATTTATTTCACCCTTGCAGCGTTGGTTATGGGCATCTTTTACGCGGGCTCAGTCAAGGCAGAGGTGCCCGTCATTACCGAATTTATCAACAGCGCAAACGGAGAAGTTCTTGATCAGCGTGCGGACCGTTTGCCAGCCTACTACGGTAAAGCGGATGCCGCACCCTCGGCACTTACTCCTACAGGAACCGCCTGGAAGGCACGCTGGCAAACCCAGTTGGTTGTGCAGGCCAAGGACGACTATCATTTTGAACTCCGTGGAGCGGGTGCCGGGGCGTTGCAGATCGATGACAAAGATGTGGTCGGGCAACTCAATGAGACCTCTGCGGCGATGACTCTTGCGGCGGGAGGCCACCCGTTGGTGATTACCTTCACCCCACCCAAGTCCGGGG
>DBBL01000064.1 GCA_002292185.1 Akkermansiaceae bacterium UBA985 | reverse complement strand
CATCACGCCTGCTGGCTAAAAATCTCGAGCCTTTACGCACGGCTACAAAAGATGCTCCTTCTGATGCTAGTATCGCGCTGTGCGCCGCCTTTTTCCGCATGGCTCATGCAGGTGCCATGTTTGAGGTAGTGCCCGAAGCTAATCGTGAGATGATACGTTTGAAGGTCTTGTTTGATCTCACCAAGCGCGTTGAAGCTACTGAGAGCGGCTGGGACTCATTAGTTGTGGCACTGACAGGCAATGATATTTTCTGGTCGCGCTACGGGGCTTGATTCTAGCTGACTTTATCAGTATCAATTACCGGCTATCAATTTGCCGCTTATCTGGATTTCGAGCGCCTAGGAAAGGCCACTCGCTGGGCTGCATACCTTTCCTTGGTGACTGCTCTCTTCGGCCACAAGCACTTCAACTAGCTCTTTTTCAACTAGCTCTTAAGTGTGCTCGGAGGAGCTTTTAGGAGCTTTGGTCTTAGAAGCCTCCGTGGCCATATGCTTGACTGCCTCTGCCTTGTTGAGGACCAACACTGTCACCTGCTTTTCTCAATTCTGAGGCTGAGAGAATGTCCTGATCCATTTGTCGCTGGAGCTCGGGGTCGGGGGCGCAAGAGGATAATGACAATACAGTGGCAGAGAGTGCTGTAAAAAAGAGAGTCTTCATTAAGAAGTCATTTGGGCGGGTAGTGATTTTCATAACAAGTTGCATTATGCTACTTGAACCAGACAATTTCAAGTCGCTAATTTTTCAGCAAGTTGCGTCATCAGGTGCTGTAGATGTTGCCTCTTTAGTGTTGCCTAAATGATTCCCCCGTATCATATCCCCTGGCATGGCAAATGCTAGGATGGATCGCTTGAGGAGGTTAGGCATATTAATTCCCGTTTTTTCTCTGCGTCGAGATAATGACTTGGGAATTGGTGACACTCGAGCACTGCTGGAGATGATCAAATGGGCTGCGGCCAACAAGGTTGGATTTCTACAGCTTCTGCCGATCAATGAAACAGGAGCAGATAATAGCCCCTATAACGCAATAAGTTCCGTTGCCTTGGACCCGCTTTTGATTGATCTAGAGGCCATTCCTGAAATTGAGGCTAGTGATATCAAGTCGATAGCTAAGGAGCTCGGCATTGATTCGAATACTGAAAACCTAGTTGATTACGAGACAGTAAGAACCGCTAAGTGGGGCCTGCTCGCCAAGGGTTTTGATGCTTTTTGGGCGACTGAGCTCCTCAATACTGAATTTGATGCGTTCTGCATCGAAGAAGCGGAGTGGCTGGTGCCATATTGCAAGTTTCGGTGGCTCATGGAGATATCTGGAACCGAAGAATGGGAACTCTGGCCCGAGCAATATAATACTCCCGGAGATGCAGAGACATATCTTACCACTTTGCCTGTAGAGGAGGTTGAGCGCAATCTTACCTTTTTTGCATGGGTGCAGTGGCATGCCTTTACCCAGTGGCGAAAACTGAGAGATTACGCGCAGGAGCATGATGTTAAGTTGATGGGTGATATCCCGATTGGGATTTCCTACAGTAGTGCGGATGTATTTTTTGAACCAGAGTGGTTTGATCTTACTTTATCAGGGGGATCGCCTCCTGAGACGGTATTCAAGGACGATGCTTTTGCCTGTCAGTGGGGTCAGAACTGGGGGATTCCGATTTACCGCTGGGATGTGCTAGAGCAAAATGATTTTTCATGGTGGCGCCGTAGAATTGAAAAGCTGACGGATATTTTCCATATTTTCAGAATTGATCATATCCTTGGATTTTACCGTATTTATAGCTTTCCGTGGAGGCCAAGGCGCAACGAAGAATTTGTTGGTTTGAGTGAGAAGCAGGCAAAAGATATCACAGGGGGGCCTCTGCCAGAGTTTTTCCCGCGCTCAGATGATACCGATAAAAACAGAGCAGCAAATCTGGCAGACGGGGACAAGTATCTAAGGGTAATACAAGATGCTGCCGGTGATGGCGAAGTGGTGGGAGAAGATCTGGGTTGTGTGCCAGATTATGTGAGGCCCAATATGGAGGACCTAGGTATCGCAGGGTTTAAAGTTTGCCACTGGGAAGTCCGAGGCCATGGGGAAACCGTTCCTGGCTCTGATTATCCAGAGTGTGCTTTTGCAACCTACGCCACCCATGATCATGAGTCTGTTCCCGCAATGTGGAATACCCTCAAGGGTATGTTGGGAGGCCATGATCATGATGGGGCGATCAGAGGTTTGGAGCTGTTGAGTGACTTTGGAGGTTTACCGAAGGGCGGAAGTGCTGACTGTTATTCCGACTATGGCCCGGTGGTGAAATGGGCATTGTTTGATCGCTTACTCAAATCTAATGCTGATTACGCATCGTTGATGATCACAGATATCATTGATAGCACCGAACGCATCAATATTCCTGGCACAGTGGGGGGCAAAAACTGGCGTTTCCGCTTACCCTGGAAACTTGAGGATATGCCCGAGCCTTTACAGGGTGAATGCTCACGTCTGCGAGAGCTAATCCATATCTCGGGGCGCGGCTAGATCCACAGCNNCCTCGGGGCGCGGCTAGATTCACGGCGTGCTCGAGAATAATATGGCTGAGATGTTGTTTTGACGCCTTTGGCGGTCTCTCAATATAATCAGCTGAAATGAGCAGTATCTCGTTTTCATTGCTGTCAAAGCCTATGTCTTTGCGTGAGACGTCATTGGCGATAATGAGATCACAGCCTTTGCGCTTTAGTTTTTCGCGAGCATTGGCTTCAAGGTTCTCTGTTTCTGCGGCAAAGCCAACTAATACGCCTTGATATCCAAACTTTTGCTTCGCAGAGCCAAGAATATCCGGAGTTTTGATGAGTTCCAGGGTTACGGTTTCGGCATCCTTTTTGATTTTCTGCTCGGAGATGTTGGTCGGCTGGTAGTCGGCCACTGCGGCTGCAAAAATTGCGATGTCCGCTTTTTTGATCCAATGCTCGACGGCATCATACATTTCTTGGGTGCTTTCCACGGGAACGTAGTCGACCAGGTCAGGGACATTCAAATGGGTAGGGCCAGAAATGAGGATGACGCGGTGGCCTTGTTGGGCCGCGGTCTTAGCGATGGCGTAACCCATTTTTCCAGAGGATTTGTTAGTCAAGAAGCGGACAGGATCGATGGCTTCACAAGTAGGCCCAGCGGTGATGAGAATAGTCATCGGAGGAATCAGTAGAGGAGTCAGCAGAGGGGGTAGTTTTTATGAGGTGCGGAGCAGCGTTTCTGCAGCATTAACAACCTTGGATTCTTCTATGAGTCTACCAGGGCCGGAGTAGCCACAAGCGAGCATGCCTTCTTTTTCTGGCCCTATAAATTGGCAACCATCTTGTTCTAAGCGGGCAACGTTACGTTGGGTAGCTGCGTGCATCCACATTTTGCCATTCATGGCGGGGGCGATAAGAACGGGGGCTTCCGTGGCGAGGTAGATGCTAGAGAGTGGGTCGGGGGCAAGGCCGTTGGCGAAATTGCCTAAGGAATTTGCAGAAGCGGGAGCGACAATGACCAGGTCTGCTTGATCAGCAAGATCGATGTGTCCCGGTTTCCATGCTTGTTTTTCATCTTCTAAGCTGACGAGGACCGAACGTTGAGAAATGACTTGAAGGGTGAGGGGGGTAATGAACTCGGTCGCTGATTGAGTCATCACACAATGGACCAGGTGGCCATTTTTAACCAACTGTGAGGCAATGGTCGCTGCTTTGTAGGCAGCTATGGATCCGGTGATTCCTAGAATGATCGTTTTCATGTATCGAGAAGAGGCTAGAGGTTTTTGAGTCGAGAAACCTTAAGTCGCTCAGCAATGATGAGGGACTTGAATTGGTGGTAGTCTTGCTCACGTGTGTCTGAGAGCAAACGGTAGGTGTATTTTGGCCAGTTGTCGATTTCCCCTAGAGCGTTTTTCATGCGTAACTCGATGACCTCTTGTGCATCTGAGCCGCGTCCGGTTAGGCGTTTGAGAAGTTCATCCTCGGTTTGGGGCATGACAAACAGATCAACCAGCGCAGACTGTATGCTTGGATCATCACAGCCGCGCACCTGGTCTGCTCCCTGTACGTCGATGTCCATGACCACATCAGTGCCTGCTGCAAGGTGATCAAGAACTTCTGTTTTTAGTGTGCCGTAAAAATTGCCATGCACTTCAGCATATTCGAGGAATTCTCCATTGATGACTTTTTGTTCAAAGGTCTCCCTGTTGAGGAAATGATAGTCATGACCGTCACGTTCCCCCTCTCTGGACGCGCGGGTCGTGCAGGAGGTAGAATAAATGGCTTCACCTTCATCTGCTAGTCGCCGGCAAAGCGTTGTTTTGCCGGAGCCGGATGGCCCGGACACCAATAGGAGAATGCCTGTTCGCTCAATGGTCATGATTTGATCGTGCTTGTTTTTATGCGGGTCGTGATGGTTCAGCTGTCACGGGTCTTACCTTTAAGCATGGCTTCGATAAAGGGATCGAGATTGCCATCCATTACAGAAGAGATATTGCCAGTTTCCTCACCCGTTCGCAAGTCTTTGACCATTTGATAGGGTTGAAAAACATAGGACCTGATTTGGCTGCCCCAGCCAATTTCCCCTTTGGCAGAGTATTCGCGATCGGCTTCGGCACTTTGTTTATCTTCTTCGATCTGGTAAAGCTTGGCTCGCAATAAGGACCATGCGTTTTCACGATTTCGCAGCTGGGATCGTTCTTGGGTTGAACGAATCATGATGCCGGTGGGTTTGTGCTTTAGGATAACGGCAGTCTCGACCTTATTGACATTTTGGCCGCCGGCGCCGCCTGAGCGGGCGGTGCTGATTTCAACATCAGAGTCGGGTATTTCGATATTGATATCCTTGGATATTTCCGGGGTGACATCGATTGCGGAGAATGAGGTGTGGCGTTTGCCGGCAGCGTCAAAGGGGGATATGCGAACGAGACGATGAACTCCACGCTCGCTTTTGAGATAGCCGTAGGCGTAGGGACCATCAATTTTAAGAGACGCTGTGCGACAGCCGGCCCCGTCTCCATCTTGGTAGTCAACATTGGTGACGCTGAAGCCCTTATTTTCTGCCCAACGGGTGTACATGCGCAGCAGCATTTCCGCCCAGTCACAGGCCTCGGTGCCACCTGCCCCCGCTTGAATGTTGAGGTAGGCGTTTGAAGCATCGGTGGGCTTATCTAAAAGGGTAATCAGCTCAAATTTATCCAACTCCTTGGTGATGGAGTGAAAGTCATCATTGGCCTCTCGGGCAAATTCGATATCGTCCGTTTCCTTGGCGAGCTCGATCACTTCATTGAGATTATTAGCACGATCTTCCAAAGCGAGGAAAGGGATGAGTCGGCCTTTAACTAGGTTGGCCTCGCCAACAATGCTTTGAGCTTTATCCGGATCATCCCAAAAAACCGTGTCGGACATGATGGTGTCGTATTCGGCAAGTTTTTGTTCCAGTGTCGGAACGTCAAAGATACCTCCTGAGTTCAGATAGGCGGCTTTTCAGGGCCCCGGTATCCAGCGCCAGGAGGTCAGCGATATTTTGTTCACTCATGCGTGGCAGATTCTTAGCCGCTGGCACGTAAGATTCAAACTCCAAATAGTAAAAAGGCGGCAAGATCAAGGTGCAGGTAAATTTGTTGTTTAGTGTGAGGCTAAATAGCTTCACTATGACTTTGCAGATGGAGAAATCAGAGGGCATTATTATTCGGCTTACTAAGCTCACGGAGACGAGCTTAATTGTGCATTGGTGTACTCGTGACCATGGCTTGATTAAGACCGTTGCCAAGGGGGGGCGACGGGCTAAGGGTTCGTTCGCCGGCAAGCTGGATTTATTTTTTGAAGCCGAGCTTAACTGGGTGCGGAGCCGAAAGAGCGAGCTGCACACTCTAAGCGAAATAGCCGTGCTGGATTACCGTGAAAATATAAGGAAAAGATATAAGGATACGCTGGTCGCCTCCTACTTCGTTGAGCTATTAGCACACGTGGTGGAACCCGACCACCCTGTGCCTGAACTTTATGATCTGCTGAAGAGAGGTCTGGGTTATATCGGTGATCATGGTGCTGATCAACGTGGGGTGTTACACTTTGAACATGAGTTAGCTCGTTTGCTGGGAGTTGCTCATGAGCGCTCCAGTGCAGCCATGGCTTTGGAGCAGGCGTTTGGTAGTATGCCTCGCGCCAGATCTGCTTGTATCGACGAGCTTGGAAGTTAGACGAGGCACTGATTTATGTCTGGTCATGAGGTTTTACCTAGTGTTAAATGCCTGTATACAGGTCTCACATTAATCATCATGGGTGTGACTGTAATTTAGCTCACCAGAATCTCACCAGAATAAATGGACTCAGGAACAGACAATTTACTGAACATGTTACATGATCGTGTGAGGCAACTTTGCCAAGCCGGTCGATGGGATGAGGCTAAGAATACAGCTAGCACGGCAGTTGAGAAGTCACGTTCAAAATATCAAGAGGATCCCGAGAATATTGATGAGTTCTCATTTTCACTTGAGGTCCAAGGTGATTTTTATCGCCAATATGGTAATCTTGAAGAGGCAAGGAAGTCCTATTTCGAGGCACTAGAACTTCTCGAAGGTGAGGATTCCAAAACGGAGGCCTTGGCTCGTCTCAGTGCCAGTGTAGCAGTGGTTTATGAAACAGATGGTAACACAGACGAGGCCATCACTTTTTATGAGCGTAGTATTGAGTTGTTTGAGCGGATGGATCCACCCTCAGCGATCGATATCGCAAGTTTATGCAACAATCTGGCCTACATTTACAAGAGTTGTGGAGATTTTGATACCGCAGAAAATTTATACCTCAAAGCACTCGAGCTTTATAACGAGCATTTAGGTTCAGAGGACGAAGAAACCGCAGCGATTTGTAATAACATTGGAGCTCTTTATTTGGCGGCGGGATGTTACGATCAAGCTCGTGAAATGTTTGTCATGGCTCTCGATGCGCGCCGCAAGGTGTTCGGCGAGAAACATCTGGAAACAGCGCAGGCCTATGCCAACCTAGCAGTCGCCCTCAGCCACACTGGGGAAGAAGGATGGGCAAAAGAAAACTACCAAACTTCACTCAAAATCTACGAGGATAAGGTGAAAGAGGCACCCATGGATTACGCCACGGTGTCAGCTAACTTTGCTGAGTTTCTCCGTGCTCATGAAGATGATAAGTCTGCATGTTCAGTGGAAAAACGGGCCAGTAAAATGCTCAAGAGAGCACACTAAATTGAGCGTTAGATAGACTCAATAGCTGGTGTGGCGGTCAGGCTTTGAACAGCTTAGACCCTGGTGGTATCAGGAGTCTATATGAGCACGAGACATCAATGCCTCGATTTCAGCAGCCTCGATGGGAATGTTGGACATGAGGTCTAGGTTTTCTGTTTCTCCAATAAGGACGTTGTTTTCTAGGCGTATGCCTATTTTTTCATCCGGAATATAAATGCCGGGTTCGATGGTGAGGACCATGCCCAGAGCATAAGGCTCATCAGGTGGGCAAACATCATGGACGTCGAGTCCCAGGTGATGCGATGTGCTGTGCATGAAATATTTTTTCACCAGAGGTTTGCTGGAGTCTTGTTGCTTGGCCTCATCTTTATCAATGAGTCCTAGCTCGATGAGTTCGCCTTCCATGAAATCAATGGTTTGATTTTGGTAGTCCTTGGGCATGAGGCCAGGGCGCAGGATGTCATTGCACTTCCTAAGAACTCGGAGAACAGCGTCATAGACAGCTCGTTGTCGCTTGGTGAATTTTCCGTTAACGGGAACAGTTCGGGTCATGTCTGAGTTCCAATTGCCATACTCTGCAGCAACATCCATGAGCAGTAATTCGCCATCCTGACAGCGTTGGTTATTCTTTATGTAGTGAAGTACGCAGCTATTTTTGCCGCTGGCGATGATCGGGGTGTAAGCAAAACCCGTCGACTGTCGTTTGATGAACTCATGGATGAATTCAGCTTCAATTTCCCACTCGCCAACGCCTTGTCCGATAAAGCCAAGCACGCGCCTAAATCCGGCTTCGGTGATGTCACAGGCTTTCTGTATCATCTTAATCTCTAGGGGATGTTTGATGATTCTGAGTTGATGCATCAAGGGGGCGAGACGTTCATGGTGATGGTGAGGGTAGTTTTGTTGGCATTTTTCAAGTAATCGGACATCACGAGTTTGCACGGTCATGTCAGCTCGTGGGTGCTCATTTGCATTGAGGTAAATATGCTCAGCTTGCTGAGTGAGGCGTTCCAAAACGGTGTCTAACTGACAGTTCCACTGGACATTAGAAATACCGGATAGCTTGGTCGCAATTTGCTGGGAGAGTTTTTCACCTTCCCAAATGGCAATGTGTTCACTGGTTTCTTTGATGAAAAGAATCTCCCGATCTATTTCTTCAACTGCATCAGGAAAGAGTAGCAAGGTGCTTTCCTCTTGATCGATACCAGAGAGGTAATAGAGGTCTGAGTTTTGTCGCCAAGGAAGCGTGCCGTCTGCATTGGTGGGCATCAAGTCATTGGAGTCAAGTATCGCGATGCTATTGGGTTTGAGCATGGCCGATAAGCGAGATCGGTTATAGACGAAAAGTTGTGAGTCGGCTGGGTCGTATCTCATGCTGTCGGTATCAGTGGTAGAGGTATCAGATGCGAGTTTTGACGTTACGTTTCAAAGCAATTTAATCTCGTCCCCAGCCTAATTTTTGCCGCAGTGTTGAGTAGAAATTACGGCCTTCAAGGCGAAGTAGCGGCAAAGCGTGCCCAGCTTGCTCGACTTGAATGCGGTCGCCTTGATTGATCGCCATGACATCACGACCATCTACGGTGAGAAACATCGGGCATTCCGCATTCTCAGCTGGAGCAAGCTCAACCAATGAGCTGTGCGAAACCACCAGAGACCGGTTGCTCAGTGAGTGAGGGCAAATTGGAGTAATCACAAAAACTTCAGCTTTTGGAGCAATGAGCGGCCCGCCTGCGGAGAGCGAATACGCTGTTGATCCTGTTGTGGTAGCGACAATCAGACCATCTGCACGATAGTGGTTGAGTAACTCGCCGTCTACCCAGGCATCCAGCTCAACAAGGCGTCCGGTTTGTCCGCGCGCAAGGGTGACCTCATTGAGGGCCCGAAAGCTCCTCTTCTCACCATTAGCCGATGTAATGGTTGCGAGCAGTTGCATGCGTTTGATGAGAGTGTAGTCTTTTTGCGCTACGGCTTTGGCAAAAATGTCGAGCTCGCTGTCAGTGCATGTTGTCAGAAACCCCAACGTTCCGACATTAATTCCCGCAACAGGAATGTCAGCTGGTCCGAGCTGATTTGCGGCATTAAGCATGGTGCCGTCACCTCCTAATACGGCGACGAGGTCGCAAGTGGCTGCCAGCTCCTTCGGCTCGATACCTCCAGCTGCATTGATTATTTGCGCAGTTACGGTTTCAAGAACCGGCGTAAGTTTTTCACGCTCTAAAGATCTACAGAGATTCTTGATGATTTGATCTACCCCTTTTTTATTCGGGTTTGCAAGGATGCCTACTTTCACAGGCGTAGGCTAAGATGTTTTTGGGCAAAGTTACAGATTAAATCTATGTTGTGAATTTAAACGAAATCAGCATCTTGTAAAAGTTAAGTAATTGTGATAATTAATCCCCATGAAACATTGTAGATCTGCTTCTCGACCAACAAATAGGTTTATACATGGAAGGGCGGTTCTTCTGGGCGCAGCTTGTGTTCTTTTAATGAGCTCCTGTAACAAAATGAGCGAGCTTGTGGATCGTATCAAGGATATGGGAGGCCAGGGGAGTAGTCATTCGACCGTGGATGCCATGAATCAGAAGGAGGCACAGGCTTTGATTGCTAATGAATCAAAGCTGGTGATGGTGGAATTTTACACCGATACGTGAGGACCCTGTAAATCTTTTGCTCCCGTGTTGGAGCAGCTCGCAAAGGATAATGCCAAAAAAGTGCGCATCGTAAAAGTTAATGCAAACCAAAACCGTGAATGGGCGCAGGAAGAGAATATTAGTGGAGTGCCAACGGTTCAGTTTTATCGCAAAGGAGAGAAAGTGCACCAGTTTTCAGGCGCTTACCCCAAAGATATTATTCAGCAGCAGATTGACCTGCATGCTGCTTCCTGGGGAAAGGAGACCGATGAAGATGGCAATCCTATCGTGCCTGCCATACAGCCAATGCCCAAGGAATGGATGCCTCCCGGAGTGACGCCAGAGTGATCAGAGTTTCATTAGCTCATGTTTTCTCTCTTTAGCTGATTAAAAGCTCTGAGCTTGCGCAACTACGCCATTGACCCCATGGGGCTTAGTGTCTAGCTTCCGCGCCTCGAGAAGCCACCATATCCAATGAGCGAGGAAGCAAAAAACTACAAGGACACCCTTAGTCTGCCTGAGACTACCTTCCCCATGCGCGGGGATTTGGTAAAAAATGAACCCAAGCGTCTTCAGCGCTGGAATGATCAGGGTCTTTACCAAAGCATTCAGAAACGCCGTAAAGATCAAGGCGCGCCACGCTTTATTCTTCATGATGGCCCGCCCTTTGCGAATGGTGATGTGCATATGGGCACAGCCTTGAACAAGGTGCTCAAGGATCTGGTGTTGAAATCTAAGACAATGGCTGGCTTTGAGACGCCCTATATTCCGGGCTGGGATTGTCACGGACTTCCCATTGAGTTCAAGGTGATGCAAGACGCAAGAAATGAGGAGCCTGCTGAGGTGCGCCGGCGTTGTTCCGAATTTGCCCGCGGTTTCATTGATATTCAGCGAGAGAGTTTTCGCCGCTTAGGAGTATTTGGTGACTGGGAGAATCCTTATTTGACACTTGATCCCACCTATGAGGCCGACATCATCAGGACTTTTGGTAAGCTTGTTGAAATGGACGCTGTCTACCAGAGCCGCAAGCCTGTGCTGTGGAGTTATGGCGCAGGAACGGCTCTTGCTGAGGCAGAGGTAGAGTATTTAGATAAAAAGAGCATGGCGGTATACGTTCGCTTTGCACTTAAGGATGCCAGCGGTGATCTTGCTGGTGCCTCTATGGTGATATGGACCACGACTCCGTGGACTCTTCCCGCTAACCTCGGTATCGCTGTTCACGAGCAGTTCGAGTACGTATGTGGAACGTTTGTGCATGAGGATGGGCGCAAGCAGAAGCTCATTGTAGCCAAGGATTTACTCGATGATTTTGCAGCCAAGACGGGCTTTGTGTTGAGTGAAACGCATTCCGGCTTCAAGGGGGGTGAGTTGGAGGGAATGCAAGCAGCTCATCCATTTTTACCGCGCTCGGCGAAGATCATTTTGGCGAATTTTGTGACGACGGAGACAGGAACAGGTGCCGTTCATATCGCTCCGGGTCACGGTGCAGACGACTATGTAGCGGGCCAGCAAAATGACCTCGGTTTACTTTCCCCGGTGGATGCTGATGGTAAGTTCACCTCTGAATGCGGCCTTGATGAGTTGGTTGGTCAGCATGTGTTCAAAACCAACAAGCGTATTACCGAAATTTTGGAAGAGGCTGGTGCTATGCTTGGCCGCGAGCTCTACGAGCATCAATACCCACATTGCTGGCGGTCGAAGACACCGATTATTTTCCGTGCTGTTGAGCAATTCTTTATTTCGCTCAAAGACATACGAGGCAAAGCCCTAGAGGAAATTGACAAGGTCGAATGGTTGCCTAAATGGGGTCGTAACCGCATTTACGGCACGGTGGAGTCTAGACCTGACTGGTGTATTTCACGACAGCGCACCTGGGGTGTGCCCTTGCCTGTGTTTTTTGATAAGAATGGTGAGGCAATCATCAGCACGGAGCTGATTGCTAAAGTAGCCGATCTGGTTGAATGTGAAGGAACCAATATCTGGTTTGAGCTTGATGATGCAGAGCTAGCAGCGCGTCTAGGTTTGCCAGAGGGCTGCACTAAATGCCGCGATACGCTTGATGTCTGGATTGACTCTGGCTCAAGTCATGTTGCGGTTATGGATCGGCATCCGGAGCTTTCTACGCCTGCAGATCTTTATTTGGAGGCTACGGACCAACACCGTGGGTGGTTCCAGAGTTCGCTCATGCTTAGTGTAGCCGCTCGTGGTGCAGCCCCATACAAGGCGGTCATGACCCACGGGTTTGTGGTGGATACCTCAGGTAAGAAAATTTCCAAGTCAGGCAGCAAGCCAATTAATGCAAAGCATTATTACGATCAGTTCGGCTCTGATATTGTGCGCCTGTGGGCTGCATCGGTTGACTGGCAGACGGAGGTTCCCTTCTCAGATAAACTCTTCAAGCAAGTCACGGACCCGTATCGCCGTTTGCGCAATACCCTGCGTATTTTATTGGGTAACATCAATGGCTTTGATGCGAGCACACAGTCTGTTTCGAAGGAGGAAATGACCCTGCTCGATCGTTGGGTTCTTGAGCGTCTCAACGGGGTGATTTCAGAGTGTAGCAAGGCCTATGACGCCTATCAGTTCCGCAAGGTGTTCAATGAGATCAACCAATTTTGTGCTCATGAGCTCAGTGCACTCTATATTGATATCACCAAAGATAGGATGTACTGCGATGCTCTAGATTCTAAGCGCCGTCTTGCAGCACAGACAGTCATGCATCGTGTGTTTGATGCGGTATGTCGTTTGATAGCGCCTATTCTTGCATTCACAGCGGATGAAGCTTGGGAGCATGCGGGTAATGAGGGCAGCATTCATGAACAGGATTTCCCAGTAGTAGACCCAGATTTTCAATCTGGTGAAGCGGTAGCTCAGATTGATGTGCTCTTGGAATTACGAGCTGTCATTCAGACGGCGATCGAGAAGGAAGTTCAGTCTAAAGCGTTCAACAAAAACAATGAGGCACATGTCACGGTGGCCCTTCCCGAAAACCACCCTAGTCGAGAGCTTTTGACGGACAGAGATTTTGTCACCGAGT
>DBBL01000003.1:387-9570 GCA_002292185.1 Akkermansiaceae bacterium UBA985 | reverse complement strand
GAAATGGCTGTATTGTCGGTATTCATCCCCCCATGGATAAAGCCGAATGACATCCATTGGGCAATGAGTTCAGCTTGCGCAGTGACGACGGCTTGTAAAAATGCTTTGTAAGGTGCCGCGGGGTCTGCCGTGGCCAGGCAACTGGGGTAGTGCCGCGCGATGGCGTAGTCGGCTAAAATCCGGACGGAATCGGTGTCTTTTTGGGCCGCGAAGTATTGGAATGTGCCCACCCGAATATGGCTTGATGCCACCCGCGTAAATACGGCCCCGGGCAGGGAGCCTTCTTGGCGCAGCACGGACTCACCCGTAGTGACGGCACCGAGCGCTCGCGTTGTGGGCACACCTAGTGCCGCCATGGCCTCACTGACGATGTATTCACGGATCACGGGGCCAAGCGCCGCCTTGCCGTCGCCGCCTCTGGAAAAAGGGGTTCTTCCCGATCCCTTGAGCTGAATGTCACGGCGGGTATTCGACTTGTCGTTGACCTCGCCTAATAGGATGGCGCGGCCGTCTCCTAGCTGCGGCACAAAGCCACCGAACTGGTGGCCGGCGTAAGCCTGGGCCAGAGGCTCGGCACCTGCGGGGATAAAATTGCCGGCGAGCATGGCAACACCCTCAGGCGATTCCAGCCAATGAGGGTCAATCGAAAGCTCCTCCGCAAGTTTGGAGTTTATCCCGATCAGTTTGGGGGCCGGGACGCGGGCAGGGTCCTGTTTGACATAAAAACGCTCCGGCAGCTCAGCATAGGTGTTATCGAAACGGATCTGAGACAGGGCGTCACTCATTACTTCGTCAGTATGATCGTGGGAATCTTAGAATAGCGACTAAAATTTGCATGCCGGTCATTCTAGCGGGTTTGTGAAATTCTGGCCTTGCATGGATGATTAAGAATGATTAAGTAAACCTCTAGCCCCGCTACAGCGCCTTTTCCGACGAAACTCCTCCCCATGGATGAACTAGATTTTACAAGCGGTGATAACACCGATGACGCTATACATGAGCACCAGAACCTTGGTGGCATGTATGCTGACTACTTTCTTGATTACGCAAGTTACGTAATCATGGAGCGTGCAGTGCCTCACCTTGGTGATGGTTTGAAGCCGGTGCAGCGCCGGATTCTGCACTCGATGAAAGAGCTTGAGGACGGTCGCTATAACAAGGTGGCCAATGTGGTCGGCAATACGATGAAGTACCACCCTCACGGGGATACATCTATTGGGGACGCGATGGTGCAGCTTGGCCAAAAAGAGCTGCTCATTGATACCCAAGGTAACTGGGGCAACGTGTTGACAGGCGATAAAGCCGCCGCGCCGAGATATATTGAGGCTCGGTTAACGCCCTTTGCCCTCGAGGTGGCATTCAATCCAAAAACCACCGAGTGGACGAGTAGTTATGATGGCCGCAACAAAGAGCCTGTCACCTTACCCCTCAAGTTTCCACTTCTTTTAGCCCAGGGGGTTGAAGGCATTGCGGTGGGCCTTGCCTGTAAAATGCTGCCGCACAACTTCATCGAGTTGCTTGAGGCATGCATCGAAGCGCTGCGCAAAAAACCTTTTGAACTGCTTCCTGATTTTGCCACCGGAGGCATCATGGATGCGAGCAACTACAATGATGGCCTGCGCGGCGGCAAGTTGCGTGTCCGCGCAAAGGTTGAAATTGAAAAGAAACGCATTTTACGCATTACCGAGGTTCCCTATGGAGTCACCACAGGTAGCCTGATGGACAATATTGTTGCGGCTAACGAAAAAGGAAAAATCAAAATTTCCAAGGTAATCGATAACACCGCGGCTGAGGCGGAAATTCTCATCCACCTTCCTGCTGGCGCAGACCCAGAAATGACGAGAGATTCGCTCTATGCCTTCACAGATTGTGAAGTCTCCATTTCACCGAATGCCTGTGTCATTTATAAGGGCAAACCTCGTTTCATGGGTGTGAGCGAGATCCTCAAGCACAGTGCTGCGCAAACGAAAGATCTGCTCAAATTGGAGCTCGAGATTCGACTTGGCGAGCTTCAGGAAAAGTGGCACTTCTCCTCTCTTGAGAAAATCTTCATTGAGAATCGAATCTACCGCGACATCGAAGAATGTGAAACCTGGGAAGCCGTTATTGAGGCGATTGATCAGGGCTTGAAGCCCTTCAAGAAGCTGCTCAAGCGCAAGGTAACAGAAGAAGATATTGTTCGCCTAACGGAAATAAAAATCAAGAGGATCTCGAAATACGATGCTTTCAAGGCGGATGAGATTATCAATAAGCTAGAGGAGGAGATCGTGGAGGTGGAGAAAAACCTCGCCAACCTTACCCGCTATGCAGTGGCCTATTTTAAAAACCTGATTAAAAAATATGGTAAAGGCCGCGAACGCCGGACAAAAATTGCTCAATTTAGTGTCGTTGACCGGATGCAGGTTGTGGCTGCCACTGAAACACTTTACGTGAATCGGAAAGACGGCTTTGCTGGCTGGGGTCTGAAGAAGGATGATCCGGTTGAGAAGTGTTCTCGTATTGATGACGTCATCACGCTCGATGGAGAAGGCAAGATGCGTGTCACGAAGGTCAGCGATAAGGCCTTTGTCGGCAAACGCATTCAGCACATTGCTGTGCTGCGTAAGGATGAGGAAAAGATTTATTCGATGATTTACCGAGATGGCCGCCAAGGGGCGGTCTACGCGAAGCGATTTAAAATAGGTGGAGTTACCCGAGACAAGGAATATGATCTCACCAAAGGAACAAAAGGCACACGTGTGCTTTACTTTGCTGTCCATGATAGCGATGAGCAAAGTGCCGCAAATGCGGTGGTCGTGCATCTGAAGCCAGTGCCTCGCTTGCGTAGCCTTGCTCGCCTATTTAGCTTTGGCGAGTTGGCTTTAAAGGGCCGAGCGGTTAAAGGCAATATGGTAACTAAGCATGCTGTCGATCGTGTGGTCAGAGCCCCTAAGGAGGGATCAGAAGATGGATCAGGAGAGGGGCCGGAAGTGGCAGTGGATCTTGAGCTAGAGTAGATTTTTTAGCAAAAAAACGCAAGCGGGCTTGACTCTGACAAGAGAATGGGTGAAGGTGTTCATATGAACAAACTCACCCTTATATTGCAAGCGGCTGTTTACCATTTCAAAGGTCATGTTGGATCGCTCTCGCAGCGAGTATGGAGCGGACATGTTGGCAGGCCTAATGTACAGAGCTGCCGCCCCCAGTGGCAACAGTTAGAGCTACCGCTTTCACGCACTCCGGTAAAACGCTGGAATCGTTAAGCTTATTGATCTTGTGCGGATTTATTTTTTAGTTAGATATTGATCTGTTTTTCATAAACCTAACAATCTAACACAAATAAATTGGACAAGGCGCATTGCGCTGAGTAAGTGTATTTTTATGTTCTTACTATCTGCTCGTTTGTCGCTTTGCCTGTTCGTTTTTTTGTTGGTCTCTATTCTTAGCCCTGCGGTGTTGGCATCAGAAAAAGAGTGGCTTGTTTATGACCGCAGCCAACTAATGGAGGATGAATATCGTGATGGCGATAGCTTTGCGGTCAAGCCGCTCACGGGATACGTTTATCTTTTCCGTCTCTACGGTGTCGATTGCCCGGAAACGGATGATCGATTTGAGTCACGTCTTGCTGAGCAGGCCAAAGACTTTGCCATAGAGCAAGACGATGTCATGAAGTGGGGCGAAAAAGCGTCCAGCTTTACCCGTGAATTTTTACGAAAGCCATTCAGGGTATATACACAGAAAATTAAAGCGGACGGCGCCAGCGGAAAGTCTCGCTACTACGCGATTATTATTAATGAGGAGGGCCAGAGACTCGACGAAGCATTAATTCAGGCTGGGCTCGCTAGGGCTCATGGTATGGGCGCGGAGTGGAATGAGCCAATGTGGGAAGGGAAAATCGCCAAATTCCCGCGTCGTATGACATCTCGGCGTTACCTCAGTGGTTTACGCATGCTGGAAAAAAGAGCAAAACGCGAAAAGATCGGCATCTGGGGTAAGTAGTTCTTCAAAGACTCCTAGCCAAATGGCAATAAGGGCTAGCTGGGGGCTCATGTCAGCTCATGAGCAGTGCAATATGCATAAGATAAAACGGGTGTTTATTTTTGCCATTTGATTTATTTGGTTAAGCATGGTTAAATAAATAAATGAGGACATTTGGTCTCACCCTTGCACTACTGGTATCATTACTAGCTTCCGTATTCCTAAGCTCCTGCTCTTCCCAGCTTCGGGCACAAGAGCGGCATCTAATACACCGCTTTGACTATGGTAAGACGGCATATATTAGCCCCAGCGGCAAGGCGGTTGCGCCGCCGCGTGCTCCACGCCGTGTTAAACGAATGATCGAAGCGGCAAACACATTGACCGGGAAGCCCTATATCTATGGAGGGGGTCATCGAAGCTTTCATGATCGAGGCTATGACTGTTCGGGAGCGGTTTCTTATGTGCTTCACGCCGGCGGTAAATTAGATCGTCCGCTGGTATCGCAAAACTTTTTCGACTACGGGAAAAAGGGATATGGTGACTGGGTGACTATTTATGTGCGCAAAGGCCACGTGTTCATGGTGATCGCTGGCCTGAGGTTTGATACCGGAGGCACCTGGAAATCGACGGGGCCTCGCTGGAAGCCTGAACGCCGAGGGGTCAAAGGTTATTACGTTCGTCATCCGAGTCGGCTTTGAAGCCGTGAAATGATTCTTGATTATCCGCTCGTTCCGCCTACATCTTCCCGCCCGTCGCACTGCTTACGGTGATAACCATCATTTTGTAAGTTGCTGCATTAGCATTTCACTAAAATTTCCGCTCCAGGCGGCTTTCCTGTGCCCAAGGTATTTATCAAGACATACGGATGACAAATGAACGAACGCGATTCTGAGCAGGTTGCTCGGATGTTCGTGGAAGGCGGTTATACGGTTACACCGGATGAAAAGGAGGCAGATGCCATCCTTGTGAATACCTGTAGTGTAAGGGATCAGGCCGAGCAGAAAGCGCTCGGTAAGATGGGCATTATGGGCAGGCACCGTGTGCGCAAGCCGCATGTTGTCTACGGCTACATGGGCTGTATGGCACAGAGCCGTGGTCAGGAGCTCTTTAAGAATATTCCGCATCTTGATGTGGTTGTTGGTACCCAGAAGTACCACAAGGTTTTTGACTATGTGGACGGCATTTTGAAGCAGCGCATGGAAGTGCGTATGGACAAACCCTCGCTCTCGCTGAGCGGAGAGAGCGTCTGTGATACCGAGGAGGAAAAAGACAGCCAGAATACGATTCGTGACCACGTCACGCAGAAGGATCAGTCAACCGCTTTTGTTTCTATCATGCAGGGTTGCAACATGCGTTGTTCGTTCTGTATTGTGCCAGATACACGTGGCAAGGAGCGTGGCCGCCCAATCGTTGACATTGTCGAGGAGTGTAGAGGTCTCGTTGAAAAAGGGGTCAAAGAAGTTACTTTATTAGGTCAGATTGTGAATCTGTATGGACGCACTGAATTCGATAAGGTCGATGGCAAGTCGCCTTTTGTCCAGCTACTGGAAGCTGTGCATGAGATTGATGGTTTGGATCGGATTCGTTTCACCTCTCCGCATCCGATCGGCTATCGTAAAGACCTTGTTGATGCCTTTACCTACTTACCTAAGCTGTGTAGCCATATTCATTTCCCCATGCAATCCGGCTCAGATCGCATCCTGAAGCAAATGCGCCGTCCTTATAAACATGCCAAGTTTGTAGAGATTTGTCAGAATATGAAAGCGGCGCGTCCTGATCTCGCGATCACGACCGATATTATCGTTGGTTTCCCGGGCGAGACAGAGGAGGACTTCCAAGCGACAGTGGATACCGTCAAGCAGCTTGAATTTGATAACGCCTTTGTGTTTCGCTACTCTAAGCGGCGCAATACCCCTGCCGCTGAGATGGAGGGCCAGATTTCAGAGCGTGTAAAAGAAGAGCGCAATCAGATCTTATTGGCGGTGGTCAATGAGCTTGCGGTCAAAAAAAATGAGGCATTTGTCGGAACGCGCCAGCAGATACTTTGCACAGGGCTTTCCAAGACGAACAAGGCCCGCCTTATGGGGCGAACGGCACAGAACAAAATTGTCATCTTTGACGGTGATGCTGAACGCATGACCGGCCAGATATTTGATGTCCTCATTGAGGAGACAACCGGGTTCTCACTTTACGGAACCCCCGTGCTGTCCTAGAAATAAGCCTTTTCATGGGTGCAATTGCCCATAGTATCCAGCACCAGTCATTCTACTGCCTAAAGATCACCGTTATGCACCCCTACGAAACAATCTCACTAGACACAGCAGGGTATGTCCTTGCGGCTTGGCTCATTGGTTTGCATTGCTGGATGTTAATGAAACCCACTGCGAGCAGAAATTTTTTGATCAAGCTGCCGCGAAATGGATCGATTGCTCCATGGTTAATGGGTGCTGGCATGTTCTGGTTTTGGTTATTAGTGGCCCCAGACGGTTTGGGACCGCTGAGTAAACTGCAGATGGATTTGGGCGAATTTAATCAGGCGAAGAGCCTGCTGCGCATTATTATTCCTATCGCAGCGCTGGGCATGATTACACAGGTGAAGGAGTTTCTTGCGATACGCGGCATCGGCTTACTCGCCCTCATGGCTGCAGCACCCCTTATTTACGCCGCCTATCTTGAATCACCAAGTAGCCGCTTACTGATACCCATTTATGCCTACGCGATGGTTTTTGGTGGTCTTTTTTGGGTTGGAATGCCCTTCACCTTGCGGGATCTGATCACCTGGGTAACGAAAACGGAAAGTCGTTTCCGTATCTCAGCCTTTGCCGGCCTCGGCTATGGTGTTCTGGTGCTCATTTGCGCAATTTTGTGGTGGTAAATGTTTGGGGCTCATTTCGGGGCTCATTTCGTCTTATACCATGTGAATCCAGTGCTTGCGGGGCGAAACAGGCCTGTTGCACATTAGAATCATTCTAAATTTAGACTTGCTCACTGAAAAATCGGAGCTAGTTTGCCGTCTCTACTGCCATGCGGCCTGCCCGCGGCGAGCTCAGAACAAATTCAGCAATTCAGAGGTATACAGATGTATAAGAAGCTTACAGATCAACAGCCCACCAACCATCCCCAGCTCAAGGGCCTGCGGATGACGCGTCAGCGCCGTGAGGTTTATGATGTGCTGATGAGCCACCGTGATCATCCAACCGCCTCTGAAGTCTATGAGCGGGCAAAATCGAATATGCCAGGGATTTCTTTGGCGACTGTTTATAACTGCCTGGAAGCACTAGTTCAGCATGGAGCCGTACGCCAAGTGCATTTTGAGCGTGAATCTTCACGTTACTGCCCGAATTTGACTGCACACGGTCATTTTCAAGATGAAAAATCCGGAACGGTAATCGATGTGCCACTTAAGAAAGGCGCCAGCCTGACCGATCTGCTGGATCTTCCTGAGGGAGTGCAGGTCAACAACATAGAAATCACCCTGACGGGCAAACTTTCCAACTAATCAATCCTTAGAAATAATCATTACAAATAATACTATGAGCTTAGTCATCAAAGACCTACACGCCAATGTTGAGGACACACCCATTCTCAAGGGAGTAAATCTCGAAATTCCAAAAGGTGAAGTACATGCCATCATGGGACCCAACGGATCCGGTAAATCAACACTTTCCAAGGTGATTGCCGGCCACGACGACTACGAGATTACCTCGGGTTCGGTGAGCTTGGATGGCCAAGATATCCTTGATCTAGATGTGGATGAGCGCAGCCGTGCGGGAATCTTCCTGGCCTTTCAATACCCCGCTGAAGTCCCAGGCGTTTCTAATGCCAACTTTATTCGTGCCGCCCTTCAGGCTCGTTTGCCCAAGGGCGAGGAAATCGATGCGGTTGCCTACTACAAAGACCTTTACTCGAAGATGGATGTGCTAGAAATGAACCGTAAGTTCACCGCCCGTGCCGTCAACGAAGGGTTTTCCGGTGGTGAGAAGAAGCGCAACGAGATCTTGCAGATGATGATGCTCGACCCTCAATACTGTATCCTCGACGAAACCGATTCCGGTTTGGACATCGATGCTCTTAAAATCGTGGCCAAGGGCGTGAACGCTATGCGTTCCCCTGATCGTGGAATCCTGATGATCACGCACTACCAGCGTTTACTCGACTACATTGAGCCCGATTACGTGCACGTGATGGCCGATGGGCAGATCGTCAAAACTGGAGGTAAGGAGTTGGCACTTGAGCTGGAAGAAAGCGGCTATGATTTTCTGAAGGACGGGGGCCTTGTAAACGCCTAACAATATTTAATATGAGTGCAGAAGCAACCATCGACCAAGAAACCCAAAATGCGATCGATGTCGATCGCGCCAAGGGGGACTTTCATTTCCCCGAGAATCATAAATTTGATGCAGGGGTCGGCTTGTCGACCGACACGATCAACTACATCAGTGACGTCAAGAATGACCCTGACTGGGTGCGTGCGTATCGACTCAAGGCCTACGAGACATTTCTCAGCAAGCCGATGCCGACTAACTGGGCTACGGAAGATCTTAACAACATCCACTTTGATGAAATCCGCTATTATCTCGCAGACGGCCAGAAGCCAATGCGTAATTGGGAAGACGTTCCCGCTGAGGTGCTAGAAACGTTCGAACGTCTCGGTGTGCCTGAGCAAGAGCGGGCATTTCTTGCCGGCGTTGAGGCCCAATATGATTCTGAAACTGCTTACTCAAGCGTTAAGGAGGAACTCGAAAAAGACGGTGTGATTTTTGTTAACTCTACCGAGGGCCTTAAAGAGCATGAGGAGATTTTCCGCCCGTGGTTCGGCAAGGTGATCCCTACTGGAGATAATAAATTTTCAGCGCTTAACAGCGCTGTGTTCTCTGGCGGCTCATTCATCTACATTCCCAAAGGGCTTAAGGTGAAGCATCCGCTGCAGGCATACTTCCGAATCAACTCTGAGAACTTCGGCCAGTTTGAGCGCACGCTCATCATTGCTGACGAAGGCGCTGAAGTGATGTATATGGAAGGCTGCACCGCCCCTAAGTTTGAATCAACTACTCTCCACTCTGCTGTGGTTGAGCTCGTTGCTATGAAGGGCGCCAAGATACAGTATGTCACCGTGCAAAACTGGAGCTCCAATGTCTTCAACCTGGTCACCAAACGTGGCCTCGCCCACGAAGACGCTGAGGTGCGCTGGATCGACTGTAACATCGGCTCACGCCTGACCATGAA
>DBBL01000003.1:0-309 GCA_002292185.1 Akkermansiaceae bacterium UBA985 | reverse complement strand
AATACCACGTCGAATGTTGTTTCTAAATCTATCTCAGTCGGAGAGGGCCGCGCAACATACCGCGGTCAGGTGCTTATTCCTAAACACCTCAAAGGCTGTAAGAATAACACCGAGTGTGATGCATTGATGATCAACTCAAACAGTAAAACGGATACCTATCCTGCAATTACTGTGCGTGGTAACCAGCACGTCACTCAGCATGAAGCGAGTGTCAGCCAGGTTAGCCAAGAAATGCTCTTTTACATGCAGCAGCGTGGCATTTCAGAGGCAGCTGCCATGAGCCTCGCGGTCAATGGATTTATCAACGAC
>DBBL01000155.1:20084-23037 GCA_002292185.1 Akkermansiaceae bacterium UBA985 | reverse complement strand
CTGCGGCACTGGGGACATCGCCTAGATTTGCTGAGGTTATTGCTCAGCTTGCTGAAATTTGGGGGCAAACAAGCGGCCAATAAAAAACGCGCCGGCACAGGGCATGCCGACACGTATATTAAATGCTTCGATTGAACGATGGAGCTATCTATCGTAGGAAAAATCGCCTATTCATTATGGATGTGTCCCGGTTGGCCGTGCGGCGGATTGACCTTAGCTTTGGCGGCATCCGCCTTCATTTTTTGCAGCTTGGGTTTAAATTCATTGGCAAACTTGCCTATGCGGCTCTCAGGGGCAATAGTGACAAGCTCATCAAGTAATTCAGCTGCGCTGTCGAACTGTTGGCCTGCGAGCAGGGGGTTCATTTTCATACCGAGCACACCCTGTTTTTCTTCTCCTTCAATTGGGTGATTAGCGATGAATTTGTCGATCATAGCGATCGCCTCATCATGTTTGCCAGAGCGCATGGCGGCCATATATTCTTTTTCAAGATTGGTCTTAGCTTGCTTGCGATTAAGAGCAGTCATAAACCCGCTCTCATCCTCAGGATCAAGCGCTTCAATTTGCCCGGTGATGTCACCGTAATGACTGAGTTGATCGTCAGGTAGAAGTTTGAGGGCAGCGACTAGGGCCTTGGCTTTAGCCGTACCTTCGAGCTTTTCAGCTGCTGAAAAAGCCTCATCGCGCTGTTTTTTCACGGCGAGTAAGCCATCGAGGTGAGTGAGGTATTTCTCGGGGCCGCCGGCTTGATAGCCGGTCTGAGCATAGGGCCGACCTTGATGGTCGAGTAACAGAATGGTGGGGAAGCCCTGAATGGAGTATTTCTCCTTGAGCAGTTCATTTTGTTTTTGAGTAGACTCATCGAGTTTAGATTTGTCTTGAGGGAAATCGAGCTCAACGAGGACGAAGTTGTCTGCGACACCCTTTTTGAAGGCATCGTGCTTAAAGACCTCATCGACTAACTTGATGCACCAGCCGCACCAGTCCGACCCGGTAAAGTCAACAAGCAGGTCTTTATTCTCGGCGGCAGCTTTTTGTTTGGCGGCTTCGAAGTCGGTCATCCACTCATCACCTGCAGCGGTTGAGATAGATACGGTCAGTGCCAGTAATAGACTGGCGAGCATTGTTTTTTTCATGATCATGGAGTGTCGTTATTCTTCCTCAATTTTTTTTAGTGAGATGAACGTCAAATATGGAGAGTTTGTTCGGTGGTGTCCAATGATAACGACGCTGGTAGAGGAATTTGTTTTTTCCTGTAAGCAAGTTGCTTTTCAGGTTGCCGAATTCGTCAGGATTGGCAGGATGAGTTGGCATGGCTTATACAGCAGAAAAAGCGTTTGATTTGATTGAGGCAGCTCACCATCGAGGTAGGCTAGCCCACGCTTTTCTCATTACTGGTCCTGCTGGGAGCGGCAAGGCTGCGCTTGCGGCTAAGATCGTAAAGATGGTCAACCCTCCGCAAGATGGTGGAGGTGGCAACAATTTATTTGGCGAGGTTGAGGTGCCTGAAGAAAAGTCACTCGATGAGCTTGAGGGAGACCTTGTGAGGGTCGTCAGGCCAAGGTCGAAATCACGACGTATTACGGTTGATGATATGCGGGTTTTAGAGAAGTCCTTTCATGTGGCGTCAGCCTCAGGAAGTTGGAAGGTGGGGGTTATACTTGGTGCAGATCGCATGGGTGCTGGCGCTGAAAACGCATTTTTGAAGACCTTAGAGGAACCTCCTCCTGAGTGCTTGTTGATGTTGCTGAGCGATGCTCCCGAGCTGTTATTGCCAACCGTGCTCTCAAGATGTGTCAAACTACCATTGATGGCTCGCCCCGATCAAGGGTTTGTCAGTGAGGCGAGTCAGGCTTTATTGTCGGCACTGGCATCCATGGCTAAGCAGGGTATTGGAAACCTGCAAGCAGCCCTTACTTTGCGTGCCTCTTTCAGCTCCATTTTAGCCAAGCAGAAGGCAGAAATCAGCAAGTGCAATGAGGCGGCATTTAAGGAGGAGAGTAAAAAATACAAAAATACAACGGACAGTGGTGATTGGCTCAAGAATCGCGAGAAGTATTATCTGGGGCTCACCGAGTCCGAATATCTCAATGAACGTGAGAAGCTTATTGAGACACTTGTGTGTTGGGTCGGAGACGTAGTGCGCCAAAAATGTTCAGTTGATCAGCTGGATTTTCCGTCGGAGCGTGCAACCACAGCATCGGTAGCATCAAATCATGCAGTCAATGACCTGCTCTACCGCATGGAGGGTATCGAGCAACTGCGGGCGAATTTAGAAACCAATGTCCAAGAGCAGTTGGCACTTGAGGTGGCATTCCT
Source organism: Akkermansiaceae bacterium UBA985 (assembly GCA_002292185.1). Taxonomy (GTDB): domain Bacteria; phylum Verrucomicrobiota; class Verrucomicrobiia; order Verrucomicrobiales; family Akkermansiaceae; genus Oceaniferula. The sequence continues at coordinate 20,718 of DBBL01000155.1, read as the reverse complement.
AACGGCATTTGGCTAGTGACTTATGGTCCAGAGTAAGCTGATATCTGATGTGATGTCCTGATCTGCGCACGGTTTGGCTTGAAGCGATGAGCAACACTATTACAATAAGCCATCTGCCAGACTGCCGTCACAGACGCCATGATTGAACGGTTCTTTGTAAACTGCGCCTGTCGGATTTTAGAATTATGAACAACCCATTCCGCAAAGATCTGGAATCCCGCTCTCGCCCTGAGGCCTGCACGGTCGTTATTTTTGGTGCCACAGGTGATCTTACCCATCGTAAGCTTATACCGGCGTTGTATAACTTGCAGGTTGAAGGCGCCTTGCCGGCGGGAGTGAAAATCATTGGTTTTGCACGCCGGGAGAAGTCAGATAAGGAATTCCGCCTTGGCCTCAAAGAGGTCAATAAGAAGGTTTCGAGGAGTGGTCACGATGATTCTATATGGGAGGACTATGCTGAAAACATTCATTATCATCAGAGTGAGTTCCAAGATGCTAACGGATATAAGAGGCTCGCAGAGCGGCTTGATGAGATTGATCGTGAGCGTGGAGGAAATGGTCACAGGCTCTTTTACATTGCTAGTGCACCTGAATATTTTGACGATATTTTAGAGAATCTCAAAGAAGCGGGCAT
>DBBL01000155.1:8868-20063 GCA_002292185.1 Akkermansiaceae bacterium UBA985 | reverse complement strand
GATTTGCCCACTGCCAAGCATCTCAATCAGGTAGTGAGTAAAACATTCCGCGAGCGTGATACTTATCGGATTGACCATTATTTGGGTAAAGAGACAGCTCAAAACATCATGGTGCTTCGCTTTGCCAATGCGATTTTTGAACCTCTATGGAATAACCGCTGCATTGAGCAGATTCAGATTACTTGCTCGGAAAACCTTGGCATGGAAGGCGGGCGAGGTGCTTATTATGATAGCGCAGGCGCAATGCGAGATATGGTGCAAAACCATTTGTTGCAGCTGCTGAGTTTGGTCGCAATGGAGCCGCCAACTGATTTATCCGCTGACGGGGTCAGGGACGAAAAGGTAAAGGTGCTGCGTTCGCTTCGCCAGTGGGATACCCCTGAGCTTGTGGCCGATAACGTGGTACGTGCCCAGTACATAGCCGGTCATGTTGATGGCGAGAATGTTGTCGGATATCGCGAAGAGGATCGCGTAGATCCCGAGTCGATGACGGAATCGTATGTGGCAATGCGTGTGCTTGTTGATACTTGGCGCTGGAGTGGCGTGCCGTTTTATGTGCGCATGGGAAAACAGCTGCCTAAGAAAGCGACAGAAATATCAATCCATTTCAAAGAACCACCAACGGTCTTATTTAATGCCCTATCTGGCGGTGTCCCGGGAGGGAATGTATTGGTCATTAGAATACAGCCCGATGAGGGGATTTCCCTGCGGATGGTTTCTAAAATACCGGGATCAAGTCTGCGTATGGAGCCTGTGAAGATGGACTTTCATTACGCGACAAGTTTTGGCAAAGGTAGCCCAGAAGCCTATGAGCGCCTGCTGTTGGACTCTATGGCAGGGGATGCCACCTTGTTTGCACGCCGTGACGAAGTAGAGGAGGCGTGGAAGTTTATCGATCACATTCATCATGCTTGGCATCAGTCCAAGTTGCCACCGGTGATGTCAGAGTATGTTGCCGGCACCTGGGGCCCCAAGGAAGCAGATGACTTATTGGGTAAGAACGGTCATAAATGGAGGAGGCTATAAGAAGTCGTCATGATGAGTGATTACGCTGACAATGATTACGCCATGGCCCTCGGTAAAGAGGTCGCCATCGCTGATGTTGATAAGGAACTGCACCTGTTGTGGGAGGAGGATAAAGCGAGCACCAACGCATCCCTCATTAACCTAGCTGTTTATTCTGAGCAAAGAGGAGCGATTATCAAAAACTCCGAACATGTTCAGATCATTACCCGTGAGCATGCTTGCCGAGCTATTTTAATCGGTGTTGACCGTAATAATCCCGATGCATCAATTCGTGCGTGGATAACAGCACATTGCCACCTATCTCATGGCCGAAAAAGTGTTTGTTGTGAACAAATAGCTTTTCAGCTGACAGGAAAGTCCACCGGTAGATTGCGCAATACCGTGTTCTCTCACCTCAACAGTGATTTGCCGCTGGTGTTTTGGTGGCAAGGCGAATTGAGCTCTTTGTTTTCTGAAAGGCTATATAGTCTCATTGATCGTTTTATTTTCGATAGCTCGGAGTGGGCAAATCCACTGAAATCCTATGGCTGTATCGGTGAGGCAATGCAAAGTGAACATTCACTTCTGCCGATGGACATTGAGTGGACGCGCAGTTCTCAGATTCGCATGGCAGTGGCAGGATTGTTTGACGATCCGATGGCAGCGAGTGCTCTTCAGCGTATGAATGAGTTGCGGGTAGTGGTGCACCCCAAACACCGTATGGCTGGGTTACAACTGCTGGCATGGGTGATTCAAAGGACCGGTTGGAAGCAGAGCAAAGAGCTGCCTCTGGGGAGTGACAATGGAGATGTCTATCATTACGAAACAACAGAAGGGTCTGATGTTGTCGTTACTATTGTAACGGATCCTTTGTCTGCACCTGTGGGTATGATGGAATTTAAATCTTCGCGCTGTGAGGTCAGGGTCACACGTGATGCCGGATCGCCTTACATTCGCCAGGAGCTTCATGCTGGCTCACATCAAATCGAGCGTTGCACACCTTCTAATAGTGATGACTCAGCCGATCTCGTCATGAATCAGCTCTCGAGAGGAGGCAACAACTCGCTCTACCGCGCGGTGATGCCCGATTTTTTAAACCTTCTCGGTGGAGAGCTGAATGGTAGCTGTGAAGTGGAAGATGTGTGATCCATATCAGCACTCATTGTTTTAGCTAGATCAGGCCAAGAAATGCGTTATGCACTTTCTCCAGGCCAACGGTAGTCAACGGGCCGTGACCAGGGCACAATACCGTATTTGAGGAGAGGGTCATTAGGTTTTCTTTTGCTGTTTTCAGAGCCAGCTTATAGCTCTCCGAGTCGGGACTTTTACCCATAGACCCGGCGAATACACTGTCACCAATAATACAGACGGGAACACTTAGCCCATCATAGTAATAAGCTTTGGCAGGATTCATGTGGCCACTTACATCGATGGCTGTGAGTTTGTTTCCAGAGTGGCTATTTTCTGTCTGGCCGTGCTGTGTATCTTCAGGATAGATAATGCGTGTTTGCTCGAAACGTTGGATGCCCGCAATGTGATCATGGTGCCGGTGGGTGATGTAAAGCGCATCCAAAACTAATTGATGTTGCTCAAGGTATTCGATGAGAAGGTCCGCATCAGTTCCGGTGTCAAATGCTAGCGCATGCTGACCCATGATGATGAGGTATGCATTAACCCCTGCGTGACCAAATGGGGAGACGATTCGGACAAGTCCATCAGGTGCTGAAGCATCAGGCTGGTAGGAAGGGAGGCCGATCAAGGCGGATGGGGAAAGCTCAAGAGTTGCAGCCATCTGTTTAAGTATACGATCGTCGTATTGGCCTGTGAGTGCGGCGTTAATATCACCTTCCGGCAGATTTGTTATTTTTGCGAGTTGCGCAAGGGACAGGCCAAGCCCGTGCATGGCTTTGCCGATGACGTCACAGACATCGTCTTCTAGAGGCATATGAGATAGAGACATTGATCGTTGTTATGTAAGAGAAAGTTGAGGTAGGTTCAACAGCATGTTCGATGTGGTTTGCGCTGTTATTATGGATCAAGAGGGCAGGTTTCTCGTTTGCAAGCGTGCTGAGGGTAAAGCACTAGCGGGTAGCTGGGAGTTTCCCGGAGGAAAGGTGGAGGCCGACGAAAATCCTCAATCAGCACTGCAGCGAGAGATCATGGAGGAGTTGGCATGTGAGATTGAGGTGGGTGAGCAGTTGCCTGCAGTAAAACACCACTATCCTGAATATTCAATACGCTTGTTGCCCTTCATTTGTAGTATCAACAGTGGCGAACCTACTGCACTAGAGCATACTAAGATCATGTGGGCCACGCCGGATCAATGTCGGAGCTTGAAATGGGCACCGGCTGATGTTCCTGTCTGGACGGCGCTATTCTCGTCATAGGGAAAGGTCATTTTAGCGACCTTGTGCCAGCCTTTCAGCTAGGAATTCAGGAAGCCCTGCTGCAATGATTTTCGCCTGTGCTGTTTGAATATCGTATTCGATACGGCGGAAGTGAACGGTTTTCCGATCCGTGTCGTAAATGCAATAAGATGCCCTCCAATCACCGTCACGTGGTTGTCCTACCGCACCGGTGTTGATGAAATACTTAGTTTCAGCTTCAATAACAATAGATTCAGCGGGAACTTCATGGACACGATTGTCACTAACAAATACACGAGGCACATGAGTATGCCCGTAGAAGCAGACGGACGTTACCTGGTAAGAGAAATTGGCCATCGCATCGAATTTATTGGTTACATAGTTCCACGATGTAGGCTGATCGAGTGTTGAGTGAACAACAGTGAAGTCTTGAATTAGTCGAACTAATCGCAAGCGAGCGAGCCATGTGCGCTGCTCGGGGCTGAGCTGCTCACGAGTCCATCGTATGGCTTCAGCGGCATTCGAATTCATCATCTCCAGTGAGCTGTCACTAGCGCTGTCTTGGTCATGATTGCCTTTGATGACGGGGCATCCGAGGGCTTGAACGCGCTCAATACAGGCAACCGGATCCGCATTGTAGCCAACAATGTCTCCTAAGCAGATGTGACTATCGCAACCTTGTGCAGCAGCGTCAGCTAAGACGGCATCTAAAGCTTCAAGGTTGGCGTGGATGTCACTGAACAGTGCGATTCTCATAGCTGGGAAAGTCGTTAATCATTGTCTTGAGTGGGCATAGAGTGGAAGCACAAAATAAAGTATCGTTCGGCTTCGGAAATTTGATCATGCGGCAACGACTACTAGGCAGTATCAATGTGGCAATGCCAGCAGATCCAATTTGGTAAGTAGTTAAAACTTAAAGAGCTCGCTTGTTTCCAGTTGCTGAATTTTCAAGCTTACACCATCTATGGGATAACCCTGTTTTTCATGTATGATGTAGTTTTTGAGCCATTTAAGTTGTAGTTGGCTACTGGGGAATAGCTCGCTATCGGGTATGCGCTCATTTTGTGGAATATCCAAGGAGTTTTGTAATGCAAAGAGCGTAGAGGCTAATTTGGGCAGGTGATTATCAGTCGACTCCTTGAAAAGATCATAGCCATAACGGTATGCTTCCTGGTGCAGGCTCTGCAGACGCGTCATGGCGTAATATTTAAATCTTTGTATCTGAGGACGTCTAAATTCAGGAAGATTTTTGCAATTGAGTGTATCATCGAAGTGTTTCATGGCCCGTTCTATGTCAGGCAGTTTGTGAGAGTCAGTCCACACACGTGAGAGTTCTCGATGTAATTTCCAATTATCCGGATTTTCGATGATACCAAGCTGGAGGAAGGATGAGCCTTTTTCGATATAACGCTTCCGCATCGATCGTTGCCTGAGGGGGCTGAGGTCTTCTTTTTCTTTGTAGTAGCTCGAAGCATTGGTGTGTAATTGCCAAGCTCCCGTATCCCAATAATAGATAGTCTGAGGCTGAAGTGTGGTAATGATTTCGTAAGTCTCTTCCACCTTAATCCAATCGAGCTCCTCAAAATGAAGAAAGGCACGAAAGTTCCATATTGCAGCTACTAAGGAACGTAAACCGCCGAGGGCAACCGCAGCTCCTGTTTGGCCAAGTTGCAGGCTGGTGCCTTCTCTGAGGGGCGGCTGAATCAGCTTTAAGCTGACCATATCGCGGCTCAGCTTGTCTTCATAGCGATATTTGGCAAAGCCAAAGCTCAGCAGGACAAAAAAAATGACAACGATCTGGACGGTAGTTCGCATTTAAAATTCTTTTTTTCTGAAGGTGAACCACGCTAAGACACTATAAATGCCTGAATAAAAGAGCGTTAAGATAGCAAGTCGCGAGAAGATTCCTTCGGTGACCTTTTTGCCCTCAATGGTAGAATCAATAATGTTATACAACTGAAAGTCGGGGAAGATAAGCGCAATGCTTTGTGTCAGAATCTTGAGTTCTTTGGTGGCGCCGCCGCTGTGGCTGTGTAGCCAGTAGTTGCGCGCATCTTCGGTGAAGTGGCCCATGAAATAAATGACTACGGCGATCACAATGGTAAACAAAGTTGAGCTCGAAAAGGTGGAGATGAGTAATGCCATCGATGCCATGACCATCGCCTTGAAGAAGATAGCACCAACACCGGCTTGAAGGGCCCATGTTACCCCTTGCTGAGATACTTCTGCCAAACGTAATTCTAGATGCTCAGGTGGCCAACCGTGAGCCTCTGCCTTGGCCATTTCAATAAGTAACAATTCCTCAGTTCTGAAATGCAGAATGATCGATAATAAACCATTCATCAGAAGCAAAGAAACCCCAACAAGAATGAGGACTCCTACCAGTTTTCCGAGGAGGTAATCGAGTCTAGGCACAGGCTTACTGAGGATGGTGTAGAGTGTCCTGTCTTCGAGATCTTTGGGGATCAGCAATGCCGTGGCAGCAATAGCAAACAGTATAGAGAACATCGCCATTGCCCCCATTGCGGTGCTTTTTAAAACGATGAGTTCTTGTTCCGCACTGTCTTCAGTGGTTCTACTCCAGGGCATTTCAAAGAAGCTTGCTGCTAGCATCAGCACAGCAAACACTCCGAGGAAATAAAATACCTTCATACGCACTAAGTGCGTGAAGGTGTGGCTTGCAATGATGAGAATGCGAGCCGGTGAGAAAAAAGCATTTCTACGCATGATCGTCTCCTTTCGGGGTAGCAGTGGCAGCTGTTGAGTTTGATTTTTTTGCCTCATCGAGGAACAGTCTTTCCAGCGTGGTTCGAGGTTTACCCATACTTACAAATTTCGCATTTTCAGCATCAGCAATGACGGCTTTGATGCGGGCAAGTGTGCGGGGCCCTGCATCTTTGATTAATATTTCAGTTTGGTCCTCAATGGCAATAAGGTCTTCAAGAGGTCCTGCCTTAACAATTTTGCCGTTGAAGATAATGCCTACGTGATCACAAACTTCCTGAACTTGTTCGAGCAGGTGAGAGCAAAGGAAGACGGTCACCCCTTTATCCTTGAGTTGGACGATAAGGTCTCTGATTTCACGTGAACCAACGGGGTCGACTCCTGCGGTTGGTTCGTCAAGAATGATCAGGCGTGGCTCATGAATCAACGCTTGCGCGAGCCCTATTCTCTGGAGCATTCCTTTGGAATAGCCGCCAACTCTGCGCTTGCGAGCATCCTCAAGGGATACCAGTTCCAGCATCTTATCGACGTGGTTACTGAGTGCCTTGCCTCGCATGCCGCATAGCTTGGCGTAAAAACGTAAGGTTTCTTCACCAGTGAGATGTTTGTAAAAATAAGGGTTTTCAGGAAGGAATCCGATTTCTTGTCTGGAATCTGTTTTGAGAGAGTTTTTGCCAAAGACATAGCAACTGCCTGCTGTTGGTCTGAGTAGCCCAAGCAGAGCTTTCATCGTGGTTGATTTGCCGGATCCGTTGGGGCCAATCAGTCCATAGACCTCTCCCGGCATAATAGTTAGGGATACGTCATCAACGGCACGTATCCTTGTTTTGCGGAAAGGAGAGGGGAACTCCTTGACCAAGTGGTTAATCTGAACGGCGGGTGTGTCTTCCATAATTGTTGCGCTTTGAAGCTAGCGGTATTGAGGATGGGTGCAAACCACTTTTTTAAGAAGTGAGCATATTTTTCGTCCCGGGATCTAGATTGAGGCCCGCATGGGATTCATGTGTCGGCTCACTATGAATTCGTGACAGGAATTTGATGGTGGTAACCATGTGGTTTCATCACCGAATACAAACAAAAACGCACCAGCCAGGCCGGTGCGTTCAATAAACAAGTTAATCAAAAAACAATGAAAACCTATGCCTCGGAAGAGAGTGATTCCTTGCGAGCTTTTTTGATGATGTCACGCACGGTATCAGAAGGCTGAGCGCCTTTGGCGATCCAATCTTCAGCCTTGGCAACATCTAGAGTGAAATTTACTCCGTCTTCCATAGGATTGTAGGAGCCGATTTGCTCGATGTAGCGGCCGTCACGGCGCTTGCGGCTGTCGACAGCAACGATCTTGTAAAAGGGTCGATCTTTGGTGCCTTGGCGGTTAAGTCTAAGAGTAAGCATAATTCGTTTGTTTAGAAATGGATCTGCCAAAGGTGGCAGGGGGCGGAAATTGTACGAAGAAGAGCGATTTGCCAAGCGAAAAATGGTAAATTTAGGCTATTTTACATTTTCATTCCAGGAATTGGTGCTATCAGACCACGCCGACAAGGTCAGGGGCTTGTTTTACTGCCCTCACATATTATCTCCCAATCTCCTCAAGTCATGTTTATCGATCACATCAGAATTTATGCAGAAGCCGGAGATGGTGGCAATGGGGTTGTCCACTTTCGGCGTGAGAAGTTCCGTCCCAAAGGCGGCCCTGACGGCGGTGATGGAGGCGACGGCGGCTCGGTCATTCTCCGGGTTGACCCAGCGGTAGATAATCTTAAGGCTTACTCCTATGATCCTAAGTTGGTTGCTAAGCGGGGCGAGCATGGTGCCGGCAATCGTAAGCATGGTAAAAGCTCTAGGGATAAAATAGGCAAGGTCCCTCCGGGAACGGTAGTTTACCGCAGTAATGCCAGCACCGTATCGGAGGCAGTCGAGCTCGAGCGCGGTGAGGAAGGAATCGATCTGGAGCCCATTGTCGACCTGACAGAATATGGTGACGAGTTTGTACTTTGTCAGGGAGGCAAGGGAGGCAAGGGCAACTGGCATTATAAAACGTCTACGAACCAAGCACCGGAGGAACACACCCTAGGCACGGAGGCCGACTTCGGGGTATATTACTTGGAACTACGCCGTATCGCGGATGCGGGCATGGTAGGGTTTCCCAATGCGGGTAAATCAACACTGGTCAACAAGCTGTCCCACGCCACGCCTAAGATTGGCAATTATCCCTTCACTACGCTGAACCCGATGGTCGGGGTCGTTGAGTTTCCTAAATATCGGCGCTGCACTGTGGCGGACATCCCAGGACTGATCGAAGGGGCACACGAGAACCGTGGGCTGGGTCATGAGTTTCTTCGTCACATTACGCGATGCAAGCTGCTGCTCTTCGTTATCGACATGGCGGGAAGTGAAATGCGCGACCCGATCGAAGACCTTCAGACGCTTCGAACTGAGATCAAACTGTACGATGAGGACTTGTCAAAATTTGAGTGGGTAATTGTAGCAAACAAAATGGACCTTGAAGGCGCAGAAGAGAATCTGGCCAATTTCCGTGCCCGTTTCCCGAAGCAGACGATTATCCCGATTTCTGCGGATACCGGCGAGGGAGTCGATGCATTGCGCGCAGAGCTCGACAAGCGTGTAGGGTATCGGAAGGATCAAAGTTAGTCTCAGGCCTGCATCCTGTGGCCGAGTGGGGGGCAGGCCAGTGCTAGCCATTTGATTGATTGGCCGGTTCTTCCTGATCCTGATGCTCCAAGAAATCACGGGCGATCTGATCGAGCCGATCGAGTTGAGGCCTAGGAATTTTTTCGGTTTCGACCCAATCACCAGAACGGAGCGCGATGATAAATGTGCCCTCTGACTCATCCTGGGAGAGTCTTTTTATTACTCTTTCAATCTTCTTATGATGATACTGATTGAGCTCGGTGTTGCCTATCAACTTTGGAGTGAGTATGTAGATTCGGCGGTCGGTTAAAACGATCGATTTCGGTCCAGTGAGTTTGACGGCCGCGGTTACCTTCAGCAACGGGATATGTTGCACGGCAATATAGTAGATGCTTTCCTCGGGCTCAGATAGTGAATCTACGAGGGCAAAACTCTGATCAACGATATGGGGTTCTTGTCCGTCATCACCAAAACTGCTCAGCTGTTGGTGCAGCTCGAAGACTCGCGAAAGTGTTTCCCACCCAGACAACTCGGGATAATATACGTAGTCAGAAGCTTCAATCTGGCCTTCGTTGAGTAGTTGGCCGATTTGGATTTGGCTGTAGGGTCCGATCGCCTCCTCTGCCCCCTGCTTGAGGATATGAAATATTTGATGTTCTGGAAGTTCCTCGGATATCATAGCTCCGTTGACGATGTATGTGTATGTTTAACTGACACTACTTTCTAGCGCTGCTGTGGGGGCACCCTAAACCGAATTAATAGTATTTTTTTATCTGACGGTCTTACTTTCAGCACTTTACCGTAATTAGTCGAACATTTTGTTGCCATCTGGTCAAGAGATTAGGTCTAGCGTGGCCGGCAAAGGATGGGGTGATGAGGAATGGGGTGATACGTCAAGCGAGGATCAGCAGGGCCAGATAGGGAGCGAGGCTGAATACAAAGAACAGCAATTTGAAGAGCCCAAGGTAGGAGTATGCGACGATGTTAAAGGTATCGCGTGAAATGGGGAACCATTTGCTTTGGATGCGATAGATGAAGTCCGGCGCGAGCCAGAGAAGCAGTGAACTATAAATGAGAATAGCGGCATTGATAATGGTGCACCACATGAAAAAGGTAGTGAGCGTCTCGATAGGCATGGTGATAATGAGTATTAGGTTTGAATGCTCGAATTTAGCCCTATCACATTAGGCTTTTAACGATGGGAAGACAAGCAGTAAGGGAATGGGTCAAGCAAGCACAACCCTATAACAATGCCGATGAACTACATAATCTGTAGCATCGTTTCAGAGTATCAAGTATTGCGACCTCTGGCTTAGATGGCGGATGCTGCGGGTCGTTACTCGGGAATGGAGTGATAGATCTGCTCTAGACTCAGCACAGCATAGGCCGTGACCAGCACGGGGTCGCTTTCCCACCAGCGGGAGTTTTTGTTCACCCACGATCCGTCGGGGGCTTGGGTGGAGAGGATCGCGTTGGAGAGCTTGTTGCGCCAATCGATTTGTTTGCCGTCTTTAGTCCTTAGCGTGTCGATATTGGCAGCGGCGAGGCCTTTGGCCATGGTATGATAGTAGTAGAACAGCCCTTGCTGGCCCAGGCTCGGGTCATCTTCGGTGGCGAGGCCCGGATTCTCTGTGACGGTGAAGTTTTCCGACAACCATTTTTTGACGGCGGTGATGCGAACGTCATTTTCATCGAGCTCAGCATAGATCATGGAGAGCAGAGCGGCATAGGACATGGATCCGTAGCCACGGAGGACCTTGCTGCCATCGGGGGTAGTCCGGTGGCCGGCTTTCGAGTTGCCCGGGAAGTAGTTGAAGGATCCGTCGTCACCTGTTTCGGGCAGGTCGTTGGTTTCTTTGAGGTTCTGCGTGCGAGAGATGAACTGAATGGCGGCTTCCCAATTGAGTTCAGGTTGCTTGCCTGAGGCATCGTCTTGGGCAATGTGTCGGGAGAGTTTGAGCGCCTCGATAGAGAGGTAGGTGTTGGATAAGTCAGAATGCTGGTAGGAACCGCCGTAACCAATGCCGCCGTCGTATTTATTATCGGATTCGCCCTTGGTGTCCCAGTCGGTTTGCTGGTTGATGAGGAATCTGCGCGCCTTAAGAATGGCAGGGTGATAGGATGTTTCGCCGGTGGAGACGAGGGCGACGATTGATGTGGCGGTGTTGTAGGTGCCGAGTCCCTTGCCGTAGATGCCGCCGTCGTCTTTTTGTTGCTTGGAGAGCCATGCGTATCCCTTTTTGATATAATCGGCATCATCATATGAGGGCGATCGCATCGCAGCGGTTAGTGCCAGGGCAGTATAGGCGGGGTATTTAGATTCACCCCAGAAGCCCTCTGTGTCCTGCTTGGATTGGAGATAAGCATTGCCGCGCTCGATGGCTCGGGCAATCTCGAGTTTGATAGAGAGGTAGGGTTCTTGTTTGTCCTGTGCGGAGACGGATAGGG
>DBBL01000155.1:0-8847 GCA_002292185.1 Akkermansiaceae bacterium UBA985 | reverse complement strand
ACATTATGGCACAGCTAGCCAAGGTTTCAAGGTGACCTTGACCGGGGTTCCCTCTTCTGGGGTATTGGGAGAGGGTGACCATAGATTATCGTCGTTACGGTCCTCGCCTGAGTAATTGGCAATGGCGCCAATGTTAGGGAAGATGGTGATGATGCTACCGCTTAATTTAGCGTCGAATTTTTTTTCGTAGATATAGGAGCCGTTATAAATCCAGGGCGTGGGGGGCATGTTTTTTTTGCTGGCCTGATTATAAATCCACTGAGTGACGGGCATGGTTTTCTCTGTGGTGCCATCTTTCCATGTGATGTGGACACTAAAACGCGCTGCCTTTTTGATGTCTTCTGCCACCACGGTATATTTGTCACTAATGGAACCATCGGGTTTCCGCACTCGAAACAGCTCAAGAGATTCTTGATAGTTGAGTAATTTGAAAGCGATATTGATATGCGTGGGATCTGCCTCAGTGGTAAGCAGGGACTCGTGAATTTTTTCGCCGTTAAAGTGAACGAGCAGGTATTCTATGATCGTCTCAGGATCGGTGATATTTGTATGAGCTGGCATACTAATCTCACGTGTCTCTTTATTGAGGGTGACTTTACCTATCTGGTAAATGCTGGGGGAGACTTTTTTAACCAGAGCTTCTGTTTGTTCATCTGTTTGTTCANNGTTTGTTCATCTGGAAGGGCCTCAGATAGCAAGCTTGAGCATGCAATACATGTGAGTAACAAAAAAAACCTAACTGAGTGAGAGGATATCATTCTATGAGGGTTTTGTTGCCTTTCCCCAGCAAAAACGAGGGGGCTTCGGGATATACTGGAGGTGTCTTGGGGAGATCGCAGCTACTCAGTAGGAACTTACGGCCTCTTGCGGAGATAGAGGAAGGTGGAGAAGCTTACTCTTGATCAGCCAGCCAACGCTCGACTTCGATCGCTGCAGCACAGCCTTGGCCTGCGGCGGTAATCGCCTGACGGTACTCGGTGTCGGAGATGTCTCCTGCAGCATAGATACCCTCAACACTAGTGCGTGTGCCGTGTTTCTGAAGAATGTAGCCTTGGTCGTCTGCCTCAACAAGACCGTTGAGGAAGCCGCTGTTTGGCGTGTGACCGATGGCCATAAAGACACCCTCAACCTCAAGCTCTGAGGTTGAACCGTTTTGCGTATCTTCAAGCAGGACAGCACGAATATCTCCTTTGTCATTGGTGAGGTATTCCTTGATGGTGGAGTTCCAAATAAGTTCGATTTTTTCGTGGTTGAGCGCACGCTGAGCCATGATTTTTGATGCGCGCAATTCGTCACGACGATGAATAAGGTAAACCTTGCTTGCGAATTTGGTGAGGAAGGTGGCTTCTTCACATGCGGAATCACCGCCTCCAATTACACAGACGGGAACATCTCGATAGAAAGCGCCATCACAGGTTGCGCATGCGGTAAGCCCGTGCCCGCCCTTGGTGAGTTCTTCCTCGCCGGGAAGACCTAGATAGCGTGCTGAGGCGCCAGAGCAGATGATGACCGATTTGGTTTGGAGTTCCTTTTCGCCAACCTTGAGCGTGAAGGTGCCGTCATCATTTTTGTTAACGGATTCAACCTGGCCGAACTCTACCCGAGTGCCGAATCGTTCAGCTTGCTGCTGCATGCTCATCATCAATTCAGGGCCGGTGATGCCTTCAGGAAAGCCAGGGAAATTTTCGACGTCGGTTGTTGTCGTTAATTGACCACCGGGCTGTGTGCCGGTGAGGATGAGAGGGTTAAGATCTGCGCGTGCGGCATAGATTGCAGCGGTGTAGCCGGCGGGGCCTGTTCCTATAATGATAACGTTTTCCATGATAATGAGATTTTGAATGCGCAGGATTATGTCTTCAATAAGGATGTGGGCAAGCTGTTTTACTGGTATATCCTTTATTTATTTGGTGGGCGAGCTGCCGGCTTCTATCCTTGCTTTTTTGATCTAAAAATGGCAACACCTCCCCGCGGCCGTAGGCTGCAGCTATGAAAATTATCATTGTAGGAGCTGGAGAAATTGGACGTCATCTGGCGATATCCCTATCACGTGAGGCTCACAGTATTGTCGTGGTCGAGTATGATGCTCTGGTTGCCGCTGAGCTTGAGGCGCAGATTGATGGCCGAGTCATTACTGGAAGTGGGGCCAGTGCCAACACCCTCCTGGAAGCAGGGGTCTCTGAATGTGAGTTGTTTTTGGCGGTCACGAGCGAGAGCACGATTAATCTCATGTCAGCATCGATGGCCAAAAAGTTGAATGCGGAGAAGGTCATTGCCCGTGTCAGTCCGGCACAACAGAGAGAAGAGTGGTTGTTTGATTACCGCGGCCATTTTGGTGTCGACCATGTATTTAGCTCTGAGCGTCTTAGTGCAATTGAGCTTTCCAAGTTTGTTCGTAACCCTGATTCACTCATGGTTGAGGAAATTGCTCGTGGAAGAATCGAGCTGCAGCAACTGCGGGTCAGTGAACAAAGTGATGCCGTGGGCAAGCGCTTGATCGATCTCAAGGCTCCAGAGCGAACCCGTGTGGCAAGCATTACCCGAGGCGGAGACCACTTTGTGCCCTCAGCCGAAGATGCGCTGTGTGCTGGAGATGTGGTGACGATTTTTGGTGATCCAAACAAGCTCAGAAAACTTTCAACCCGCCTGCAAAAGGGCAATGTTAAGGAGGAGGAAATACGTGTAGTTATCTTCAGTGGTAGTGAGTATGGATTTTCTCTAGCGCAAATGCTTGAGAGTTTTCAATGCAAGGTCCGGATTATCGAGAAAGACCGGGATCGAGCCCAGGAACTCACCGGGCTGCTATCAAACACGACGGTGATTAATACCGATGGCACGGTTCTCTCTGAGCTTGAGGAAGAACAGGTGGGTGACGCTGATTTCTTTATTGCAACGAGCGGTAGTGACGAGGATAACGTGATGACCTGTTTGCAGGCCAATAACCTTGGGGCGAAGAATTGTCTGACCCTGATTCACCGAGCGGATTATGCAAATGCCATCAGTGCGAGCGGTCGCCATTTCGGAGTTCTCGCCGCCGTGAGCCCACGTGAGGCGACACGTCGCGAGCTCGAGAGATTTCTTACCTCTGATCGTTTCCATACCGTCAAAAAAATAGGTGTTGGGGAAGTCATTGAGACTCAGGTTGCCAAGGCTTCTATCGCGGCAGAACACATGGTCTCAGAGATTGATTGGCCAGAGGGCTGCGTGTTGGTGGCTCGCATGAGGGGGCTGCATGCCATCGTGCCCGGACCAGAGGATGTTCTGGAACCCGGAGACACTATTTATGCGATGGTGGTGCCTAAAGTACGCCGTAAATTTCTCAAGCTGGTGAGGTAATTGCCCGCAAGTGGTCGGTTTATCCATTTTTCTGAATCATGAATTTTCGTATTTTATCTAAGTTTCTCGGAGCATTACTGCTGCTGGTGAGCATTGCCATGGCTGCTTGTGGGCTATTTGCTAAGCTCGATGTGACCGAGGGTAATGAGGCGGCAGCGAGCGCATTGTTTCTCTCCGCGATCATTGTCGCTGCATTAGGAGGTGTGATGATGATGTGCGGTATTGGTAAAATAGAGCGAGTGCCACGGCGAGAAGGTATCGTAGTCGTAGGTCTAGGCTGGCTTCTATGCGGTCTTGTCGGCAGCCTGCCATACTTATTGGGTGAGCCTAAACTGGATCTTGCCGATGCGTTTTTTGAGTCAGTGTCCGGATTTACCACCACAGGCTCGACGGTGATGGGTTCAGATTCACTGGCAGGTGGTGATATCGAGTCTTGGCCCAGAGGGATTCTTATGTGGCGTGCAGTCACCCAGTGGTTGGGAGGCATGGGTATCCTGGTTTTATTTGTGGCGTTGCTCTCTTATCTTGGGCTCGGATCAAAGTCCCTTTTCTGCAACGAGTCATCCTTTCAGACGGGCGAGGCAAGCACGGCGCGTATCCGTGACACGGCAATGTTGTTGTGGAAAATCTATGTTTGTATTTCCATCGTTTGCGCCATTGGCCTGAAGCTGATGGGGCTGACAACCTACAATGCCATCGCGCATACCTTTACCGTAGTTTCCACTGCGGGGTTTAGTCCGCATAACGAGAGCATAGGGTATTATATGGACTGGGGTAATGGCTGGCTCATTGAACTGTGGCTCGGCCTGTTCATGGTTCTATGCAGCATCAATTTCGTGCTTTGGGCGGTGATTCTGAGAAAGCGCTGGAAACGGCTCAGAGATGAGGAAGAGGGCAAGCTCTTTGTTATGATATGCATCGTGGCTGTGCTGGCTCTCACCTTTGGTTTGGCAGGTTCTCATCACGATGGCTTTTTCACTTCTCTTAGGCACTGCTTTTTCACGCTTGCATCGCTGGCTTCTACCACGGGTTACGCCACGGTTGATTATGCCAAGTGGCCTGTGTTCGCGATTGTGCTCATTGCCGTTGTGATGTGCATAGGTGGATGCTCTGGCTCGACGGCGGGAGGCATGAAGGTAAGCCGATTTATCGTTTTTCTTAAAACCGCGCGCCTTGAAATTGTGAAGGCCTTTCGCCCCAATCAGGTATTTCGCATGCATGTAAATGGTAACGCCATGGGTGATGCTGAGAGGGCTCAGACCGTTGGCTTTGTAGCGCTTTATGCCTTTATCATCATTGCTTCATGTTTTCTGGTCGCTTTGTTTGAGTCATTGAATGGTATCGATTTTGTCACGGTCTTTGGCTCCGTGTTGGCTACATTTACAAACACCGGGCCTGGTTTTGGCGAGGTCGGGCCATCGGGCAACTTCGCCCATCTACTTCCAGTTACTAAGGTGTTTTTATCACTGCTTATGATCTTAGGACGTCTTGAGCTTTACGCTGTCCTGGTGCTATTTATGCCTTCGCTTTGGCGTCGGTATTAATCGAAACAGCTTCAATTTAAGAAGATGTCATCAGGAGCCTCCGCCAATATTTTATGGTAAGGTGAAATACTTCTCAATAAGTCTGTCCATAAGTCCTTTGCATGGTAGCTGGCAAGCATGGCGCTTGTTGGCAGGGTAGGTATCCAAGCTTGTTTTTTAAGTTCGTCTTCAAGCTGGCCAGGTTCCCAGCCTGAATAGCCGGCGAAAGCACGTATCAGAGCACCCGGTTGTTGCGAGTGTTTGATTGCATCAGCAGCACTGATGCGTGTGGTAAATTTAAGATTACCATCTTGGTCCGTCCAAAATGCAGAGAAGGTTAAATGTTCTTGGCCCACAGGTCCTCCCAAATGTATGGGAATATTAGCAAGGTCTGCAAATTTCGATGAACTCAGTAATTCGCCGACAGTTTGGCCGGTGGGATGATTAAGAATAAGGCCGTGTGCGCCATCCTCATAATGATGATCAGTGAGGAGAACGACACTTCTATTAAAAACGCCATCTCGAAGAGAGGGGTCAGCAATCAATAGCTGTCCTTGAAGCTTGATCGGCAAATTGGGAGACTCATCCATCATTAGACTTTGTATGTTCGCCTGCTGTTGATGCTGGTGTCAAGATCCCAGATCGGTTATCAACCTTTGAGTATAATGAAGTTTGAGCTTAGGTTTTACTCGTTGTGATATCTATCGCGTTTCAATGAACTCACGACCAATGAACTTACCTATTGCCATAGCCGCTATCATTGGCAAGCATGCGGCATGCTGCTTGAGCGTTTGCCCTTTGTGATCATGATTTTCGCCAGTGGGCTAGGTCTGATCTCATGCTCTGCGCCCTCTGGCGATGGAGCGAAGCCTGGGCAAGGCCAATATGGCTTGGGTGCCTATCAGCAAGCGGGAGGTCGGGTAGCGGGCATGGAAAATCCCGTTACGGTGCGCGTAGGGGGGAGCAATGGTTTGGTAGCCGGTCTCAAAGGAAAGGGGATTACCCCAGAAGAAGACATTGTATGGGCTCCAGAAAATCCAGATGAAGCGATCGATGCGGGTTTGGAGCAACTATGGAAAAGCCCTGAAAACAAATCTTGGCATCAAAGTTATACGGAGGCGACTCAGCAGTCTAGGCAGACAGGTAAACCTTTGCTGATTTGGTTTACAGATTCGATGCATAGTCCTACTTGCAGATACTTAAGCGAAGAGGTTTTTTCGACCACGGATTTTGAAACGTGGGCAATGAAGCATGTGATTCGTTTGCGCGTAGATAAGCAGATCCCCTCGAAGGAGAGGTCTTCCGACCTTGGTGTGCGAAAGTCGAAATACATCAAGAAACTCATTAAGCGCTACGGGGTCAAAGGAAGTCCGACGGTGACCCTGCTCAAGCCAGGGGGAGAAGTATATGTCAATTATCGTGGCTACAAAAAAGGGCAGGGGGAATATTACTGGGCTAGGATGAAGCAGGCCATTGTCATGATAGAGAGGGATTATGACGAATGGCGTGAAAAGTATGAAAAGCGGGGGTATCGTTTATGGAAAAACCGAGAAGGCCACAAAACTTTTGCTAAGTTATACCGCTTTCATGATGGTAGTGTGACATTGATTGACCCTGACGGAAAGAGGGGCAAGACGTCCTTCCATAATCTCTCTGATGGAGATAAGGCTTGGATTTTGTTGCAGAAGAAGAAACGTGATGCCAGCAAAGATCGCTCAGCCAGATAGCGACAAAATATTGGGCAGTTTTCGCCGTCAATAAGCCTCACGGGCTAGTTTTCAGCCTGGGGCAGGGGGTTGTCTAACGTCGAGGCAGTAGGCGGATTGAGGAGATTGCGTCAAATCTTGGAAATTATGCTTGTAGTGTGGTTCAAAAGTGAATAGCCATTGCCGCCTTCACTTCTGAAAGCTTAAATTAACAGGTTTATCATCTTCGAAAACACTCACCATCAATCAGTTTCACCTTTCACAACGATCTATTTCCCATGGCAGCTAAAAAGAAAACAGCAAAAAAAGTCACCAAGCGAGCAGCAAAAAAAGTCACCAAGAAGGTTGCTAAAAAAGCGCCACCTAAAGCTCCCAAGAAGGCAGCTAAGAAGGNNGCAAGAAAGCAGCTAAAAAGGTAGCCAAGAAAGCAGCTAAAAAGGTAGTCGTCAAAAAAACGGCAAAAAAAGCAGTAAAAAAGGTAGCGAAGAAGCCTGCGAAGAAAGCAGCCAAGAAGGTAGCGAAAAAGGTCACCAAGAAGCCAGCGAAGAAGGTAGCCAAGAAAGCTGCCAAAAAAGTAGTTGTTAAGAAAGCAGCGAAAAAGGTAACTCGTATCAAGGTTCCTACTAAGCCGGTCGTTTTGAGAGGGTTTGCTAAGAAACAGCACCAGCGACTGCTTGATCTCCGTGACGGAATTCTCGATGCCATGTATGGCGTCACCCACGACACCCTCAAGAATACCGACGGTATGGAGACTGGCGGTGGAGGCATGCACACTGGCGATGCTGGAAGTGACTCCTACGATCGTGATTTCGCTCTCAATCTTCTCGCCAAGGAACAAGATGCTCTGAGTGAAGTTGAACAGGCAATCACTCGTGCTGAGACGGGTCTCTACGGTGTTTGTGAGATGTCGGGCGAACGCATTCCCAATGAACGCCTTGAAGCCATTCCTTTTGCTCGTTATACGGTTGGTTGTCAGGCTCTCTGGGAGAAGGAAAACGGAAACAATCGCCACTCTGCAAAATCAGAATTTGGCTTTTCCAACGGCAATATGCGTTAAAATCGACGAAAAACCCTTTTCTGAATATTCTCTGCTTGACCAATCAGCGGAAATCGCTAGTTTGCGCCTCCCTGCAACCTTTAGCCGGCAAGTGAATACAGCTAAAAAAGCGACCCAATTTTACAAATAGACTCATCAATCATGGCACGCGACATCATCATCCTTGAATGCACTGAAGCCAAAGCTGAAGGTAGACCTACCTCCCGCTACAGCACTACGCGCAATAAGAAAAGCCTCCGCACTCCAGGACGTTTGGAAAAAGTGAAATATAACCCTTTCCTTCGTCGTCGCACGCTCCACCGCGAGCTGCGCTAAAATGATCCTGATGAGCTGATTCACATCACCAACCAACTTTATTTACCATGTCATCCATATCTACTCCTAAGAACAAAGAGCGTCGTATTGCTTTCTGGAAAGCAAACCGTCCTATGCCGCACCGTCGNNCATGACGTACCTGCAGCTGAGGTTGATTACAAAAACGTAGAACTTCTCAACAAATTCACCACGGAGACCGGAAAAATCCTCCCTCGCCGTGTTACTGGTGTGTCAGCTAAGCTCCACCGCAAAATCACACGTGAAGTCAAGCGTGCACGTGCGTGCAATCTGCTTGGTTAATCCTAAGTGGTGAACAAAACACTTTTTAAGCCTGTCCGCTGAATCCGGGCAGGCTTTTTTCTTTTTTAACATACCGTCAATATTACCCTGTTCATACGATGAAGGAGCTCACGGACACTCAAAACGAGCTGGATGATAGGCAGATCGCTATTGACCGTGTTGGTGTTAAAGCACTGAGGTTCCCATTGCAGGTGCGCAACAAGGATGGCAGCACCCAGCGCACAGTTGCTACGACTGCATTAGCGGTAGATTTGCCCCACCATTTTAAAGGCACTCACATGAGTCGCTTTGTAGAGGTTCTTAATTCCCATGGCAATTGCCTCGATGTAAGGGAAATGACGGCCATTCCCGAGGAACTATTGGGTAGGCTGGAAGCCCGCAAGGCACATGTTGAGTTCCGGTTTCCTTTTTTTCGGAGTAAGCCGGCGCCAGTTACTCAAATTTCGGGGGTGATGGACTATGAGGTTGTCTTTGAAGCCGAGTCCGACATCGAGGGCAACCACGATTTTATTCTTACCGTCATTGTCCCGGTGGCCACACTCTGCCCCTGCTCTAAAGCAATCAGTGAGAGGGGTGCTCATAACCAGCGAGGCACCGTGACTTACTCGGTCCG
>DBBL01000094.1:2589-3507 GCA_002292185.1 Akkermansiaceae bacterium UBA985 | reverse complement strand
GGCTGGGTTCCCCCTGCAAGACCGCCCGACTCTACGTCTGGTAATTCGATCAAGGTACTTTCTTTAGTGACGGGATCAACGCGACCGACTCGTTCGCGTCCAGCAATGGTGAACCAAACGTATCCCCTTTTGTCTATTCGCACCGTATGAGGATAAATCGCCCGAAGCCCTGCAAAGATGGACGGTTCCCATTCTCGGCTTTCTGGATTGAAAACACCGATACTGTTCGCAAACGCGTTAGTGGTGTAGTACTTACCATCCAGCCCCATGGCTAATGAGTGAGGACCATATCGCTTAAATGGCCACTCCAACGTTTTAGTCTTCCAAAAGGGTAACCAAAAAGTGCCGCCTTCCTGACTGACATATTCAGTTTTACCTGTAACAGAATCTGTTATGGCCATGTGATCAGCACCCTGGTCAACCGTATAGATCAGTCCATCGTTTGGGTTAACGATCGCGTCATGAGGGATAACGCCTCTCTCCATCCGATACTCGTAAATTTTTGTGCGGCTTAGTGATTCGTCGAGCGGAAATTGAGGTCGCACCGCTAGTGGTTCGCCATTAAAACCCTCTGACAAGATATGTGAGCGTCTCTTACGGAGCGCCTCGTCAAAATTACTTCCAACATACCGGTGCATCCGCTCGATTGTGGTTTCCCACTGTTCAGGCGTGCGCGGAAACCGAGTGAGAAAATTGCCCATCTGATGACAAGACAAACAATCGCGTTGAAACTGATAACGGCTAAATACAGCATCCTCGCCAGTTTCGAAGTCCAGGCTACCGAAGTGGTAAGCCGCGGGTAAACTATCAGAAATCTCGGTCTCATCGGTCATAACCTCCATCGAGACATCCCGATACAATTTGGCTGTGTCGGCTAAATCGACAGTCATATTTACGTCTTTATGGTAGGGAATTCGC
>DBBL01000094.1:0-2523 GCA_002292185.1 Akkermansiaceae bacterium UBA985 | reverse complement strand
ACAGACTCAGACATGCCAGACACTGGATCAGTGAGCCTGATCATGACACCCTCAAGGGTCTTACCATCGTTGTCTTTTACAATACCGCTCAGAGTGCCTGCGATCGCAACATGGCCTGCGAACCAAAATGCTGTTGCAATACCAAATTTAGTTAAGCGTTTACTCATGATGGCTCCTTTACTTCAAGGGATCGCCGAAAAAGGCCATCTCAAGGTGCTAGAACCCTCTGTCAGAAGGGCTGTGGGACGTTTTAATTCTCACAAAGGAAACTAGCACCTTGGGATAACCTTGCAGTGCAGTAGAGCAGAAAAATCCTGACAGTACGTGTCAGCTAAGTGACAGTAAAGCAAAATCTTCTCGCCTCACAACTCAAAACTACTTTTGGCTGAGTGAGAAAAGCCGAGGGAGATAAAACTTCAGTGTAATAAAATAGCGCTTAAGCTAAGGCGCTATGGATCTAGCTTCAACCACGAGCCTCTCAATAGCGGGCACATGATATTGACCATCATCGATCGCTGTTGCTCCCAAGTCCGAGTAGGTCGTTCCCACCGCATGCCAGACTCTCTCAAGCCCAATCAAGGAGATAACGGGTGCCACATTGTCTGCCTTCCTAATCGTTGGTGACAAAGTTAGTGACGACAAACGCGTTAAGCCTAAGACCCGTGCCAGAAGTATAAGCAAAGCCTATTTCCGAACATATTTTTGACTAAAGATTGGATGCCTTGGCGCAAAATCTTGAGCCGAACGGTGTTAAACAGAATTCACACAGGCCCACGTGTCACTTAAGTGACACGTACGCCGATAACTTTTTTGGCAGAGTGCAACGCCCTACTTGCAAAGCCTAGTTATGAAAAAGACAATCGTTATGACCGCCATCTTGGCCTTGGTCGTCTTCAACAACGGGACATTGGCCGAAGATATGGTTCTCGAGGAAGTCGTTGTTACCGCCCAAAAGCGCGAACAGCGCTTGCAGGATGTACCTGTGGCGGTTACCGCGCTCACTACAGAGACTATCGAAACAAGCGGTATCCTTGAGACAGCCGATCTAACTAGAGCATCTGCCTCTTTAACCTATGGACGAGGCCCGACACCGAATAGTGCCGCATTTAGAGTTCGCGGGATTGGCACTAGTGTCATCAGTGTGGGACTTGAATCAAGCGTGGCAGCAGTTATTGATGGAGTAGCACAAGCACAACCTGGGCAGGCCCTGACCAACCTCATCGACATCGATCAAATTGAGGTCTTGCGCGGTCCACAATCAACACTATTTGGTAAAAACGCTTCTGCCGGCCTCCTCAACATCATTACTAGGTCTCCCACTGAGGAGTTTGAGGGCTATATTGGAACTACGCTCACTGATGACGGTGAACAGAGGGTCTCAGCTGTTCTTAGCGGACCCGTAACGCAGGCCTTTGGTTACAGGGTCGTTACATATTCTAGAAATTACGATGGCTGGGCGGAGAATCTATTCACTGGCGACCGGATTAATGGAAGCGAGGAACAGGGCGTAAGAGCAAAGCTCGCTTGGCAGGGCACCGATGCACTGGACGTTCTATTTACCGGGCATCATTACAAAGACGATAATAATTGTTGCAGCCTGTCACACCGAGAACTGGATTCATCGACACGGCTACTTGGAATTGCCCCCGTTACCGAAACGAATCCACGCACGATCACAAGGCAGGGCGAGGGTAATGCCGATTCAGAAATCGACGTAGAACCCGAATCTCTCGCAGTGGACAGCGGTGCAAATTTGCGTATCAACTGGTCGCTCGGAGAGTTCGAGTTAACTTCAATCTCCTCCTATAACGACTGGGAAAATGACACGAGGACTGATCTAGACTTTTCACCCGACCCTCTATTGCTTCGATTACCCTCTTTTCTACTGCGTGACATTCCCATCAGCGAACGCTCTAGTGGACTCGTTTCGAACTCAAAGACGCATAGCAAATTCATCACCCAAGAATTACGCCTGAGCTCGCCAGAGGGCACTCGCTTTGACTACTTGTTAGGGCTCTATTACTCCAATGCAGACACTACTCAGCGAGCGGAGAGAAATTTTACTCCGGCTGCATATATCGCTGAACTTGATACAGAGAGCAAGGCGTTTTTTGGGCAGCTTACATGGAGACTTCTTGAAACGACTCAATTGACACTGGGTGCCCGGTACAACGACGAACAAATATCCGTCAAGTTTGATGATTTGCAGACTGGTGAGAGATATCAGGGTCAAGACTCCGAAGACCGCTGGCTGGGAAAGCTCTCACTGCAACATTTCCTCAACAACGACACTATGGTGTTTGCTTCTGCAGCCAACGGTTACAAAGGCCAAGGCTACGATATCTCGCAATCATTCAACCAAAGAACGGCCGATAATCCAGTAGGAGCTGAGAGCTCCAGATCTTTTGAGGTTGGTGTCAAGGGCATGATGTTTGATCGCAGATTGCAGCTGGACCTGGTCGGGTTTTACACCAAGTACGAGGATTACCAAGCTCAGAATACGGAGGTAATCGATGATGAAGT
>DBBL01000105.1 GCA_002292185.1 Akkermansiaceae bacterium UBA985 | reverse complement strand
GCGCTTGGTCATTTTGAGTGGCGGGCAGGTAATTACTTGCTGGCCGAGCGTGCTTTTGAACGTGCAATCAAGCTGTATGAGAAATGGATGCAGCAAGAGGGAGTAGACCTCAATGATTGTGAGGGTTACGTAAAGTCAAAGTGCTACCTCGCTAATACGCTTTTCCAGAGAGATGATTTTTCAGGCGCTATGAAGATTGCCATGAGCTTGCGTGGCTTGAAGCCAGATCCTGCTCGCCCACAGTCGGCTGGTAATCAAATCATTCTGTGGCGCGCTTGTCACCTGCCGGCGCGGCTTTACATAGCTCGCGATGATCGCGAAAATATGATCCGCGCTCTCGAGTCTCTGCCGCCGAGGGAAGAGGTCGAAGCCTTTGTTAATCACTCTAGGTTTCCCACTCTTGCAGGGGTATATATAGAGGCGCTTGCCGCCTATATAGCTAGCCGAAAAGCAATTGATGATCAAATGTCTGAGGTGGCTAACAGATTGAGAAATGAAAGACTGAGAGGCTTGATTAAGAAATTGGCTGGGGTAGTCGATGGTGCCATGATGTCTGCTGATTTCACGCATTACTTCAATGCCGGCAGTAGCTTGGCAATCTATGACATGGAGCTTGCGGGACTCATTGCTGCAGCTGGGGATGTCAGCGTAAGGTCAACGGCCTTGAATCACTTTATGTCTGCCAGAGATAAGCAGGGTGTTCCTTCTCTGATGATGCCTCCGCTTGTTCTCTCGCCGATGGAGAACCGTATAGGGGATTACTACTACAGTATAGGGCGTCATGCAGATGCTTACGAAGCATACTATCAAGGGTTGCAGAGATACCCCCACAACATGGCCTCCTTAACAGGAGTTCAACGATCGTTGGTCAATTTGGGGGAGGCAGATCAGGCAGAGCGCGTTAGTAAGCACATCGAGCTCGTGAGGAAAAAGAATCAATAGTATTGATCTATTGAATCGCTTCGAGGCTCGCTTTGTCGACACCTCTGAGCTCCATGATTCTGATGATGGTAGATTCGATGAGGTTGTTAGGGCATGATGCTCCAGCGGTTACGCCGATGACAACTTGCTTGTCCTTCTCCAAAATGTCCTGGTAGCTGCTCTCAATTTCTTTGCTGTGATCGATGTCGTAGTGAACGACCGTCTCGAGTGACTTAATGCATTTGGCGTTACGAATAAAAAACGTTGGCAGGTTTTTTTCGCCGATTTCAGCGAGGTGAGTTGTGTTGGAGCTATTATACCCCCCAACCACCAGCAGCACGTCCATTGGTTTTTGTTCAACTTTCTCTAGCATGGTGAAAAGCGCGTTTTGGCGCTCCTGCGTCGCACCGCAAATTGTATCAAAAACGTGGTAACTCTCAGTATTGCCATCACGATCAAGAATGGCTTCTCTGATCTGCTCTTGAAGGGCCTCTGTTTCGCTTTGCAGCATGGTGGTTTGGTTGGCTACACCAACGCGTGAAAGGTGGAGGTCTGGATCAAATCCATCCGAATGATCGTTGGCAAACTTTTCCATGAATTCCTCCTTGTTGCCGTTGCCGCGAATGTATTCACAGACGTAATTGGCATCATTGAGTGTCAGGATAATTAAATAATGCCCGTTTTTATCTTTGCCAAGGGCGCGTGAGGCCGTGGCTCTCGTTTCCTCATGACCAGCTTTGCCATGGATGACGGACGTTACTTCGTTTTTGGCATAGTCTCGCACACGTCGCCAAACTTTCATGACGTCGCCGCAGGTTGTGTCGACCACATGGCAGCCGATATCAGCCAGACGATCCATAAAACTTGTTGGAGCTCCGAAGGCAGGCACGATAACCACATCGTCCTCTGTGAGGTCGTCATATTCGACGGTCATTTGCTTCCAGGGGAGTGAGACAATGCCCATGTCGCTGAGTTGCTTGTTGACCTCGGGATTGTGAATGATTTCACCAATCAAAAAGATGCGCTGATCAGGAAACACTTTACGTGTGGCATAGGCAAGGTCGATAGCGCGTTCGACACCGTAACAGAAGCCAAACTGTTTCGCTAAACGTATCGTGGTGTTGCCAACGGTTAATTCTCCACCATGGGATTTAATCTTTTCGACAATAGATGACCTGTAATGTTGTTCGACTTGAGCCTGAACTAGCGCCATCACATCTGGGCGACGTACATTGACACGTTTTCTTTTTTGAGGGGCATCTTTTGAATTGTTGGGCATGGGATCGCTGATGAGGTGGTTTGGATAGGGTGGGCGTAGAGAACTAAATCAAAACTGAGACGAAAAGCACGACCTATTTTTGTTCTGATTTTCTAAAGGGGAGCCCAAGAAGAAAGAACATTAGGCCGGCAATGCAGATCATCAACAAAATATAGAAAGGCCAAGCAGGCATCATGTCGAGCAGGCTGGCTTCGTTGGGTTTGTGCATGAGGAAGCCAAAGTTGGTTCCTAAGGTCAAATTCGTGAGGAATGCCACCGCAGCATAGCCAAGAAGCCAGCCAAAAGCCTTGATCCAAGCCCCGTGACGTGGGCGCCAACCCAGCCCGAGAGGCAGTAATAATGCGGTAATAACGACCACTCCGTGTTGCAGAAAAAAAGCAAAGAACACCGGGTGAGGGAAGTCATAGGGGAGGTTGGGGGTTAATAAACCTTGGAGGGTGCCGGCAAGACCCCAAAAATAGGATAGTTCACAGAGGAAAGGGTTTCTTGTGATGAGGGCAAAGCCACACAGAAATGCGGCTATATCACAGAGATGGAGTGGGATGACCGCATCGAGCGTGATCGCGCCACCTGTGGATTCCCATGCGGCTTGATTGATAGGGTATGCGGCAAAGCAGCAGAATGTAAGCAATGACAAGGCTGACTTGGCGTGCCCTGAGTCAGCGTCTTTGCGGCAGCGCAAAATCATCAGTATACTAATCGCCGCCAGACAGACCAGTGCCCCCGTATGGCCAATGCCGTAGAGATCAAATGCTGCAAACATGCATGATTCTAGCTTTAATCGAGCTGCCTTGGAACTGTAAACTTGTCACCGCGGCATGGGGAGAGTTGAATGACCAACAGATGGCAGCGACTATTCAGAGCACGATGATCCGGGCATCGGCGGGCAGCGGGAAAACCTTTCAGCTGGCTAATCGCTTTCTTGCACTGATGATGCTCGGGGAAAGCCCCGAAAAGATTATTGCCCTGACCTTCACACGTAAGGCGGCAGGTGAATTTACCGGCAGGATTATGACGAGGCTGGCAGATGGAGCATCAAGCGAGCCGCAAGCGGATGAACTAGCCGCCGAGCTCAGGCAGGTCATTGAAGGCACAGAAGCTATTCCGGCACTTGTTGCTGGCTCAGGGCTTGTTTTGCCGAAGATGGATGCCTCATTTTTTCAGCAGAAGCTCGCCGAGCTCATTGATGTATTGGATCGTCTGGCACTCTCCACATTAGACAGCTACTTTGTGCGTATTGTGCGTAATTTCTACCTTGAGCTTGGCTTGAGTGGTTTTGAATTGATGGAGGATGCCGCAATCTCGGCGGAGCGCATGGCAGTGATGAAGGTTATTTTCTCACACCGTAAAACAGGCAAACAAGATCGAGATGGCTTTATTCAGTCTTTCAAGCAAGCCACATGGGGGGAGCAGGAAAACCGATTGTGTAAAACGCTCGAGGATTTCATCCAAATGCATCAGAACCGCTGGCTGAGTAGCCCCGATAACGATTGCTGGGGGAGTGCTGACCAGCTCTGGTTGAGTGGATGCCCATATCCAGAGGGAGATATCAAGGAGCTAGCCCGTGAGCTGCGGACAATGATGGGTAAACCCTATACCCCGCATGCGACCTACATGAAAGGGTGGCTCAAAGTATGTGATCTACTCGAGCAGTATCAGCCTGGGGTTCCACTTAATCTTAATACCCAACTGAAACGTGCGATCCCATTGTGGGATCAATACAAGCTGGGTGGTAAGGTTGAGGAGAAAAATAAATATGAGATATCGACTGAGATAGGTAAGGTGATGAGCGCCTTGGTGGGCAATTACATCAAAGCGGAAATCGAAGTCTGCATGAAGCGTACGCAAGGTCTCTACAAGCTCATCTCAGCCTACGAAGAACGCTATCGAGATCATGTGCGCAATAGGGGTAAACTTTGTTTTTCTGATTTAACGATGTTACTGGCAGGTGAGGGCGCACTGCAGATATGGGATGGAGATGATCGAAACCTGATCGATTTCCGGCTCGATGCGCGCTACGATCATTGGCTGCTGGATGAATTTCAAGATACATCCCGGCCGCAGTGGAAGGCCGTGGGCAATCTTATCGATGAGATTATGCAGGATGCCGAAGGGGGGCGTTCGGTCTTTGTTGTGGGAGACAGTAAACAAAGCATTTATGGCTGGCGCGGTGGTGAACCTCGACTGTTTGAGGATCTCAAAAAACATTACGGGGATCGTCTTGCTGATTGGGATATGGATCTTTCTTATCGGTCGACACAAGCTGTGCTCGATCTGGTCAATACGGTCTGTGATTTATCCGATCCGAAGTGGAGGGCGATTTTTCCAGCTGCTGCGATTGACCGTTGGATCTATCATGCGCACACACCCAACACTGATGGTCCCGGTCATGCTATGGTCATGGAGGCTGATGTGGACGTTAGTGCCGCATCGGATGAAAAAAAGGAGGCGCGCTATCGAAGCATGGTCTCGGTGATCAAGAAGGTGAAACCTCTTGAGCGTGGTATGAGCTGTGCCATTCTGGTGAGTAAAAATGCACAGGTAACAGAAATCGTACAATATCTCCGCGCCGAACCTCACTGCTTGCCCGTTGCCTCTGAGTCTGAAACCCACCTTGCTGATGGGCCGATTGGCTCTGTTATTCTTGACCTGTTTCGCTGGTTACGAAATCCGGCGCATTCATTCGGCTACATCCATGTATGCAGTAGCCCACTGGGCGCAGTGCTGGCTGAACTATCTGGAAGCGAGCATCAGCAGCAACAATGGCAGTGGCTCACTGATGAGTTAGCTCAACAAGGAGTTCAATGTTTACTCAACCGCATCATCTCTAGGTTGCGGGAATCCCAGCCTATATCTGCATATGGAAATTCACGTCTCGATGAAATACAAGCTGCCGCCGCTGACTTTTCAAGCCGAGGAGGAACCCTGAATGAATGGGTGCAGATGCTGGAAACACGCTCTATTAAAGAGACTAGTCACGAGGGCATGATTCAAGTGATGACAGTTCATAAATGTAAGGGTCTTGGCTTTGATATGGTGATTCTTCCTGAGCTGATAAGTTCTAGCGAATTCACCAGTTCTGGGCGGGTTGACGCCTTAGAGCGTAAGGGGGAGATGGGGGACCTTGAATACGTGATTAAAAAGCCAAATCAAGCAATCTGCGATGCTGATAATGCCCTAGCTAAGATGTCTGGTGCCTGGTCCGAAGATCAATGTTACGAGAGGTTTTGTAATTTATACGTGGCGCTGACGCGTGCTAAAAAAGCGACCTACTGCATTCTTGATCCTGTGAAAGGGGATTGGCAACCTAAGGCGAAATATGATGATTGGATCAGGGAGGCAACGGCAGCCCATGGAGAACGCCAAGAAGAGATCAATGACGAAAAATGCACGGTGCTCTATGAGTCGGGTGATTGGCTGACATTTGATGAAAGTGTCGTGCAGTCGGTAGAAACTGGAGTGCCTAAGGCCTCGGTGAAGCTGCCTGAGGCATCTGCTCGCATGTCGCGCAAGCTGGCAAGCGAGACTACGGCCTACCAAGCGGGTGATTTACTACGCAATAGTAAGGGCATGAGTTTTGGTGATCGGGTCCACAAACAGTTTGAGCAAATTGCCTGGCTTGATGACTTGCCAGAGTTTTCAGAAGCGGGCTCTTCAAAGGCGGTGGCTGAGTGCTTGGAAGTGCCTGAAATTCGCCATCACTTTGAGCGACCTACCGTGCCATTTCAGCTATTGAGAGAG
>DBBL01000156.1 GCA_002292185.1 Akkermansiaceae bacterium UBA985 | reverse complement strand
GAGCTTTCTCAGCATCGAATGACCGATTATGTATTCAGCTGGGATAGGATGCTCGCGCTTCAGGGTGATACCGCACCTTATTTGCAATACAGCTATGTGAGGGTCCGTTCTATTTTCCGCAAGCTCGACGGGCAGATCAATATAGACCCATCGGCTCTATCGATTGAGGCCGATGCTGAAGTCCATCTAGCACGTATGCTGGTTCGCTTTGGCGAGACGGTGCCGATACTACTTGATGATTTTAGGCCCAACCTCTTGGCTAATTACCTGCTTGAGCTGGCAAAGGCATTTCATTCGTTTTTTGAGGCATGCCCAGTGTTGAAGTCTGAAGAAGATACTCAAAACACACGCCTTGCTTTATGTGAGCTGACCAGCCAGGTGCTTGAGAAGGGTCTTGGTTTATTAGGTATTGAGGTTCCCGAGCGGATGTAAGCTCATGGTTGTCGGGTTTTTACGATTTTAGAGGGTTTTTTTTCTTACGGAAGAGCTCTTTGCTTTGACGGCAGGTTTTGGGCTGCGGTGCCGCTTAGCAGAGCTTGTCCTTCTCTCAGCTGATGGCTTGTTGGCCGTTTTCTGTGTCGTCTTTTGCGCCGTCGTTGGACTTGTTGTGGAACGGCTCATTTTTTGTTTGTGCCAGTCAGTCTTGAGGGATGATGTTATCCGAGGGGAACTCTGCATGGAGCGCTTCCGCTCATGATGAGTGATTGAAGCATGTTGCTGAGTATTTTGTTTGTTGTAGCTTTGTTTGCTATGAATTTTTTTGTCGTGGCTTTTTTTACCGCTGTGACTGCCGCGGCTGGGGGATGATTTTGTATCATGATCCCTGTGTTTGTATGAGCGGTGATCGCTTTTGTGTGAATTAGAGTGGTGCCCAGATGGTTTTGCACAGGAGACATAGCGACTGCCACTTTTGCGATACCAGGTGCTGCCATGGTTATAATAACGGCTGCCTCCCACATAGGTGGTACGATAGCCGTAGGGTAAACGCGATACACCGCTGTAGTGATGAGGCCTGCCTATATTGCCATGGTATCCATGGGGGCGAGAGCAGTTGATGTAATGGCTACCACTGCGGCGATACCATCTGCTGCCATGGTAGTAGTAGGGGTTTCCACTAACATAGATGGTGCTGTAACCATGAGGTAGGGTTGTGAATATAGCGCTGCCCGAAGATCTATATCCGCCCTCATAGTAAGTGGGGTCAACACAGGAGCTCAGTGATAAGATACCAAGAGCGGTCAATACGGTGGTGAGGAATGCCTTGTTCATACTTAGATAGACGTAATGGGACGGGTATTATTCAATTTTTTATGGGAGTGTTCAAGTTTCGATGAAATAGGGCTTTGTGATCGCGGCCATTCGATCCACGGGTATCGCACGACTTGCTTTTGTTGCCAGGGGATGTTTTCACCTCTTTTTTGCGCCTTGAGAGAGATGCTGATGCTTGCAATTTTGACATAATGTGGCGCAATAGCACTCGTGAACACGGAACATTGGATCGCAGCGGATCAGGCGCATTGCTGGCATCCTTTTACCCGCCAAGATGATTGGGTGAGGGGAGAGCCTGCTGATCCATTGGTCTTGGTCGAGGGTGATGGTTCATGGCTGGTTGATTCTGAGGGCAAAAGATATATCGATGGCAATGCGTCTATTTGGACCAATGTACATGGGCATAAGCATCCGCTGATTAATCAAGCCATCATCGATCAGCTGGGTAAGGTTGCCCATACCAGTTACCTTGGTTTTGCTAATCCGCGAGCAAGTGAGCTGGCCGAACGTTTGTGTGCCATGTTTCCGCCGAAGACCTTGGAGCGCGTCTTTTTTTCTGATGATGGATCTACGGCTGTCGAGTGCGCACTTAAAATGGAAATCCAATACCGGATTCAGACGGGCCAGCCAGAGCGCGTTCATTTCATCGCATTTGATCAGGCTTATCACGGTGACACGATGGGGGCGGCCTCACTTGGCGGAGTGGGCGAGTTTTTTGACCAATTTAGAAAGTTTGGTTTTCCTGTCAAACACCTCGGCGGATTAGACGACCTTGAGGCACTGGGCCATGAGGTGATTGAAAAAACAGCAGCGGTCATTATCGAGCCGCTGATTCAAGGAGTAAACCAGATACGTCCTTGGCCAAAGGGCATGCTTGCGAAGTTGAGGCAGTGGTGTGATCGCCATGGTGTGCATCTTATCCTTGATGAGGTAATGACGGGCTTTGGGCGAACCGGTAAAATGTTTGCCTGCCAGCATGAAGAAGTCATTCCAGACTATTTGTGTTTAGCCAAGGGCCTCAGTGGTGGCTATTTGCCACTGGCCGCAACGATGGTTGGAGGTGAAATTTACAATGCGTTTTTGGGGGGTGCTGACAAGGCCCTCTATTATGGTCATAGCTACACAGCCAATCAGCTGGGCTGCGCGGCAGGACTCGCTAGTCTGAGGGTTTTTGAGCAGGAGCAAACGCTCGAACAATTACCTCAAAAAATGGACTTCTTGTCTGACCAACTGGCTAAGTTAGCCGATGATGAGCCACTCGTTTATGAAGTTCGGCAGTGTGGAATGATTGCTGGAATTGAACTACGTGGCCGTGATGGCCAGCCCTTCGATCAAACATTGAGGGTAGGCGAAAAGGTGTCGGTCATGGCCCGCGAGTATCAGGTTTTAACGAGGCCCATTCTGGATACCCTGGTCGTTATGCCACCACTGTCGATTTCCATCGATGAAATCGAAATACTCTGTAGCGGTCTTGGCTCAGCGATCAGGGACTATGCGGGCATGTACCATGAACAAGATGAGGTTCTGTGAGTGTGCCGGTGAATCGACAAGCATGAATCGCATAGCCATTGTTGGATCAGGTGCTGTCGGGGGTTATTATGGCGCTCGGCTTGCAGAGGCGGGCTTGGATGTTCATTTCTTGTTAAGGACAGATTATGAATATGTGCGCAGCCATGGCTGGAGCATTGAGAGTGTCGATGGCGATATTGAGCTACCATCGGTAAAATGTGCAAAAACAAGCGAAGAAATAGGCCCAGTTGATTTGGTCATCATTGCATGGAAAACCANNTTTTGAGTTTGCAGAATGGCTTAGGCAATACGGAGGAATTGGCGCGCATTTTTGGAGGCTGGAGGGTATTCGGGGGGCTTTGTTTTGTGTGTATCAATCGAACCGCACCGGGTCACCTATGTCACAGTGCTTCAGGTCTGATCAAGGTGGGGGCTTTTGAGTCTAGCGCGGGAACGGTTTCAGAAAGGCTAGAAGCACTGGTTGAGATGCTCAAAAGCGGAGGAATTAATGCGCGTGCTGTGCCTGAGCTTGAGAAAGCCCAGTGGATGAAGCTGGTATGGAATATTCCCTTCAATGGCCTGGCGATTGCCGAGCGTGGGCTTGATACGGGAAAGTTGTTGGCTCGACCAGAGTTGGAAGATCGCATTCGCAAGATTATGCATGAAGTGCAGGCCGTTGCGGATGCTCTCGGTTATCGTATTGATGACGATTTTCTTGATCAACAGATCGAGATAACAAGGCCAATGAAGGCATATCGGCCGTCCAGTATGATTGACTACATGGAAGGGCGTGAAGTTGAAGTAGATGCTATATGGAGGCAGCCGCTCTTGAAAGCTCAGCTGTTAGGAGTCAAAACCCCTGAAATAGAGCATTTATTGGCCAAAATAGAGCAGCGGGTTGAGGAGAGAAGAAATTAATACCATTTTGTACGAGACAATTTCACGAGACTATGGTTTCCAGTAGCCGCGCAACTAGATAGTAGCCTTCTCGTTGCTAGATTAAATAATCCTTATATATATATTACAGATGGAAACAGTAACAAAACGCGATCTCGTTATTAAATTGAGCAATAAAACAGGAATTGGGCAAGCTGAGGTGCTCAATGTGCTGGAAACCATGATGGAGACCATTACTAGTGAGCTAGCTAGTGGCAATGCAGTTGTGATGCGTAATTTTGGATCTTTTCAAGTGCGTGAGATGAAAGGTAAGGTAGGACGTAATCCTAAAAATCCTGGCCAAGATATGAAAATCCCACCTCGTGCTATCGTCAAGTTTAAGCCAGGCAAGGAAATGAAAGAGAGGGTTGCGCGTATCCTGCCCCTCATTCAGCAAGGCCAATAGAAAGCTCAGCAGAGAGCCAAGCATATCGATGAGTATTGAGTCCAAAAAACAAGAGCTGCTCGAGGAGCTAGGCTTTTTTCATGATTGGACTGAGCGCTATGAGTATGTGATAGGTTTGGGCAAAAAGCTCAAACCATTCCCGGTGGAGAAGCAGACGGAAGACAGGCT
>DBBL01000191.1:3193-4855 GCA_002292185.1 Akkermansiaceae bacterium UBA985 | reverse complement strand
GGTCATTCGATGCTGAGAAAGCTCAGCAAACTTGACCGAACCAATGCCGACAATCGATGCCACTTCCGCTCGCTCGGCCGGGTCCATATCTGGACTTTTCTCGCCTATCACCCGATCGGCACGCTCGACAGCTTCATCGAGAACGTCGACCAGCTGAACATTGTCACCACTGCGCGTTTTCATCAGTTTACGATCCTCGCCAAGAATCGAACCAAACGCGATGTGGTGCATGCTGGGATTCTGTCCACGCTTGCGAGTGGCTTCAAAAATTTGCTGGAAGTGTAGCTGCTGTGGGGCACCTACCACATACCATATCTGATCTGCATGCCATTGCTGCACACGGAAATCGATGGTGGCCAAATCCGTTGTCGCATATAAAAAACCTCCGTCAGCTTTGCGAACAATCGCCGGCTTATCATCAAGCTTTGCATCACCATCAAAAAAAACACAAACGGCACCCTCACTCTCACGAGCCACCCCACTCTCAAGCATTTCATCAACGAGTGGTGCGAGTCTGTCATTATAAAAACTCTCCCCATACCAGTGATCAAAACCAACATCGAGACGGTCGTAGATGCCCTGCAGCCCTTGCTTAGAGAGATCAACACACTTTTCCCAAATCTGAAGGTTTTCCGCATCACCCCCTTGCAGCTTAACGAGCTCCTGCTTGCAAGTTTCTCGCACCGCATCGTCTTTGCCACAAAGTGCGTTCACAGTACGATACACTCGTAACAGCTCGGCTACTGGATCAGCTTCTAGATCAGATTCCTTGAGCACCGTTTTCCAGCCATGGATGATCATGCCAAACTGCGTGCCCCAATCACCAATATGATTATCGGTGATAACCTCATGGCCGAGAAAACGAGCAATTCGTGACAGGCTGTCGCCAATAATTGTCGAACGAATATGGCCAACGTGCATCGGCTTGGCCACGTTTGGTGCAGAAAAATCAACTACGATCGTCTGCACTGGACTGGCCAAAGCAACCCCAAGCCTATCATCACCAAGCAAGGCTGACATCCTCTTACTCCATGCAGAATGAGTAACTCGAAAGTTAATAAATCCAGGACCCGCGATATCGGCCACCGCAAGATCGCCAAGCTCCATCACCTCAATGAGCTTCGCCGCAAATTCACGGGGGTTGGTGCGCAGACGTTTAGCCAGAATCATTGCCGCATTGCTTTGATAATCTCCAAAGCGTAAATCTGCAGCCGACTCTACCTGCACCTGAAAACCTTCCGGTAAATCAACACCCACAGCATTTAGTGCTTGAGACATTACCCCCTCTAATTCTTGTATCATCATGATTTAAAATATTATCTGATTTACCCCGCTGATTGAACAGCCCTGCTAGTTTTCGCCTCCCGCACGGACGCTGGAGGAATCTGAGTCGAAAATATCCAAAACATCTTCTGCCGTTTGGGCATCATGGAGCTGCTGACGAATAGAACAATTATGAAACATTTTGGCAATAGCAGCCAGAGTCTGCAAATGCATATTGCGCTGTGATTGAGGCACAATGAGTAACATCACCAAATTCACTGGCCCATTATCGATCGCCTCGAAATCAATTCCTTCACTAGACCGGCCAAATGCCGCAATGACATGATCAATGGAATCCGAGAAGGCGTGCGGTATAGCCACACCGGAACCGATACCCGT
>DBBL01000191.1:0-3151 GCA_002292185.1 Akkermansiaceae bacterium UBA985 | reverse complement strand
ACATGTCTCACCCTTCAAATCGAGGATGACTTGTTTGGGACTTAACAAACTAGATAGTTTCATCACGTAATAACACAGGACTCGGAGTCACAGTGTCGCAGGAGCAGCAGCCACATACCTTGTGGCACTATTGCTTGCAAGCCTATTTGACGGCTGAAGAACACGCATAATTACACTGCAAAATACTCATTCTTCTGCCTAAATAGGCCTGTGCCCGACCTGAAAACAGCAGCCCTCGCTACCACCACCCGCTTAGCCGACGCTGGTCATACAGCCTACTTCGCCGGTGGATGCGTGCGAGATATGCTGCTCGGCACAGAGCCTAAGGACTATGATATCGCCACCTCTGCTACCCCCGACGAGGTTCAGGAACTTTTCCCCAACTCCAATGCCATCGGTGCTCACTTCGGGGTCATCCTAGTTCACAAAGGCGGCTTCCCTTTTGAGATTGCTACCTTTAGGCATGATGGCTCCTACAAAGATGGCAGACACCCTGATCGTGTTACCTTCACCACCCCAGAGGACGACGCTTCTCGACGTGATTTCACCATCAACGGGCTGTTTCAAAATCCAAACGACGATGAAATCATCGACTTTGTCCACGGTCAGCAAGACCTGAAAGCAGGGCTTCTTCGCGCCATTGGCAATCCCAGTGAGCGTTTTCAAGAAGACGCACTGCGCCTGATGCGGGCCATCCGCTTTGCCGCCACACTCAAATTCACCATCGAGCCTGTTACTTGGGCTGCTATTTGCGAGCACGCCCACCTATTGGCTAAAATAAGTGCCGAACGTATTCGTGATGAGTTCACCATGATCATCACCTCTGAGAGCCGAGCCCACGGACTCGACCTCCTCACCGAGAGCGGTCTCATGCGCCATATTGTTCCTGAGGTCTACGATCTCATCGGCTGTGAGCAGCCGCCACAATGGCATCCTGAGGGGGATGTCTACACCCATACTCGCATCATGCTCGAGATGCTCACCGAACAACCATCTGCAGAGCTTGCCCTGGCCGTGTTACTTCATGACATAGGCAAGCCCCCCACCTACAGCTATGATAAAGCCGACGACCGGATCCGGTTCAATGGCCATGACCGTGTTGGTGCTGAGATGGCTGAGGAAATATTACAGCGGCTCAAATACTCCAACCAAACCACCGATGATGTCTGCGCCATGGTGGCCAACCATATGAACTTTATGAACGTGCAAAATATGCGCACGGCTAAGGTCAAACGCTTTATGGCGCGCCCTACCTTCGAACAAGAGATGGAGCTGCACCGAGTGGATTGCGCCAGCAGTAATGGTTTCACTGAGAACTATGAATTTCTGCGGTGCAAGGAAACCGAATTTGCGGCAGAGCCACTTATTCCCCCGCCGCTTGTCAACGGCAAGGACCTCATCGATATCGGCATGCATCCGGGCCCAGAATTCACCCAGATTCTTACCAAAATTCAGACCGAACAGCTCGAAGGATCAATCAATACGAGGGAAGAAGCTCTCGATTACCTGCGCACTCATTTCTGTTAAAATTAATCGCTATCCCGATCGGGATGATCATCTGAGTCCTCGGGCTCTTCTTTCACATAGCCTGGCATGTCACCCCCCTTGTCCTTGAGTTCCGCAAGAACTTCCGACATGTCACGGAGCTCGTCCCAAACATGCTGCCGAACATAAATGGATGCATCTTGCCTAACGGCGAGTGCCAAACAATCGCTTGGCCGGGCATCAATTTCCACCACCTTGCGTTCCATGATCTCGTTTTCAGCCGTAATAAACAAACGGGCGTAAAACACATCGCCATCGACTTTGACAATCACCGCCTTGTCGACCTTAGCTCCGAAAGCATCTAGCATCTGTGAGAATACGTCATGGGTCAGTGGCCGTGGAGGCTTTACACCCGACATTACCGCATTGATCGATGCGCCAATCGCAGGCTCAACATAAAACACGATGACCTTTTCACCGTCTCCAAGGAAAACAGCACAACCTGCTGAAGTTGGCATCAAGGCAACAGGCTCAACTCTGACGTGATCTTTCATAATATCTGGTATATGTTAGGTATTTTTTCTGAGGGCAATTTCAGCATACAAATTATGATCCTTTACCCCCGTTTGGTCGAGCCAAGTACTGACGTGATATTTTCACATATTTCTCTGCCCAGTGTTTAATACCCTGCTGCTGCTCCTTATCGAGTGTCTTAACGACTTTAGCAGGGCTGCCCAAGACCAGCGAGCCAGGTGGGATTTCTGTGCCTCCTGTCACCAAAGCATGGGCCCCAATAATCGAACGCTCACCGATCACTGCACCATCAAGGATACATGCTCCCATACCTACTAAAACCTCATCTTTTACCGTGCATGCATGAATAATCGCGCTGTGGCCTACCGTCACCAGTTCACCAATATATGCACCGTAATCGTCCGCCAAATGTAACACGGCGTTGTCTTGAATATTAGATCTTGGACCAATGACAATTTCATGGATGTCGCCCCTAAGTGTGGTATTATACCAAATACTCGCTTCTTCCCCAATATTCACACGCCCAATCACGTCAGCGCTTTGCGCAACAAAGGCACTATCATCAATGTCCGGACTTATCCCATCAAAGGTCTCAATAGCCATACGCTTACCATATCGCGCGTCTCTATTTTCACAAGTTGCAATCTATCGTCAAAAATGCCATCATACGGCTTGTTACATTTGGCCTCCCGCCTCAAAAAGGCATTCTTTCTGATGCTTGACCGAGCTTCACCCTAGCTGATTCTGTCCCCACTTTTCATGAAGGAACTCTACACCGTTATCGCCTTTATCATCTTTGGCTTTGCCCTTCGCTCCTGCAAAACTATTGCATTACGAAAGCTTGGAGCCTTGGTCATGCTCATCGCTTCAGGATTATGTTTTTACTTTCTTTTTGAATCGGCGTTGGCTGGCATCCTCGCGATGGCTGCCTGGTTTTTCCTGCCGTGGATCGAGCTACTTACCCGCATACGCAATCAACGTATGCCGCTGATCAATAAGCTCAAAGCGCGATCATCTGCTAACCTCAATGCCTTTCCCAATGCACGACAATATGTGAGTACATTAGAAAGCTCAGGCTTCGAACACATCAGCAACTGCGGCTGGAACCTGGGAGGAGTGGATCAGCTTTATC
>DBBL01000172.1:5309-6341 GCA_002292185.1 Akkermansiaceae bacterium UBA985 | reverse complement strand
GCTTCATTTTTCGTAAATCGGAAGAAAACGGTAGTTGAGTGCAAGGGAGAGGCAGGCTGTTGCGGTGCAGTATGCGTTGCCATGATTGCCGGCAAAGGATCCGTCTGGAAGTTGAAGCGCTGAGAGTAAACGGGTATTGTTTGTGTTCCATTTGCCCCAGCTTTCCTCATCTGCTTGGAAGAGGGCTTGGGCCATGTAGTAGCGAAGGTAGAAGGGCCATGTCGTTTCCTGGTTATTAATATTTTTGATCAGGTATGCCGTTGATCGATCGTAGCCAGCTTCATCTTTCTTTTTAGCCAGTGCGTAGCACAGTGAACCTATTGCTGTCAGCGTAACGCGACCGCCTGATTTTGAAGTGTAGCCATAAGCTCCGTTTGAAGCCCGGCAAGATCTCATGAACCCAAGCCCCTTTTCGATGGCATCATCAGGCACAGGAATTCCAGCATTACGGGCAGCTAGTAGCGCAACGATTTGGCAGCCAGAAACGGTGCTGTCCGCATCTTTTGCATCGGGATTGTAGCGCCAGCCGTGACGGGGGTTGGTCTTCTGAGCCTGGAGTATTAAGGCCACACATTTTTTTAAAGCGGGGGCAATGCGCTTGTTATCGACCATGCCGTAACACTCAGCGAGTGCCAGAGTGGCGAAGCCATGATCATACATCTGCGGGCCCATATAGCCATTGGGTCCTTCCTGATATTTGGTGATGATGTAATTAATCGATCTTCTAATGTTTTCTGCGTAAGGGCCGTGGTTGGGGTCATCTCCATGCGCCAGGAAAGCAAGGATACAGAGACCCACGGTGCCAGGGCGAGATCCTGTGCCTCCTCCCCATGCTCCATCTGCGGATTGTGTATTGGACAGGTAGCGCAGGCTGCGTTTGTAGATGGCTTCGACTTCAACGGAGACAGTGTCGTTCACGGCTCGCGGAAATGTTTGTCCTTTTGCTGATGGTGCCATCAGCAGAGACATCAAGATGAAGGTTAATGCCACAAAGCCATGTAGGTATAGCTTGTTTGCCATAGCTGAAATGAT
>DBBL01000172.1:0-5258 GCA_002292185.1 Akkermansiaceae bacterium UBA985 | reverse complement strand
TTGGCTCGACTACTTGGCTAGGCTTTTGGCTCAAACTTTTGGCTCAGGGTTTGACGGTCTTGTCATTGAAGCCTCTATTGTAGGCGTCCATGGCTTGATGGAATTCTTTGGGCATGCTGTTGCCTGCCGTTCCTGAATTTCTGGGCACCCTGCGGCTTGAGTTTTCTGCGGTATTGTCAGGGTCGCCTTTGTCGCCTCCCTGCGAGCCGCCTTTGCCCCCTTGTCCCGGTTGTTGGCCGCCTTGCCCTGGTTGCTCACCGGGCTCATTACCGGGTTTATTGCCCGGCTGTTGGCCTTCACCAACATCTCGCCCGCCGTCCATCATGTTTTTAAGCATATCTAGCATGGAACCCATGCTTTTCTGGCTACCTTGTCATCCGCCGTCTTTTTTTTGATTTTGCTGTTTTTTCTTTGCGGCTTCGAAGATTTTTTCGATCACCTCGGTCTCTGTGGCGATGGTTGCGCCTCCTGTGTTTTTCTGTTCGAGAAGGTCGGTGGCATCCGCCATGATGACTTCTATTTCCCGAAGTATGCCGATCACCTCAGCATCCGTTTGTTCATCAATTAGGTCTTGAACGTCAGCTGAGAGTTCATCTTGTTCGATAGCCAGTGATTGGGCTTTTTCTCCGTGTTGCTTTAATGCTTGCTGCACGTTTTCCTTAATGGCTTCGTCGCCGTTTTCTTTTTTATTACTGGGCTCATTAGCTAAGCAGGTGAAGCTAGTCATTGCCATATAAACAGCGATGTAAGCTATGCTCTTTATTGCGATACTCTTCATGATTTTGTCTCAGGGGATTGAGTTTGTAGGGATCGGCGGAGGTCCTCAAGGGCTCGTGTGCGTGCGCGGATGTCTTGTTCTTGCTGAATCATGCGCATTACTTTGAGCATAAATTCGAAATCTTGTTCTTCCTGTGATCCGCCGCCACCATCACCACCACCGCCGCCGCTGTTTTTTTCCCCATCGAGTTGCTTGACCCACTTTCGTATTTCGTCAGCCCAGTGTTTGGATTGGGTGATGGATGAGAAGGAGAAGTTCGCCATGATTCGCTTGGCAAGTTCATCAAGTTCTTCATCAACCATCGATTCTCTCATGGTGTCGTATAGCTCTTTGTGTTCAGGCTTTTGAGTGCGCGAGTAATAACTGGCTAAGTCTTCTTGAATCCAATGCAGATCAACTGCATTTTGGCGTTGTTTGGCGTGTGATTTTTTAATGGCTCGTTGTTCGACGGGATCGAGCTCGTCATAGTCACTGCCAATGACTTGATCGATCACGTCGATGATATTGTGGGCGATGCTGTCTTGTGCACGAGCAGAGCGTTTCAGCCTATTGACGAAGGTACCGGCCTCAAACATTTTGTTGGCCTCTTTGGCGTCCTCGAGGGCTTTTTTCATTTTCTCAATTGCCTGGTTTTGCTTTTCGATAGCTTCCTTGAGATCCTCTTGTGATTTTTGGTTGGTATTGCGCCGGTCTTGAGCGTTCTCGAGTTTTTTCTCAATTTGTGGTAAGTCTTGTTGAGCGAGCTCTTTCATGGCCTGAAGTGCATTAGACATTTTCTTCAGTGATTCTTTTTCAATTTCACCATTCCGAACGGCGTCTTTAAAGAGTTTATCCATGCGCTTGCTGAGCTCTTGCATGCGTTCCTTATTGGCCGCCTCGCTATCCTGTTGCAGCTTGAGTTTTTTTCTGGATGTTTCAGTCTGTAGATCCTTGCCCATGTTGCGCTCGGTTCGCAGGTTCTCATCGTTTAAGTTTTGTTCATGGCGCGCGATATCTTCAAGTTCACCAATGGCGCTATCAAATTGATTCTTGAGAACCTGAGCATGCTCGAGGCGGCTAAGAATAAATAAAGTAACAGGTTCTGAGTAGACGCGTCCGCGCCCGGGTTTGTAATCTTCCGTCCATGAACGCAGGCTTATTTTTTGGGGCTCGATTGAGAGGTTTGCCGGCGAGAATGAGAATGGGGTGTTGATGTTTGTTTGTGTAGGGCTGCCCTGAGTGATAGTGAGTTCGCCCTTCGCTGGGCTTCCTGGCATGGCCTTATTGAAGGAGCCATCCCATGAGATGCCACATGCTTTGAGTCCGTAGTCATCCTCAGCGATGACCTGAAACTCGATTGTTTCCTCCGCTAGCATGATGTGTTGCCGCTCAATGCCCTGTAGGTAGCTCGATGGGGCTTGGTCTTGTAGCGGTTCAATGCGGATTTGAAATGGGTTGGCAGCACTTAAGTTGTAGATGTCTTGCCAGTTGATGGTGAGCATCACTGGCTCCGCCGCAATGGTAATAAGCTCACTGGTGAGTATCTTACCATTGAGTTGCAGCGGTATTTCCTGTGGAGTTGTTTTCTTCTGCACGGGCTCTGTAGCTTGGCTTTCCTCCGGTGTGGGGGGAGAGAGTAAGTCAGCATCTTGGCTCAGCACCACTATTTCAGCATATGCAGATTTGAGTTTTCTTGTTGCTGTTGTCTCGATGGATATGGAGCTGCCCTCGACGAGGTTCATGTAGCCCGAGCGCAGATCCACATTCTTGTCGGCGCGTTGAAGGTATTCAGGTAATTTGACCAAAGCCTGGATGCTTTCAGTTTCTGGTCTCATGACTGGCTCAAAAGGAAGTGCGTGATGGGCGTCATGTGCTTCGATCAGCACGGTGTCCATGGCTCGCTGCCCCATAAACTCAAAGGTATAAGATCCATTGGCAAGGGGTGCTTCAACCCAGTCGTCTTTGCCGTAACGTGCGCGTGCAACTTTTGGTTTGCGGGCGGTATCTTTGGCGAGTGGTATGGTCAGTGAGAAGGCTTCACCATACGGCACACGCTCTGGGGTGCCGATGGCTGAGAGATCAAGACGGGTGAAGGTGAAGCGCTCTGCGCTGGAGAGGGGCATGATCCAGCGTTTCAGTGAATTCATTCCCGCATGAGGAAAGGTGAGCATCAACATTGTTGAAATAGATAATAAGCTAACCACCGTCAGCAACCATTTGCGATGCTGAGGTGTGGGGAGAGCTGACGTGAGGTCGAGCTTAGATGCCTCTGCAGCCACATTCTGCATCGCTGCTGCGCGCAGTTGTGGCGAGAGGGTTTCCTTGCCCTCTTTTTGGTCTTGGAGCTCGACAGCTCCCAATAAGCGGTCACCAAGTTTGGGGAAACGCAACGAGATCAGTCTGGCGAGTTGGTTTTCACGACGGTGACGATAGACCCAGCGATGAATCCAATAAGGAGCAAAAACGACGAAGAGAGAGGTTCCCGCTAATAAGATGATGAGTCGGACGGTCGTGGGAGTTTCAAAAAACCGGTCCAGCAGAAAAACAAAAAGAAAGGAGGTAATTAAGCCTGTACAGCCAGCGAGGAGGGCTTCGCTGATTTTGATGCGCCAAAGATTTTTACGGAACGCCTCAAGTTGCCGCTGGAGCCCATCGGGGATCGGAGCCAGGTGGGGTTGGTTGGACGGTGATGGTTGCTTTGCCGGCATGGGCAGATGGAGTGGCGATGAGGTTTTACTGTAAGTGAGCGGCGGTGCGATGCGGATAAAGCATGCAAGAAAAAGGCGGTGATCTATGAATTTAACATCCGATATGCGAGACTGTCATGTAGCTAGTGCTATTTCCAGCGGAAATTACTGCCTATTTACTACTGGAATAACGACAGCTGAGGCGCTTTTTTTCTGAGTATGTGAGTAAAAACTCAATATGGACAACGTGGCCGCATGGTTGATGTCTTGGGTAGTCTTTAGGGAGTGTTTGGGCATGGCCCTTCAAATGGGCTTGCATTCTACGGTGTCTGGCTTATTTCCCTGCGCAGACTTTGAGAGATTTGAAGACACATCCGGCTTGGACAGAAGCTGATACAGGGATCCCATTACCTAAGACTAGGCATGGGTGCTCGGTGTGCCTACCAACATGGGATGCTGTTCTTGGCTATGAGGAAAAAAGGGACAAGGTCATCCGCAAGCTCCGCGCTGGATACCCTCGTTTTTTATTACACCCAGCAACGGCAAGGTTGTTTGCCGAGGCAGAAAAAGGGCTGGCCGATAATGGCATGAAGGTGGTTGTTTTTCCGACACGGGACGTGGCCCAACGAGCACAGCGATTTGTGGAAAAGCGGAGTCGCTCCGCATCCAGAATTGCCAGCTATGAAGGACTTCAGGCCTTGATTGTCAGTGAAGATGATTTTCCGGTAGCGATGGAATATTGGCGCTATACAGGCGAGATTGTCAGCAGCAGACAAGCCGAGCACATCCTGCAGGGTGAGGGGAACAGCGAATTTCGCACCACGAGCTTGCGTAAACGTCTTGCCAAGCTGGGTGATTATAGCCCAGAAAATGTCTATGTTTATGAAAATGGCATGGCGGGTATGTTTGCCGTCCACCGTGCTCTCAATCACCTGCTGCCGGGTAGAAAGACCTTGCAGCTGGAATTTCCATATGTTGATGCAATGCGGGTGCAAAACCACTTTGGCAATGGTGTGGTATTCCTGAACGAAGCGATCGGGGAATCATTGGACGAGGCTCTGAGGCGTATTGCAAAAGGTGAGTTTTCC
The DNA here is from genome assembly GCA_002292185.1 of Akkermansiaceae bacterium UBA985. Taxonomy (GTDB): domain Bacteria; phylum Verrucomicrobiota; class Verrucomicrobiia; order Verrucomicrobiales; family Akkermansiaceae; genus Oceaniferula. The sequence goes on along the minus strand of DBBL01000172.1, from coordinate 726 downwards.
GCGGTATTCTGTGAGGCGCCGAGTAATCCTTTGCTGAGGACCGTTAATCTAGCTGCCGTCTCCAAAGCCTGCCGTCAGGGAGGTGTGCCCTTGGTGGTCGATGATACAACGTGTTCAGTAGCTAATATCCAAGTTGATCGTTATGCCGACATTGTCACAACCAGCTTAACCAAATGGATATCAGGGCGCGGCGATGTGATGGCTGGCCAGGTGACTCTAATTCCTGGTTCTGCCATGTATTCCGAGTTGAAAGAGTTTTTTGATGATGACTGTGAGGGTGGATCAAGGCTTTATGCATCTGATGCGAGGGTTCTTGCACGCAATATCAGCGGCTTCGCTGGGCGTATGCGGAAGTCAAACCAGAGCGGTGAAATGCTGGCAGACTTTTTGGCGGCGCATCCCGCCGTCGGAAAAGTTTGGTATCCAAAGTTTACCACGCCCAAATTATACAGCACCATCATGCGCGAAGGTGGTGGTTATGGTGGCCTCATCTCTCTGCTGCTCAAAAATCGAAAAAAGTCGGCGAAGTTCTACGATGCCTTGCGCATATCCAAAGGTCCTAGTCTTGGCACTGACTTCAGTTTAGCCTGCCCGTATACACTGTTGGCTCACTACGATGAGCTTGAATGGGCTGAGGGCTGTGGCTTAGACCGTCATTTGATTCGTATTTCTGTCGGCTCAGAGGATGCCAGTGATGTCATTGAGCGGGTCCGCGAGGCTCTCGAC
>DBBL01000055.1 GCA_002292185.1 Akkermansiaceae bacterium UBA985 | reverse complement strand
GAGGCTTTCCGTCTATCGGAGGAGCTCAAGGTCATTATGCGTTCCCTTTATGAGAAGCACATGGACGATATCATTTCCGGCGAGTTTTCCCGCGGTATGATGGAAGATTGGGCTAATGGCGATGCTAAGCTTCTCGGCTGGCGTGAGGCAACTGGCGAGACTGAGTTTGAAAAGACCGAGGGTGTTGGTGATATTGCTGAGCAGGAATATTTTGATAAGGGAATTCTGATGATCGCCATGGTGCGCGCCGGTGTAGAGCTTGCCTTTGAGGTAATGGTCGAGGCCGGTATCGAGCCTGAGTCTGCCTATTACGAGTCACTGCACGAGGTGCCGCTGATTGCTAACACCATTGCCCGTAAGAAACTCTACGAGATGAACCGCATCATCTCTGACACGGCCGAATACGGTTGCTACCTTTTCGCCCACGCCTGTGTGCCTCTGCTCGAAGACTTCATGAAGTCTGTCGACACTGATGTCATCGGCAAGGGCATGAGCCCTGAGGATAATGGAGTGGACAACCGCACGCTTGTGGATGTGAACTTCATCATCCGTAATCACCCTGTGGAGGAAATCGGCGAAGTTCTTCGCGATGCCATGGGCTCGATGAAAGCTTTGTAAAGAAGCACTAAAATCTATTCACAAAGAGCCCTCGCATAACTGCGAGGGCTCTTTTTTTGTCACTATGTCTGATTGAGCATTCAGCTGGAACTTTTCATTTCCTGCGCAATCAGCTTAGCGAGCTTCACCATGATTTTTTCTGGGAGTCCTATTTCCTTTCCCATGTGAATGAGGTGCTGTGGCACGGCTTGTTCAAGGTGAGCGACGCGGAGACGAAGCTGTTCAGCGCGGTAATGTAACTGCATATCCTGTTCAACACATTGTAGAGCGAGTTCATTTAGGGTTTGCTGTTCAGGCAAGGGGCCGGTCTCTTGCTGAAGAAGAGGCCCAACGGCATGATACATTTGTTGGGTCCAGTGGTGGTGTTTCTGATGTGCCTGCTGACTCTCAAGAAAATCTGACTTTAGATTGTTATAGCTGGGAAGCTTTTCAGAGATCACCCCGGCAATGAGCTGCTTCGCTGAATCATGCTGCTTGGATAATGAGAGCTGCTCGATACAGCAAAAACAAAAGTCATTGAGTTCAGATGTTGAAATCTCATCTTCCAAGCTCGATGGAGCATGGACTTCGCCTTTCTCAGCCCCGGCATCATATCGGTAGGGGATGGCGCTCACCTGAAAGTGAGATGATGGCCTAGATGAGCGCGTGAACGTGCGAGGTTCGTGCTGGGAACGGAATTGCCTGCGATGCAGGTCATGGCTGTGGTGATTAAAGCGTGACTTCATAGTAAACAGCGAGTTGCTAATATCTGGGCAAAAAATTACCTAAAAATGCTAATATGGGAAACTTTTTGATTTTATGTTTTTAAGATCATTGTAAAAACAGGGGCTTGGGGTAGTTAATTAACTAATCCTAATTATTATGATGGCTAAAACTTTGTGCAAATACCTTGTTTTAAAGGGTGTTTGATAAATATTCTTGAGGCTTAAGCGAACTTTTGCTAATTTAACTCCATGTCGGAAGCTAATATCATGCAAAAGTTAGCGGATAGTGTATCCAAGATGAGCGATCAAATGAGTATCGAGCAGATGCGCTTGTACCAAAATTATGTGACTAAGTCGCTCGAAGCTCGCGAGGCTGAAGAGGCCTTTATGATTGCGGTGGATCAGGAAGCTGGAGGGGATCTGCAGACATCTCAGTATCTGCAGGATATCCGCCAGGTACTGGTAGATTTAACATATCGTTTGTCTGGCAGTGAAAGTGTCTTGCTTGCTTGTCTAACTAAAGCCCTCGAGGGAGAGGAGCACTTAGATACTAAGAGGCTCAATATTTTACTGCATAGCTACGAAAGAAAGCCTGCGAACGCGACCAAGATTGTCGATGCTCTTGAGAAAAAAGCATGGCTGGAAATCAGGAGTGATGGCCTACATGCTCATAAGCTGTTCCGTTTGACTCGCGCGGGAGAAGATCGTGCTCGTGAATTGCTCGCGCAAGTAGGCCGCGTTGGTGGCAGCGAGCGTCTAGCCATCGTTGACTAAGGGGCTCACCCTAGCTTGGTGTATCTTGCCCCGAGGATTGGGGGAGTCTAGCTCGTGACGGCTAGAAAATTCCTAAGCAGCTGCAGGCCGTTGTGCTGGCTTTTCTCTGGATGGAATTGCGTGGCAATCAGATTACCGCGTCTTACTGCTGCAGCAAAGGAAACGGCATAGTCACAACTGGCGGCGATATGCTCAGTATGGCTAGGCTCAGGGTAGTAGGAGTGGACAAAGTAGAAGAAGGGGTTTGCAGGCATATCTTTCCAGAGCGCATCATCGGGATGACTGGGGCTTATCGAGTTCCATCCCATGTGTGGAATTTTCAGGCCTACATCAGGGAAGCGCTTGACGGTGCCAGGTAGGAGGCCCAGACCTTCGGCACTGGGGGATTCAATACTTTTTTCAAAGATGAGCTGATAGCCCACACAAATGCCGAGATAGGGTTTGTCTTTAGCGGTCCACTCCCGAATAGCTTCAAACATACCCTGTTTTTTGAGGTTGGCAGCACAATCGCCAAATTCCCCTTGGCCAGGAAGCACGAGGTGGGTGATGTCTTGAAGTTGTTCCGGGCGTGTAACCAGCACGGTATCCGCGCCAATGGCGAGGAAGGCATTCTCCACGCTACGGATATTACCTCTGCCGTAGTCAACAATACCGACTTTCATGAATGGAAGTGATTAGGGGAGGGTGTAGGCTTGCCGCCCGCGGACGCGGGCACTTGGATTCTAATCGACAAATTGACTAGAGAGCCTCCTTGGTGCTGGGGATGCCCGTTTCACGAGGGTCAATCTCGATCGCCTGACGCAGAGCACGCGCAAGCGCCTTAAAGATGGACTCGGCAATGTGGTGGCCGTCACGCCCATAAAGGAGTTCGATGTGGAGGTTGGCTCGCAAGTTGTTGGTAATAGCTCGGCAGAATTCTTCTGTCAGAGTGAATGGGAAGTTAGGTGCATCTGGAGTGGATGTCGGGGCGCGGAACTCAAGATGCGGGCGGTTGCTTAGATCGATGACGCACCGGCTGAGTGTTTCATCCATGGGCAGGTAGGCAGAACCATAACGGCGAATGCCTTTTTTGTCACCGAGTGCTTGGCGAATGCAATCGCCTAATACGATGCCGGTATCCTCGACGGTGTGATGAGCATCAACTTCGATGTCGCCGATGGCCTTAACCGTCAGATCAATCAGGCTGTGCTTGCTCAGCAGAGTCAGCATGTGGTCAAAGAACGGGACGCCGGTGGAAATATCAGAGGTGCCAGAGCCGTCGAGATTGATCGTGACACTGATGTTGGTTTCCGCTGTTTTGCGGTCTTGGCTTGCGGTGCGTGCATTCATAGCTTGCTGGTGCGTAGACTGCCTTTAGATAGTCCGATTTGCAATGGCAATTTTACCGATTAGACAGCATGAAATCACGGTGAATGATAGATTTGGTTGCTGCAGCCATTGTTTACAGTGGCGTAGGGTTATTGTGAGAGAAGAGTTTTAAGCTCTTTTGGGAAAGCCGCAGTGCCGATCTTGTTGTCGCCTAAAATCACAGTAGCAGTGCCGGCCTGCATCTCAGAGGGGTCAAGGCCAGGATACGAGCCTGAGTCAGACACCGCAATGATCTGGCATGGTTTGCTACGCGCAAGCGCTAACAAGGGTTCGCTGATTGGACGTTTTAAATAGACCCTGGCGGATCGTGCGGTGGATTCACGGCTAAGGTAATCAATCGACGCAGGCGGAGATATCTGCGCTGTTCGCAGCATGATGCCATCGAGTTGATTGGCTTGTTCTGTAAGTGACTCATCGGTAAGTCTCAGAGAAAGCCGCTTGGCATTGGAGTTAGCGATAGCCCATGTATTATCATTATCAATGCCATACAATGTGTAGTAGGCATAGGTAGGATAATCCCGTGGATATCCTGTGCCGTCATATTCTGTAATAAATCCTGTTTCGGGATTTTTAAGGCGTTGATTCATCTTTGTATGAATTTCATGGGCAAATTCTAACCACTCGGGATCGAGAGTTACTTCATGCATGTCGAGAGCGGCTTGGCAAACCATGACGTAATCAGCACCTTTAGCCGGTATGTCATTGAGCTGGTTATTATACATTGCCCGGTAGAGGTCGCCCTTTTGATCGATGAAGTGATCGCGGATGTAGGTGAGTGTATTTGTGGCTATCTTGAGCTGTGAGGTATTACCCGTGGTGCGGTATCCCGATACACAGGCGCTGCTGTAGCTTGCTAATGAGCTCGCTGTTGAGAGTTTCTCTCGAGTAGGTTTGCTCGGTTTTTGGCTGCGTAAGGCCTCCAGTTTTTTTGCGATGCCCTCAAGTGATTTTGTTAGCGCTTTGGTTCCCGTGGAAGTGCGCTTGGCGAGTTCGGGTAGGGTGGTTTTCCATGTGAGGCTGTTTTTGCGGTAGTAGATCTTTTTCGGATCGTCAATGAGTGGGATATTGCCCAGCTTGCTGAGTCCGAATGCGCGAGTTGCAATATCTAATTCTTGTGGAGTGAGGGCTTTTTCGATTTCTGCAAATGTCCATAGGCAGGGCTGGTCTTGGGCCTTGTCTGATCGATGTGAGATGCCCAGTGCGACTCCGCCGCCTTCCAGTGCGAGGTGCTTTTGTGTATAGTCAAGAATGCCATTGGCAGCTTTGAGATACTTGGCGTCTTGGGTGGCCTGATAAAGATGATATAAAGCCATCATGGACAAGGCCTGAGCGCGGAGTGTTTTTGAGAACTTGGGCAGCGTATGAGTCATGCCCTGGTGGCCGATGAATACGCCTCCATCAAGCGGGTCTATTAAACCATAGATGAGCATTTTATCGGCAACCCGTATGGCAGTCTGCAGGCATTGTTGGCGCTGATGCATTGATAGCTCCGGGAGGTTTGATGCCCTAACCATCAGATCAATGTAGCGTGCGGTTGTAAGATTGAGCGTGTTGTCTATCGTGTCCGAGACTGGGTCGAACAGGGATTTATTACGTGAAATTGGTCCTACAAGCGACGGGGTGCTCTCGGGTCCTGCCTCTACGGGCTCCGGGAAACGGATAATGGAACGGGCTTCGTGATCTTTTCGGCTATTGGCCAAGGTGTATTCTGGAGACTCCAGCCACAAATTCTGCACCGTGTTGCTCGTGCGGCGAATCACCTGCTCGACCTCTTCCATTGATTTTGAATAAAGGGGGCTCCATGAAACGAGGTTTCCCTCATAAGAAAACCAGGCAAGCATTGGGCTGTCAGCCGGTATTTTGGAGTTCATGCATATAAGTGCCATGTAATGCTCGATGTCTGGGTGGAGGTTGGTGTCAATCAGGGTAGTAATATGATTGTTTTTCAAGAGACTCGATAATGATGCTGATTGATTGATCTGGTCGAGGGCATCAAGAGTGTTGATGTCAGTACCTGAGCCAATGAGGGCAAACACAATCCGCCTCTCGTTGTTTGCTTGTTTAAAAAGGTCCTTATGCCAACTTTGCCAATCGACAGAAGAGGAGGTTTGCTTATCGAGTAAGCTGCTTTGACCTTCACTCAAGGGAGCTTTTTCGTATGCCGTATCCTGACTATTTGAAGTCGCGCTTTCCTCCGCCTCATCACTACTCGAACGACATCCGAACATAAGGGTAGAAGTCATGAGAAGTGTGGCGGTTAAGACTAATGGAAAATATTTCTTGTGTGTGGAGCTAGCGGCCATTGGTAAAGATTGGTGTAATAATTTTCATCCTAGTTTCATTCTATAAAGATGCACCAAAAAAATGAATGTATCCTCTAGCATTTTTCCTTCAAAATAATCTCGCGCATGGGCGAAAAAATGCTTTTGTCTCATTGCGGAGTCGTTACTCTCACAAAGATTTTTTATTGTTTTGATCACTATCGCCATAACCAGTCAAAAAGGAGGTGTGGGTAAAACCACGGTCTCAATCAATCTTGCCCACGCTTACGCAAGGATGGGCAAACGAACGCTGCTTGTTGATGCCGACCCACAAGGTTCTGTCGGATTATCTTTAACCAGACAATCACGATCACTTAGTGGTTTTTATGATGCTATTGCAGATTCGGACTTTCCCATCGAGGATCTGATCATACCTACTCGACTCGAGACCTTGAGCATTGTTCCTGCGGGTCGTTGCAGTGATTATGAGTTGGGGGGGGGAGCTATGGGTGTATCGCTGCACCGAGTGCGGACCTTCTTTAAAATGGCTGAGGAACAAGGCTATGATGTTTGCATTATTGATACAGCGGCGGGACTGTTTGGAGCAACAGCTGATGTGCTCTCTGCCTGTACGGCGGTGGTTGTGCCTCAGCAAGCAGAGCCTCTAGGTGTGCGCTCAGTACCAAAAATGCTTGAAGCGTTAACGCGGATGCAGATCGTCAACCCTAGATTGAAAGTTTGCGGGGTGTTGATGACGATGGTTCAGAACCGGCTCACAGAAAGTGTCGAAGCTGTGCAAGCATTACGAAATCTTTTGCCGCAAAAAATGGTTTTGCGTAACGTCATACCTCGCGATGACCTTTTTGTTCGGGCAAGCGCTAAGGGCTTGCCGGTTGGGGTGATGGAAGAGGGCGCTGGAGTACTTGCTATCTTTGAAAGCCTTCGCGCAGAAATTGACGCAACCATTAATCAGTAGACAAAATAAGCCAAAAATTAATGGATCCGCTACAACCATGGTTAGACGCTAAGGAAGTTCGCCGTTTGGCGGAGGGCTTGCTGGCACCCCCCCCTGAGGTAGAGGAAGCTGCAGTGGATGCTGCCTATGGTGAGGTGTTTGAGGGTTTTGCTGGTGGGGGTGATACGCCAACTCTAGCTAAATCAGGCGAGACTGTAGTGGTAGATTCTTCCGACAAACAAGAAGTGCAGCCTGCGCCGCAGCCGCCGAATGAACCCGAGGATAAGGCTGAGGATAAGGCTGCAGATGACGGTTCCGCAGGTGATGCGCTATCCCAACAAGCCGATACATCAAGTATTGAGCTCACCAGTCCTATCGAGGATACTGAGAAGCCGGCGCAAACTACAGAGCCGAAAGCTGCTCAAGTTGATTCTCCGTTTCACATATCAGTTAATCAAAATCACAGCACGGCAGACGTCATGGCAGCCAAGGTTGAAAGCCAGGAAGATAAGGCCACTAAGGCTACAGCCTCGGAGGTGCCGGCATCTAGCTCGGACACCGTTAAGGAATCTTCGCCGTCCCCCGTTGATAATGACGAGCCCATACGTAAGCTAGACGCACGTGGGCCTTTTCTATCTCGAATCCGCCAATTCAGTCAGGTTATTCGAGAAGATCTCGGAGCCAAAGCGATGTTTCTTATTGATGTCAATGGTCAGATTCTTCTCGATGAAGTCGAGAACGCAAAGCTTATCCAAGTGGCGCGAACCTTGGCTAATGCCTCTCAACGAGCAAATCGCCAATCCGCTGGAGCAGCCGCTGTGGGCAATCTGCATGTTAAGATTGGGGCAAACTCAACACTTGAGGTAATCCCAGTAGATAGCCGTTATGGCTTACTTATTTTGGGAGTCATCTTCCCTGGACCCATTGGGGCTGTGCGAGTCATGCAAGTCGCAGATGAGCTTCACAGAACGATTGAGAGCCGTCGTTAGGTGGATTTTCATCATCCATTCACATGCCCGTCTTTGACAATCTGATCTACTGGAGAGATACCACTGTGCGCAAGGCTGCCGAAAATATGGCGGTAGATCAGGTCTTGATATCGCACGTTGGGAACGATCCTATTCTAAGGATTTATGACTGGAGTGAGCCATCGGTAAGTTTTGGTTATTTCCATGCCTTGGAAGATGCGAGGCTTGTTTTTCCATCAAGTAAAGAGAGCCCTGTTGATTATGTCAGAAGGTGGACCGGTGGCGGTATTGTCGATCACCGCATTGATCTAACCTATACTCTGGTCGTTCCACGGCAATGTGGGCTGAGTCATGAGCGAGGAGCATCGAGTTACCGAATCATTCACCAGGTGCTAGCTGGTGTGCTCAACGCATTAGGTCAGAATGTTGAGCTGAACGATCATGATGATGGTGACGGTTCTGTATGTTTTAACAACCCAGTTGCGTTTGACTTGGCTGACACACAGGGGGTAAAAATCGCTGGTGCTGGTCAGCGCCGAACACGCCACGGATTACTCCATCAAGGCAGCCTTTTGACGGAGTTGGACGCAGATCTGATTGGGCAGGAGTTTGCCTGTCAGCTGGCAAGTAAACAGAAAGCCTGGCGTGCTTGTGAAAGCTTTGAAGAAGAAGTGCTAGCGATCGCTGCTGATCGCTACGCCACGGCAGCGTGGCTGGGGAAGAAGTAATACAGGCGGGTTACCTGCCTAAGCCCTTATTCCACTCCCATTCCCATCGCAGGCTCGCTTCTTGCAGAACGCGATTCAGTGGGTTTTTCTTCAGCCTTTAAGGGAGCTGAGGGATCCGTAGTCTGGTCTGCTTTTTCTGAGACAGGCTTTCTTTTGAGGAGATCGATGAGCTTGCCGGGAAGGGAGTCCCCCGTGCGCAATTTGTGGCTAATGGTCATGCCCGTAAAGATAGCTGCAATAATGAGGATAAAGATCAGAAGTGGCTTTGCTGAGCTTCCACCAGAGCGAATCACCGGTTGGTTGTAGCTAGGAGGGGTGGGAGGTGTGGGTGTGGGCGAACTCGGGCTGTCTGATTCGTCGGATTGCTTGTTTTCATCAGATGAAGCGGAGTTTTCCTTGAGAGCTAAGCTGTTCTTTTTCACCACTTCAGCTTCGGCTTGTGAAGCGGACTGTTTCTTCATCTGATGTGGCACAAAGTCCTCCTTGGAAAGGGTTTCGATCTCTTCCTCAGAAAGCTGAAAAGCCAGAGTGACATCGCCCATATTCACCTCCATGCCGTCCTTGAGATCGATGACCTGCATTAAGGATTTGTCTTGTTGGATGCCGTTGGTGGAATCTTGATCACGCAAGATAAATCCTCCTTTGACTCGTTCCATCGTGCAGTGCTCACTAGAGGTAGAGTCGTGTGTGAGCAGGATCTCATTATCACTACCACGTCCAATGCTGACATGCTTGCGGTCAATTTCAAATCGGTAAGGTTGGCCTGGGCCATCGGGCTCTGTGATAACAATTCTAGGCATGATGTTGGATGAGGTAAGTGATAGGTAAGTAGAGTTGTCTAAAAGGCAAATTCCATGATTAGGTGCTTATTAGAAGGCAATTCCTATGCAAAAGAAAAGGCCTTAGTTGATTCTATGAGGCGAGTGAGAGTATAGCAATGGAGGTAATAGCGAGTGATTTCATGGGTATTAGTGATCTGAGTGAGATTTTTTCTATACGAAGCGTTCGGAGATTTTATTGCACTTTATTGAGTAGCCAATAAAAATCAGTCATCGTGGCCGCTTTTGTTGCTTTGATGGCTGTCGCTCCAAATGATTATGGTTGGGCTACTGGGGCTGGCTGGCCTTGTGTCGCAGGTTGTTCAGCGGTGTCGTTTGCAGGCAGCTTTGCGGGAGGCGGAGGCGGTGGGTCGAGAATATTGAGGATAGCCAGGGTGGTGAGCGATTCTGGAATACTAGGAATCATTTGATTTGCCTGCCTGAGTATTTGAATGGCCATGCGTTTGTTGCCAGCCTCACGATGAATGTCTGCGGTGTAGAGCCATTGGCGTAGCTGATCTGATTCTTTTAAGTGCTTCTTGCTGGCCGAATCAAAGAAGGCGATGGCGATTTTGTTATCTTCGTTCTGGCGGTGCCAAAGCCCGAGGTATTCGTAAATCCTGCCATTGTTTTTAGCTGCCGCAGCTGTGCGAAGTTTTTGAATCAAGGTGTCCGGCTGTTTGCCCCAGCGCTCATTAGCAACGCGGATGGCCCGATAGTCACGATCTTGATCGGTCAACTCCCCGCTGCCTTCTAGGTGTAAAAATGGGCGGTAAAGGGGGTCGCCGAGCACCACATTTTGCCATGATAAGGTAGGCGCAGCCATGTAGGCGGCTTCAACAAGGGAAAACCCTTTAATCAAGCGATCGTGAAAAATATCCAAATGGTGCGTGAGGTGTAAATAGGGCTCGTAAACATTACCTATGGTTGCGGCTGCTCCCTTGGCGAGAATGGGGCCTGTCCAATGGCTGTTAGTGTCACGCAAGTTGCTGGCGCTAAAGGAATGCAGATGCATGGCAACAGCACCCTTGCGGAATTTAAAATGTTCGTTGAGTAATGGCCCGTTTCGGTGTTTCGTGTACCAGCCGTAATATAGAGCGGCATCACTCATGGGGTAGTTGGTCGTGAACGTTTGTTTGTTCCGATCGATCACGGTTGGAATACCCGTGAAAAAATTAAGTTCGGCAATGTTTTCAAGCCACTGGTCGCCCATAGCGTAGCCGCCGCCTTTTTTTGCGATGTCGATATAACACATGCCCCAAAGACCGTGAGTTTCGGTGGAGACGGCATCATTGATCATGCGTTTGCAGATTTCGTAACTGGGGCCATCAATCCGGCCAACGAGCAGCATGATGGAGAGTTTTGCGCTTGCGAAAGATTGATCCTTTTTGAAGTAGGGGTTATTTAGTGGGCCAGCTGTTGGAATTCCCTGTATGCCCATCATAGCAAGTTCTGAATCGACAGAGGCCTCATTGACATGGGCAAATTGAGGGCCTAGTTTGGCAGATTTGTCGGCCTGTTCGGCAGGAATCACCTCGCGTCCTATCTTGAAGGGAACGCCGCGCATGCAGACGACGGTGGTGATTTTGCATGTGGCAGGCATGATCGTGCCCTCAGCAGTGCGTCCAAATGTCCACCATCCACGTGCGCTAAAGGCATTTCTTAGAGGGTCACGCAGGGAGGTGTTGTAGGCAATACGCGAGATCTGGCCTCGCTCTGGTAGTGAAATGCCGATTAGGTTTTGTGCAGGGATATTGCGCACTTGAGCATAGTATTCCGCGAGATCCTCAGACTCAGCAATATTACTGTTGTAGACCACGGCAACACTTTCGGGCGCAATCGGAGCTGCCTTTGCGACCAGGACAGAAAGTAAAAAAGCGGCAATGAGTGTTTTCATAGTATGAGACCGAGCAAGTGAGCAACTGGAGGTTCAATCAGATCATCTATGCATCGGCAGGAAAAGTCAGTTTCATGCCGTCATGGGCAAACTGAAAGTGCTCCGCAAGCTCACCCAAAGTCTGATCAACGTCAAGCTCATGTGAAAGATGGGTCAGATATACCTGCTTGGCCCTCAGCTGAGTAGCGTTGGAGATGGATTCGCTGAGGTTCATGTGCGTTGGGTGTTCGCGCTTATGCAGGGAGTCAATAATGAGCACGGAGATATCTTCCAAGAGATGCCAGCTTTGTGATGGAATGGTTTTCACGTCAGGGAGATAAGCGATGGATGGAGCGCCTGGGTAATCAAAACGATACCCTTGGGTTTCGATGTTGCCATGTTCCACGGCAATAGGGGTGATGACTAGTTTTCCCAGAGTGAAGGGGCCCTCGGTTTCATTGGCCTCAGGTCTGACATAGCCGCGGTTGTTGTTGCTGGGAAGAAAGGCCCACTGGTAGATTCGTTTTATTTCCGCCAGGCATGCTGGGGATCCGTAAAGAGGAAGGGCTGTATCGCGGTGCCAGCAGAAGGCACGCAACTCGTCAAAACCAGTAATATGATCAAGATGCGCATGAGTGTAGAGAACGCTGTCTACTTGAGTAAGATTTTCACGAAGTGCTTGCTCACGAAGATCCGGCCCTGTATCAACAAGAATCGAATATTCGGGTGTCTGTAGATGAATCGAAGAACGTGTGCGTTTTAGTTTTGGATCATCGGAAGTGCAGACTTCACAGCGGCACCCAATGATTGGAACACCAGTAGATGTACTCGTACCGAGGAAAGTGAGGCAAATTTCAGGTTTCAACTTGGCTTTAGCTTTGCATAATTACACCCATAGAGCCAAGGAGATTGGTGAAAGAAGATCATGTTGAGTTTGCTCAAAGTAAAAAACCTCGCACTCGTTGATGAGTTGGAGTGGCATTTGGACACCGGTCTAGTAGGGGTGACGGGTGAGACAGGCGCAGGAAAATCTGTGATTGTTGGCGCCCTGAAGCTCGTGTTGGGCGAGCGTGCCGATAAGGGATTGATCCGCACGGGCGAGAGCAGCTGTATCGTCGAAGCTGTTTTTGACTTGGCGAATGTGCCGCTCTTTAATGCGGTGCTGACTGAGGGCGGTTTAGAACCATGCGAGGACGGGCAACTGATCATAAAGCGTGTGATTGGTCAGTCCTCTAACAAGCAATTTGTGAATAATTCACCAGCAACACTCAGCCTGCTGAAAGGTCTTGGTGAGCATCTCGTTGATCTGCATGGCCCACATGATCATCAGGGGCTATTATCGACGGAGCGTCAGCTTGCGATGCTCGATGCCTACGCGGGCGTTACTGAGCTATGCGGCAAATATCGAGCTAAGTGGCGAGCCTGGAGAGACAAGTCAGATGCCTTGGATGATTTTCAAACAGCAGGTATGGCCGATGCACGGGAACTGGATTTACTCTCACATCAGCTAGAGGAAATTGATGCAGCAGGCATTAACATCAGTGATGAGAGTGAGCTAGAGTCCACTTACCAGCGCGCATCTAATAGCTCACATCTGTCCGAATCACTGAGCAGGGCTTTAGCGCTTTTGGGTGGTAGTGATGATTCACTGAATCATCAAATAGGACAGTTGCAAAAAGTAAGCCGTGATCTCGAAAAGTTGGATCCAGCGCTACGTGATACTCTCGAAGGGGTGGATAAAACGGCACTTGAGCTCCAGGAAATGGAATATGGTTTGACTCAGTATCTTGAGGAGCTCAACACTGATCCGGCTGAGTTGCTGCGTCTTGAGGAGCGCATCAATATGCTAGAGTCGCTCAAGAGGAAGTATGGCCCGTCTCTTGAAGACGTATTAGAGCATAGGGGTGAAGTGGCCCAGCGCCTGGATAGGGTGGAAAATCGTTCTGAACATTTGCAGTGCCTTCAGGAAGAAGTCGATGCAGCTCGTATTGAAACAGATGAGCTGGGCATAAAGTTGAGTGACAAAAGACGTCGCTTAGCGCCCAAGCTTGCCAAGGATATCTCCCACCACCTGAAGGAGCTTGGATTTAAGCAGGCTGCTTTCGATGTGCGTTTAATGCCGCATGCCAAGCCGAGCATGAGCGGTCTTGAAGACGTCGAGTTTGAATTTGGTCCCAATCCAGGAGAGCCGATGAAGCCACTCAGGCAAATTGCATCGAGTGGTGAGATTTCCCGTGTCATGCTCTCGGTCAAGAGCGCCCTTGCTCAACAAGATGCGACCCCCCTTATGGTCTTTGATGAAATCGATGCCAATGTAGGTGGGGAAATTGCACGAGCGGTCGGCTGTAAAATGGCGCGTCTCGGGGAACAGCATCAAGTGGTCTCGATTACCCATTTCCCGCAAGTGGCAGCTGTCGCCGCGCATCACTTTGTCGTGAGTAAAGATGTGGAATCCGGCAGAACGTGCTCGCGTTTGGTGAGGGTAAGCGGGGAGGAGCGCATTAATGAGCTTGTCCGTATGCTTGGTGGAGGCGGTGAGCAGGCGCGAGCAATGGCAGAGAGCCTGCTGGAATAGGCGGACTGTAGCCATTATGTGGCAGGCCTGTAAGTAGCTGAGCTCCAGGTAGCGTCCATTACCGCAGGGCAGGTGAAATGACGGTTTTAAAGAGGAGGGAGAAATTTGCCCGTGGCTCCATCTCGTCCTTGGCTTCCAATACCTCCAGCTCCCATGCTCCCGTTGTGCCAAGCTGGTAGGTGTTAAAATCTACCTGATTGTGAAAACCGTCAGATGCGGTGATTTCGATGGTATGACTACCATTCGAGAATGTGCCGTTCTGGAAACTCATCGTGACAGGGTCTCCCACGCTCTTCATATTAGAATCACGAAAGTAGAAACGGAGCGCTCCTGATGAAGAATCTTTCCTCAGTGTGATCGTAGCAGCAGGGATAGCCACCGCTCCTATTTTAATGCCAGGAGTATCACCGCATCTTTTCCAATAGCTTGAGAAATTTGAGATGGTGGCGTAGGCCCCCTTGGAAGGAAATTCTATACCTTGGTTGCCAATGGCTAGCTGATTTTTTTGTTTGAGCCAAACTCCCGCCCAAACGGCAAGGCCTAAAAAGATGACGGCTATCGACACAAGGGCGATCTTTTCCGGCCGACTCAGTGATAGTTTATTCTGGATCGTGGCGATCAATTTAGACCAAGGCATCGAGCTATGGCGCCGAGTCGCATTTTGGGGGTGCTTGCCGCCAAGGTCTAGCCATTCACTCTTGTGAGAATCCCTCGCTTCAACAGGGGCATCGGTTATTTGATCCTTTTTTTGGGTATCCATGGTCATATGCCTATTTGATGCCTGTTTGAAGGGGGGATTGCGAGGGGTGCAACTCAATCTGATCTAGCAAAACGGTAGCCGACCTGTAGGGCTCTTGTCGAGCTTGTTGATGGGCTGTTTAGCCATGGAAACCCAGCATGATTTGGAAAACACCGTGTAGGTAAGTTCTCATGAATGAGATAAATTGGGCTTGATTTTAGGGTTGTCTTGGGCGAAGCAGGCGTTGACAACATCACCCAATTTAGCGACATGGCAGACAAAGAAGATATCAATCCAGAAAATATAAAGGGCACTTTCTATGTAGATAGCCAGTGCATCGACTGTGACCTCTGCCGTGAGACGGCCCCCAATAATTTCCGCCGTGAGGAAGATGAAGGTTACTCCTACGTATATAAGCAGCCTGACAATGACGAGGAGCGCGAGCAGTGCGTTGAAGCGATGGACGGCTGCCCCGTTGAGGCAATCGGCGATGATGGCGGCGAATAATTCGGATGCTGGAAATACCACGGGTTCTGATTCAGAGCCTAGAAAAATCACGTCCCGCGCTAAGTCTGGCGCTAAACGAGGTAGTGCTGCTAGTGAGCAGCAGAGGAAAGCCCGCGCGCGTATTTTGATTGAATGGCTCGGGGGACTTAATCCGCCTAATCCTTCGAGGAATATTCACCAGCCAAGAGAATTTGTTGATAGCCTGTTGAAGAGTATTGGCATTTCTGATGGTGTCGATGAGGCACGTCTCAGGGAGGTCTGGGCTAATGTGGCAGGCCAGTTTGTTGCTCAACACACCGTGCCGGAATCAATCCGTAGCGGCGTGCTTGTCTTGCGGGTTTTGCAGCCCACGATGAAATTTCACCTACAGCAAATGAGTGGCAAGCTGCTTGAAAATCTGCATCGTGAGTTGGGGGCAGATACAGTCAAAAAAGTCGTCTTTAAAATTGGTTAATCTGTGATCTGAAGCCGTGGTAAAATCAAAATTACATCATTATCAGAACTGGATATTTGACTGGTCAGGGACTCTTGTTGACGACCTTGCTATGGTGTTGGATGCCACCAATCACGTTTTAGCTAAATACGGTAAAGGCGAGATCGGGCGGGAGGACTTTAGGATGAGTTTTCGTCTGCCTTACGCGGGTTATTACGAGGAGATTCTGCCAGGCATTCCTCTGGCGGAGCTCGAAGATCACTTTAGGGAGGGCTTTGCACACTCCGAGGCCTCTGGGGTAACGTCACCTCTGCTTCCCTATGCACTTGAGTTTTTGGAGTGTCTGCATTCCAAAGATAAGCGCATGTTTATACTGAGCTCGATGGATGCTGCTGCATTCGAGCGTCATGCGGTGGAGCTTGGAATAGATCATTTTTTTGAAGCAAGCTACGCAGGGGTCTTGGACAAGAGAGACCAGATTCACACGATGCTCGAAAAGCATTCTCTTGAGGCCTCGGATACTGTTTTTCTTGGCGATATGTGCCATGATGTAGAGACGGCCAAACATGGCGGCGTGGCATCTATTGCATTATTGACTGGGTATCAAAATGCGGAACAGCTTGGGGCCGCAAACCCAGATCTTCTTATTGGGGATTTATCGGAAATACGCCCATTACTTGAAATGCCATTAAACAACGAGAGTCGATGAAGGAAAAAGATCAAATTTTCATACGCGGTCAAAAAGTCAGCTGCCACATTGGTGTGCCTGATCAAGAGAGGTCAGAGCCTCAGGAGTTGATAATCCACACTCGATTTTCTTCCTCGTTATCTTCTCAAACGCTCGAGGATGATATTGATCAAACCATCGACTACCATGCGGTGTATCTCAGAATTGACGAAGTGGCATCAAGTCAACCTCGTAAGCTGATCGAAACACTCGCAGAGGATTTGGCAGCAATGATTTTATCGGAGTTTTCTGTCACAGAAGTTTCTATTGAAATCGAAAAGTTTATTCTGCCTAACACACAGTGTGTGGGGGTTACCATCACTCGTAGAAAGACGAGTTAGGCATGCGGCAAGCTTGTCGCGCTGAGCAGGATAGAAGCAGCGCTGATGGCAAGCGGAAGAGACGATCTTCAATGTTGATGGGGCTTTGACATCACCAGCATATTATTGCACAATTGCTGCAGTTCCAGGTTCCTCCATCATTATCTATTCCCTTACTTTCCGGCGCACGTATGGCTAAAAAACCTAAATCAGTAGATCCGGATGCGGATTTGGTGAAGCGTGCGCAAGGCGGCGAAACGCGGGCTTTTGATGAGCTGATTATGAAGTATAGCCGTAAGTTATACGGTCTTGTCTATAATATGACCTCCAATAAGGAGGATACGCACGACTTGCTGCAAGATATATTTGCCAAGGCATACCGCTCACTAGGGCGATTTCGTGGTAATTCGATGTTTTACACGTGGATCTACTCCATTGCGGTCAATATGACCCTTAATTTCCTCAAAAAACGCAAAAGAAGGGCTGGTTTTAGCTTTGATGACATGGATTCGGGCATCCATAACGATCCTGGTTTCATCGATCAAGGGCATCATTCCAACCCACGTAGGCAATCAAATATCAATGAATTGCAAAAAAAATTGAACGAAGCGATGCAAACGCTGTCTGAACAACATAGAACCGTGGTTACCATGTTTGACATTCAGGGCATGCCACACGCAGAAATAGGCCAAATTCTAGGAGTTTCAGAGGGAACTGTAAGATCTAGGTTGTATTATGCGCATCAACAACTTCAAGGACATCTAGAGGAATTCCTCTCGCCAACACACTCACCAGACCAATAAAAAGCAGCGATTAAAACCAATTTATTAATGAAATCTATTAAAAAACATCTGTGCAAACACATGTTTAATTTAAAAAAACATAAATAATCTTGCATTCGGTAACTTTTTTCTTAAAATACACGCACTACGACCTATTAAGCCCATGAACGACGATAACTTCCAATCACTCAGAAATCTGATTTCGCTCAAGCGCCATGAGCAGCCAGATGATGCTTATTTCGATGAGCTGCTTGAGGAGTTTCATCGTCGTCAGCAGCAGGACCATCTTAAGCCATCGCTGCGCAGGGAAATTTCCGAGCGTGTTTTAGTGTGGTTTGCTAGCACTAGCAGATGGAACTACGTGATGGGAGCTGGCGCTGCTTATGCGCTTGTTTTCTTTGCGGTCATATTCTTTTGGCCAAAGCCAGATGTGACACCTATTCTCAACACGGCGCCTATCCAGCATCAACAGCAAGTTGAAGCAACAGAAGGGATTGACGAAAAGGCACTCGAAGCCAACAAAGGTAACGAAGCCATGGAAGGTAGGGGCGAGCAAGTCGTCGAACCTCAGGCTTACTAGGCATTTTGTCTACAGAGAGTATTTTTTAGAGCCTTGCTCTTTTTGGAGACTGCTATTGAGCAATCCGTTTTGCGCCTCTTTCGGTGAGGCCGCATGGTAATGCTGAGGATGATATCCCTTTTGCCTGCAATTTTTTTGGGCTGACCTATCTTGAAAAGTCATTTTCACAGGTAGTGTTGATTTTTTGTTCCTTTAATCCGGTATGATGAGCTGATTTGTCATGCGGCCGTGGCCCTCTCATGACGTAACTACAAAATAACTCAAGATCTTGAGTGGTTTTTGATATTAGGTGATATTAGGTGTTGGAAACCTAGGACCTTACGGCTACCACTCCGCGCGCTCTTTGTTTTAGCGCTCATCTGATTTCATGGCCTTCGAATTTTCCAGTCTTAATGCCGCCCAGGCAGAGGCCGTCAATGCACTTGATGGCCCTGTATTAATTTTAGCAGGTGCGGGAACGGGCAAAACCCGTACGGTGACCTGTCGTATTTCTCATATGGTCGAGCGCGGGATTGCGCCTGAAAATATTTTAGCAGTGACCTTCACTAACAAAGCAGCCAGTGAAATGCGTGAGCGTGTTGCTGACATGGTGAGCAAGGCAGCTGGCAAGGAGATTACTGTCTGTACTTTTCACTCGCTTTGTGTGCGTATTTTGCGAACGGGGATCGATCGGCTTGGTTATAAAGATAATTTCACGATCTACAGCGGTAACGATCAGACTGGCCTGATCAAGCAAATCATTATCCGCAAAGGAGGGGCGCAGGAAAAAATCGAGCCGGGCATGGTTTTGTCGATTATCTCAAAGGCGAAAAATGCCGGCGGCGATGCTGATTCGATTCAAGATCCTTTTATTGCCGATGTTGCGCGTGCTTACCAAAATGAACTGCGTGCGCAGAACGCGGTTGATTTTGATGACCTCTTATTACTTGCAGAACGACTGCTGCGTGAATTTCCAGATGTCTGTGAAATTTGCCGTAAACGCTGGACGCGGGTCACGGTGGATGAGTTTCAGGATACCAATGGATTACAAATGCGTCTGCTGCAGCAGCTGGTCGGTGAGCCTTATCATGTCTGCGTGGTGGGAGACGATGATCAGAGTATCTACGGCTGGCGCGGTGCTGAAGTAGAGAATATCCTCCAATTCGAGAAATTTTTCCCCAATCCGAAGGTCATTAGGCTTGAGAACAATTACCGAAGCTCGGAGGCGATTATCCATACGGCGAACTCTCTTATTGTGCATAATGTGGGGCGTAGGGAGAAGCAGCTCAGGTCAGTAAAACCAGTAGGGGACCCGCTGCGTATTATCTCGATGCCCGGTGACGAAGAGGAGGCAGAATTTATTTCCCATGAGATTACTGAACTGCATCGAGTGGAAAAAAAACCACTCGAAGATATAGCGATCCTATTCAGAACAAACTCGCAGTGCCGCCATCTCGAGCTCGCTCTGCGCAAAGAGCAGATTCCTTACCGGATGATTGGAGCGCAGAGTTTCTATGACAAGCGTGAGGTGCGCGACATGCTGGCCTACTTGCAGGTGCTTGCCAACCCAAGTGCCGACGTGCCCCTGCTTCGCATCATGAACTCTCCCCCGCGTGGTATTGGCCAGGCTGCTGCGGTATTGCTGACAGATACCTCACGCGAACGTGGCGGCAGTGTCTGGGAGGCCATGGGCTCGGCATCTGATCAACTCTCGAGCCGAGCTCAGAAATCCGTAGATGCCTTTACCGAGATGATCCTAGGCTACCGCGAAAGGATGACTTCCAATCAAGAAAATATGGGGAGCGTGATGACTGCTATGCTCGATGAGATAGGCTACATTGAATGGGTCAAGCGCAGCAGCAAAAATGACAGTGAGATGGATATGAGACGTGATAGTATCGACACGGTAATTCAGGATCTCAAGGAGGCGTCGAAGAAGAAGCTTTCGCTACAAAAGTATCTGGACATGTCAGCGCTTGCACGCGAGCGCGAGACGGATGATGACATCGATAAACAGCGTGGAGTGACCCTCATTACCCTGCATGCTTCCAAGGGCTTGGAGTATCCCATCGTCTACCTCGTTGGGCTTGAAGAAGGCATACTTCCCCACAAAAGAAGTATTGATGAGGGCACATCTGACGAAGAGCGCAGATTGCTCTATGTGGGCATCACCCGCGCTCAGGACCGCTGCACGTTAACCTGGTGTTCTGTTCGGACAAAATGGGGGCAACAGCATGCCGGCGAGGCGAGTAAGTTTTTGATGGAGCTAGATGACAAATACGTTGAGCAGCACGACTACGATGATATCATGGGAGCCGAGGCTACCGAGGAGGAGACGGATAACTTCTTTGCCGATCTGAAGAGCATGTTTGACTAGTCATTG
>DBBL01000008.1 GCA_002292185.1 Akkermansiaceae bacterium UBA985 | reverse complement strand
CCTCCACGTGCTTGGACACGGTATTCTGCAGATGGAGTACGCTTAATGTAACCCTTATTAGAAAGTGTGACGATCATGCCGTCATTAGCAATGAGGTCCTCGATGGCAATCTCTCCCTCATCGGGAAGGATTGGGCAGCGGCGCGGAGTAGCGTGCTTTTCTCTGATTTCAAGAAGCTCATCCTTGATGATGGTCAGCACACGCGATTCACGGGCGAGGATGTCGAGGAAGTCCTTGATTTCCTCGAGGATGGAATCGTATTCCACCTTCACCTTGTCCTGCTCCATGCCTGTAAGCTGGTAAAGGCGCAGCTCAAGGATGGCATTGACTTGGCGGTCAGTGAATACGTAGGTGTCATCCTGCACACTGGGCTGTGAACGGATGAGAATACCGAGACTCTCGGCAGTTTTAACCGGGAAGGTGTAAGCCTTGAGCTTTTCACGGGCTTCGTCCCTGTTTTTAGAATCACGAATGATGCGGATGAAGTCGTCGAGGTGCCCTAGTGCGAGTAGGAACGCCTCAAGGTTTTCTGCGCGGTCTTCTGCTTTATTGAGCAAGAAGCGAGTGCGGCGCATGATCACCTCACGACGGTGCTCGATAAATGCGTCAAGTGCATCCATGATCGAGAGCTGCTTAGGGCGGCGCTCGTGAATGGCCAGCATGTTCACCCCGAAGGATGTTTCCATGGAGGTGAGTTTGAAGATCTGGTTAACAACAACCTGTGGGCGAGCATCGCGCTTGAGGGTGATCTCAATGCGTGTCTGCTCATCGGAGAGGTCACGCATTCCGGAGATGTCCGTGAGGACTTTTTCACGCACCAGCTCTGCAATACGCTGCTGCAGTACTGCACGGTTTACGCCGTGAGGCACGTGGGTGATAGTGATGATGGATGTGCCAGAGGCTTTTTCCTCAATCTCCATGTTGCCTCGCATCTTAATGCTACCGCGACCAGTGTGGAAGTAGCTGTCGATACCTTTGAAGCCGCGGATTTCGCACTCACCGGCGAAATCAGGACCTTTGATATACTGCTTCAGCTCATCGATTGTAAGCTGGGGGTTATCGATACGGGCGCATACCCCATCAATCACTTCGCCCAGGTTATGGGCGGGGATGTTGGTGGCCATTCCCACCGCAATACCGGTGCCGCCATTGACCAGCAGATTGGGAATCGAGGCTGGCAAGACGACGGGTTCGTCACGCGTTTCGTCGTATGTCGGCTGGGTGTCGACGGTATCTTTTTCAAGATCGGTCATCATCGCCGAGCCGAGGTGGGTCAAGCGGGCTTCGGTGTATCGCATCGCCGCGGCGGCGTCACCTTCAACAGAACCAAAGTTTCCTTGGCCGTCGATGAGAATTTCACGCATCGTCCATGGCTGCGCCATGTTGACCAAGGTGGTGTAGATTGAGCTGTCACCGTGCGGGTGATATTTACCCATGGTATCACCGACAATACGCGCACACTTAAGGTGAGCCTTGCTTGGTGAGAGCGATAAGTCATTGTGCATCGCGTAGAGCACACGCCGCTGTGATGGCTTAAGCCCGTCCCGAATATCAGGTAAGGCACGGGAGATAATCACAGACATGGAGTAGTCCAAGAAGGACTTGGACATTTCGTCCGCCACGTTGATGGATTTAATAGATTCGTTGGACATGGGTCAGGTAAAAATAAGTAGGCTAAAGATAGTCAGGATAGATGCTGTAATTCTTCTGGGGCTAGTGAATCACGAGGCTGGCGAATTAGACATCCAGGTTCTGAACATTGAGTGCGTTGTCTTCGATGAATCGTTTGCGGGGTTCAACAATGTCGCCCATGAGAACGTCGAACATCTTATCGGCTTCGATGGCGTTTTCTTCATCCAGGCGGACTTTGAGGAACTGACGTCTCTCAGGATCCATAGTGGTTGTGAATAGCTCTTTGGCATTCATTTCCCCTAGTCCCTTGAATCGTTGAATACGCATTCCCTTGCGGCCAATTTCGAGCACACGATCGAGAATTTCAAACAGGTTGAAAACAGGCAGCGCCTCAGCTTTGTCAGCATCGCCCTCGATCAGCTCGTAAACGGGCTTGTCTTCAGAGAAAAACGGCTCGGTCTTGAGTCCAAATTCATTGAGACGGGCTAGGATTTTGGAAATGGCGGCAGACTCATGAAGTTCACGTTTGACGGCTCGCCTCTGGATACCTTGGTATTTTTCTTTGAATGCGATGATCTCTTCCTCGGTAAGCTCCTCATCGAAGAGCCTGAGGTCTCGGTTCTCCTTAGCGAACAAGAGCAGTTCTTTTTCCGTATCGAAGTAGTGGGTTTCTTCCTCGTTACCAATCCGAACGCGCACCATGTATTCTGATAGGTGCCCTTCGTTAGCGTATTCAAGTAAGGTCCTGAAGTCTCCGCCGTGTCCTTCAAGAGTCGACGTGAAGCGGGTGAGTTGGGCAAGGGTGTCGAGCACGCTCTTGAGCAGATCGCTATCAACATAATTCTCAGTTCCGTGTTGCTTGAGCTTCACGTCTTCCGAGCCTAGGCTGATCAGGATTTCGTTCAGAGCATCATCGTCAGCGAGGTATTCTTCACGCTTTTTACGAGTGACTTTATAAAGCGGAGGCTGCGCGATATAGAGGTAGCCGGCTTTGACCAAATCGGGCATGTGGCGACAGAAGAAAGTGAGTAGTAATGTGCGAATATGAGCACCGTCAACATCGGCATCGGTCATGATGACAACCTTGTGGTAGCGGACTTTTTCCAGATTGAAGGCACCTTCCTGATCGCCATCACCAATGCCTGCGCCAATGGCAGTGATCATTGCTTGAATTTCCTTGTTCTGCAGAGCGCGGTGAAGGCGGGCCTTCTCAACGTTGATGACCTTGCCTCGTAGCGGCAGGATCGCCTGGTTGATGCGGTTGCGGCCTGATTTGGCCGAGCCGCCTGCGGAGTCGCCCTCCACAATATAGATTTCAGATTTAGCAGGGTCACGCTCTGAGCAGTCTGCTAGCTTGCCTGGCAGTCCACCTCCGGAGAGCACGGACTTACGCACTGTCTCACGTGCTTTACGGGCGGCTTCGCGAGCTCGGGCGGCATTGACCGCCTTATCGATGATCGTTTTGGCGAGGTTGGGGTTTTCCTCAAAGTAGTCCTGCAGTCCCTCGTAAACGATGGAGCTGACCACACCCTCAATCTCGGCATTGACTAGCTTGTCCTTTGTCTGCGAGCTAAAGCGCGGGTTGGGCATCTTAACGCTGAGCACACAGATGATGCCCTCACGGACGTCGTCACCTGAGAGCGCTGGGTCTTTGTCTTTGAGGATCTTGTTCGCTTTCGCGTATTGGTTGATGGACCTTGTCAGTGCTCCACGGAAGCCGGTGAGGTGAGTTCCCCCATCAGCATTAGGAATGGAGTTAGCAAAGCAGAGAATATTGTCCTGATAGCTATCGTTGTATTGAAAAACCACATCAGCAAAGACATCGTCCTTGGCAATTTTACCGTCGTAATCGATTTCGATCTTGCGCTTGCCTTTGATGATCACAGGCTCGGGGTGAACCAGTGTTTTATTTTCCCCGAGCTGAGCCACAAATTCCTCGATCCCTTTGGCGTAGTAAAAACGCTCTTTCTGAGCACTCTCTGGGCGCTCGTCTTCCAGCTCGATCACTAAGCCAGGGTTGAGGAAGGCTAGCTCACGCAGGCGGGTGGCGAGGCGGGCAAATTCAAACTCAATGGTGTCTGTGAAAATAGTAGCATCAGGAAAAAAACTGACCTTGGTGCCAGTGTGTGCAGGATCGACCTCCCCCACGACTTCGAGCTGCTTGACGGTTTTTCCACGCTCAAAGGTAATGGCGTGCACCTTGCCCTCACGGCTTACCTCTGCCTTGAACCAGTCAGAGAGAGCATTGACGCACTTGGCACCGACACCGTGTAAACCACCTGAATACTTGTAAGCACCCTGACCAAATTTACCACCAGCATGAAGACTGGTTAATACCAACTCAACGGCAGGAATGCCAAACTTCGGGTGCACTTCCACAGGGATTCCTCGACCATCGTCTTCAATGGAAGCAGAACCATCTACGTGCAGGCCGATCTTAATCGTGTCACAGTAGCCGGCAAGGTGCTCATCAATCGAGTTGTCCAGCACCTCAAACACACAGTGGTGTAGACCGCGCACATCGGGGTCTCCAATATACATGCCTGGGCGCTTACGAACCGCCTCAAGGCCCTCTAATTTATCAATCTGTGATGCACCGTATTCTTGGGCCTCTGAAACGTTAGTTTCTGCGGATTCAGCGTCGTTTTGAGTATCGGTCTCGGGGGCGTTTTCAGGCTTATCAGGGATATCGGACATGGGCAGGCAAAATATCTGAAATTTAGCCGCCCTAGACAAGTTTCTTTCGCCTATTTATGCAGATTTTTTTGGCGTCAGAAGATCCGTGCCACTTCCACATGATAATGAGCTCTCAAAGCCCAAATGAATGGCCGTTGTGGCCCTACTCGCCAATGGTCATGTAATAATAAACACCCAAGGCAATACAGACCACCACACAGGTGATCAGCACCATCAGCAGCAGTGTTTTTATATCTTTTGACTCAGCCGCCTTTTGAGGCATGCCGGTAGCTGCACTCACCTTAGCCGCACCTCCCTTGGCCGCACTCGGTACAGCAGCTGGGCTACCGCCTACTGAAGCGACGACCCCAGACTTTCTACTTTTCCTTCTACGGTCTGGTGTAGACGAAGATGGTGTAGACGGTGCAGGTGAAGCCACACTAGCACTCTTACTTATGCCACGCGGCTTAATTTCAACAGGAGCCCCCGTCTTGGCCACGAGGCTGGTAGCAGCCGCAATGGGTGGTGCGATGATGACGTCTCCGCATGAGGGACAAGGTCCTTCCTTTCCTGCAAGAGATGGATCAACCACTAGACGAGTTCCACAACCAGGACAACCGAACCTGAGCATATGTTTTTCTGATGATTCAGACATGAATTAAAATTTGATAATCAAGACTTTACCTCTTTCCTTACTACAATCCAAGGAGATTTCTCTGCCAATTAAGCAGCAGGTCTTCAGCGCCTTCATGCTTGCCTGCTAGAGCTTCCAAAATGGCACGCGGCGCAATCAACGAGCTATCAAGATCGAGGTCGTGGGCCACCTTGTCTCGCTGTGCCATCAACTCGTCCAGGCGTGCCTCAAACTTCGGCTCCTTACGGCGACGTTCACCTTTGATGCGCTGGGGCATTTGCTCTTCGGCAACGGCTTCCGCTTCTGCGATGGCCTTCTGAAAATTCTTAATTCTGCTATTACGATAGTGACGTGGCAGCTCGGGCTTTTTGCCATCCAGCAGATCGGCAACCCATGTCATCAGCTGCTTATTACCCGTCACCATAAAGGGAGGTCGGTCCCAAGCCGCTGCTTCCCCATCTCGCCACAGCCAAAGTGCACGCAGATAATTAAGTCCTTGAGGGGTCAATTTACCACTGCCCTTGATGCGCCAGCGATCTTCACGCACCTGTTTTTTCTCTTCTGCCTTGAGCTGAGCTGCCTGACAACTCTCAGTAAACCACTCGTAGCGCCCCGCTTCTTTCAGCTGAGCGACAATGAGCTCCGCCATCGGCAACAGGTAAACGACATCGTTAAGGGCATATTCCTCCATCACAGGCGTCAGCGGCCGCTTTGCCCAGTCTGCCTTCTGGGAAGTTTTCTCTAGCTGCACATCCATGTAATGGGCCACCAGATCACCGTAACCAAACTTTCTTACACCCAGTAAACGAGCCCCAATCTGAGTATCAAAAACCGTAGGCGGAATCACACCAAGATTGGTCTTCAGCATGTGCATGTCATAATCCGCACCGTGCATCCAGCAGGTCGACTGCTCGAGGTAATCACGCAGCGGGCTCATGTCCTCAATCGCTAAAGGATCGATCAGCACGTGCTGCTTGCCATCACTGAACTGTACCAGACAAAGACTCTCACTGTATCGGTGCAGGCTGTCTGCCTCGGTATCTACCGCGCAAAGACGGTTTCCGTCACCTTGTGCACAAGTGCTGAGAAATGATGCTAATTGGCTCTCTGTGTCGATCATGAAGCGATATAAAAAAATAGAGCAGTCACTTCTTGAGGCGCGACCGCTTGATGCATACTAGTAACGATAATTCACCGACATGGCTACCATTAAACGCTATCAAGGCAACAAAGCCTCATGTTCTAGAGCCCTCACCGCCATAAAGAGGTCTGTAGCAGGCAATACGACCATGATTGCCAATATAGGTGTCACCTAAATCAAAGAAGCAGCAAATCCATGCTCACACATGAATTTGCTGCCTTAAATGATGACCCGCTATTAGTCAGATGTTCTTCTCTCTTGGGTGATCCTGTGATCGAAACCACCGATTTGTATCACAGCCTCTCTGTTATACAGGCTTCTGTTTTCAGAAACCGTAATCGTAATAACCCCTGAGCCAGAACCTTCAGTGACATCTGCTGTGACCCAGTCATATTCAGCCGGGATATCGACCGTCCAGTTCTGAATGACACTGCTCGGAGAAATCTCGATGCTCACCGGGTAGGTTCCTCCCGGAGATTGGCCTCTAATATTGCCAAAGTCCTTAGAAGTCGGGCTAAGCGAGGCACTCGGAGCGACATCACCATTATCGTTTGGTATGATGCCGTGCTGAACAGTGAGTCCAAATCTTCCATTAGCCGCATGACCGAAGAACAAATCAGGCTCATCAGCATCCACATTCTGGAACACGACACCACGCACCGCGCAGCGTTGACCAATAATCTCATCAATGTAGCTGCCTGTATAGAAGCCAGCACCTCTCCGGTACTTGGCATCCTTGTAATAGGTGAAGTTCAGCGGAGCAATCATGTCTCCATCCGTCTCCCATGTGAACACATAGGAGTTGAATTCAGACCCGTTTGCCAAGCTTCCCTCGAACACACCGCGAGCATTGTTTGCAAATGGTGAGAAACCATCAGCCTGGATGTCTGCATAGCGGCCACCCGTGCGATACATCGCACCCATCATGGAGATGTCCTCATCAAAGCCAGCAGGATAATATTTCACGTTGTTAACCGGCTTCAGATAGCGAAGACGTCCCTCAACATACTGCCTGAAGACATTGGGAACTTCATAGCGGATCGTGCCTGCGATCCACTCGCTGCCATTGTTCTTGAGGTTAGCCTGAGCATAGAAAGGCAGAGTTCCAGTGTTGCCATCGGCATTTCTATGCTGGAGACGGCCATTATACGTATACCTGTATCCGGCATTGGACCAGCCGAGGATCTTAGATGCACCCACATGGTTGATCTTACCGTATCCGATACCATAACCAGCAGGGACAGACAATGATTCTGTCGTATTGGACGGCAAGAGATAGGTGTATCGCTTCTTGAGGGAAGGCGCAGGCTCACGCTCCAAATTCGTTTCAGTATTGGCAAAATACGCTACCTTGGACAGATTAAAGCGCTTGTCGTCGAACGTCCCCCCAATCACAGGCAAGCCGTTGACCCGGTCAAATGCCATATTGGGTGACGAAATCTGACCTCCGGAATTGAATTGCTCGGGGATATTGACGCCAAAGGAGTCGAACTCACCTGTGAAGCTCACCGTTGCCTGATTGAAGCGCTTGAGGCTGCCACTGAAGTAGTACAGGCCATCAACGATGCTCACCTTGATTGCCATCAAGCC
>DBBL01000040.1:17028-17935 GCA_002292185.1 Akkermansiaceae bacterium UBA985 | reverse complement strand
AACTTGTTGCGATCGTTGACTTGCTTCGCCACAATTTCCATGGAAAGATGTGAAAATACACTAGCCTTAATAAATGAAATTTCATCGGGTACGTTGTAGCGAGCTTCATTTTCGGCATACATTTGCTTGCCAAGTGCAACAAAACCACTCTCCAGCTCTTCTAATCCACAAGCTTTCGCCGCTGCTGCAAAATCCTCACATGGACCACTAATGCAAGCTCGCAAGACCATCCCGTCTACCAATGTTACAATATCGGGATGTTGCATCCTGCAAAACGCCTGCCATGCAGGAATGAGACGTTTTAATGCCTCCGCATCTTTCTCCTTCTCACAGCGATATGCTTCAGCTTTGATTAGCATCATCACTTTTTGATATCGTAAAGAATGGCTGCTTTGCATCGCAAGATACCCCAGCGGCATCCACCGCGTCAGCCAGTCCTGCTCGTCCCGCTGAATGAGTTGCAGGCGCCGTTTTAGCAATGCGCGTGTGTGACTCTCAAGCCTTGGCATTGTCACACTAGTGTAGAAGATATCCATTGCCGCTTGATGTTTTGTCATGTCCGTAATCGCATAGTGCTTAACTCCTTTTCGTAACACTGGAGATGTGCTGGGCGCAGACCTACTCTCTGCGGAATCAACTTTTTGGGTGCAAGCATCAGCCATTTCAGTCAGTTGATAGGTTAGAAATATGGCATTTCCAGGATCAATCCGCTCGGCTACCGTTAACATATCGGCAGGATACGATTCGAAATCCCACTGATACGCATTAACATACTCAATATACAATCCTGGGTTACCTGGTTCGGATTCCCATGCGCCCTTGAGTCGGTCTGATTCAGTAGCACTCTTGTAGTCTCCGAAAAGAAAAAGTGTATCAGCCTCACTAAGATCACTGAAATAAGAACTCT
>DBBL01000040.1:8233-16898 GCA_002292185.1 Akkermansiaceae bacterium UBA985 | reverse complement strand
TAGCCAACTTCACCTCGTCCTCGCTTATCTGACTTTCAAGGAGTTGTTCAGCATCAGCATGCTTTTCCGAATCTGAGGAAAAGCATTGATTTACCTTTTCAAGAAATTTGCGACGTAAGTTGTTCATAAGTTCTGTGGTCATTTGTTTTTGGTTGTTAGGTATTATGTATTATGTATTACATAATACCATACATATGGCGTGATTCTTTGCCAAGAACTATTTTTGAAGGCTGAACATGATGGTCTTAAAAATAACGACGATACACTTATACCATTTACCCGGTACAAAAAAAACGCCGCCGGAGCAAATGCTCCAGCGGCGTAATGTTTGATTGGTAGGATATCAGCAGGAGATTACTTCTCCTCGTCTTTATCTTCAGCACTTGGGCTCCACTCCTCAGCAGCTCCAGAGGATGCGAGGTTGAAAGCCTGCTCAAGGCCAACGAGGTCACCGGTCGGACGTAAGGTCTCGAAGCTGGCTGACTCCTTCTCGAGCTGCTCGGGATCGTAGCTAACGGCCTTAATGGAAAGACCAATACGGCGTTCGACATTGTCCACCTTGATGACGCGGGCTTCGATTTCATCGCCCACCTTGATGACATCTTTGACCTTCTCCACGTGATCTTCACTGAGTTGTGAGATGTGGATGAGACCATCAATGTCGTTCTCAAGATTAACAAAGGCACCGAAGCTAGCAATCTTGGCAACGCTTCCCTTGACGAGATCGCCAACCTTGAAGCTGCCACCGATTTCTGACCAAGGATCACCGTCAAGCTGCTTGACTCCAAGAGACACACGCTGGTTTTCCTTGTCGATACTGAGCACGATAGCCTCCACCTCGTCACCCTTTTTGATGACTTCGGATGGGTGGTTGATCTTGCGAGTCCATGAGAGGTCTGAAACGTGGATCATACCATCGATACCTTCTTCCATTCCGAGGAAGGCTCCGTATGGTGTGAGGTTACGCACCTCACCTTTGACCGTAGCACCGATTGGGTACTTAGCCTCGAGCTCATCCCATGGGTTTGACTCAAGCTGACGGACGCCGAGGGAGATCTTCTGCTCCTCGATACTGATACCGAGAACAACGGCTTTGATTTCCTGGTCGAGCTCCAACACATCGCTTGGACGGTTGATACGCTTGACCCATGAAAGTTCGGAAACGTGCACAAGGCCTTCGACGCCACTCTCCATTTCGATAAATGCACCGTATGGAAGAAGCTTTGTGACTTTGCCCACGACCTCTGTGCCAATTGGGTAACGTGCCTCGATGTCTTGCCATGGATTGTCTTCCATTTGCTTGAGACCAAGTGATACACGCTCTTTTTCACGATCAACATCAAGGATAAGCACCTCGAGCATCTGACCGATATGAAGAAGAGCAGATGGGTGACTGATACGTCCCCAGCTCATGTCGGTAACGTGAAGCAATCCGTCCATGCCTTGGAGGTCAACAAAGGCACCGAAGTCGGTGATGTTCTTAACCTGACCTTCGACCTTGTCGCCAACCTTGACGCTCTGGAGGAAGTCCTGACGCATTTCTGCGCGCTCACTCTCGATAACTTCGCGGCGAGAAAGAACGATATTCTTACGTTCGTCGTTAACTTTAACAATTTTAAATTCATAGACCTTGCCAACATATTCGTTGAGATCTTTCGGTGGAATGATGTCGACCTGTGAGCCAGGAAGGAATGCCTCGACTCCGACGTTGACCATGAGACCACCTTTGACAGCACTCTTGATCTTGCCTTTGACAAGTCCACCTTCGTGGTAAACAGCAACAATTTTCTCCCAGTTCTTGCGGTGGGCGGCTTTCTCCTTGGAGAGCACGACCATGCCCTCGTCATTTTCGAGTTTTACGAGAAGCACTTCGACTTCGTCACCCTCTTCGATTTCCTCGTCTTCAAATTCTGCGATTGGGATAGCCCCTTCGGACTTGTAACCGACGTCCACGAGGACAACTTGGGGTTTAATGGCGATAATGGTTCCGTTGACAACGGATCCTTCTTCAAATGTACGGAACTTTGAATCGATCAAAGCTTCGAGTTCTGCAGTAGCAGGCATAATGTTATTTTATTGGGTTAAGGTTAGGTTCCTTGGTTAATTTCCTTTTAATTGAACCACCTCGGTTTTGAAACTTCGGTAGTTGCCCCGTTCAATGCCGATGGAAACGGGGCGCCAACACCCACCGACAGAAAGAAAAGTGAAGGCGCAACTTACAAGAGGATCCACTTTTGGCAAGAAGAATACACTGATTTCCACATCATACAGACAAAGCCCAACCCACTTAAAGCGAGCGACTTAATCAAGAAATTGGATCGAATACCGACTACAAAACCCGCTAAAAGCATTTTATCCAGAATTTTCCCGCCGATTTCGCCACCACATCAAGGCACACTTTCTACCTGAAATAGCCACCTCTATTGGTACTATGGCCCACTCACAAGCCCTTACTTACCAAACTTACGATCGAGTTCGTTGAGAGAAATATGAATTAAAGTTGGCCTGCCATCAGGGGTGCAATAAGGCAGATCGCAGGCAAACATCGCTGCCAGCAGAACATCTGCATGATCGATGCTACAGGGCTCATGCCTGCCTACTCTTTTGGCGACCCCTTGGGCAAAAGTCTCATATGCCATCGCCTTGCCTTTACGCGTGCCGACGGTTTCATGAAGCTCATCAACAAGTTCGAGTAAAAAGCCTCTCACATCAGACACCTTAAGAAAACTGGGAACACTATTCACCTTCACGGTAGAACCACCAAATGCTTCAACCTGTATGCCCGCGTCTGCAAAATGATCCGCATAACGAATCACTAACTCGGCATCTAAAGCCTCCAGCTCTAGCAACTCAGGGACTAATAATCCCTGCGAACTCATCGCTCCGCCATCAGCACTCACGGCCATCAACAGCTGCTCGTAAACAATGCGCTCACGTGCAGCGACAGGATCTAACAAAATAGCCCCTTCATCACCCTCGAGCACGATATAGCGATCATGCAGAGGTCCGATTATATTGAAATTGGGGCCCTCACAAAGCTTACCTCCCGAGCCGTCCACCAAGTCCTGCTGCTGCTCAACTCGGTAGGGAAATGAACTCGGGCGCTGCTCAGCAGCTGTTACAACATGATTATCTTCTCCACCTCTTTCTACATACCCACCTTCATTCTGTTTCGCCGCCTCAGTGTTTGGCTCTCCTACAAAATCGTCCGCGTGCTGCACCGGAGCAAAATCATCAGTATCGCTGGAAACATGCCCCACAGAGGGGTCGGTTTTGACTCTCAATGCCTGCTCCACCGCAGAGGCCACTAGCGCACGGACCTCATGAGGCCGATGAAATCTCACCTCTTTTTTGGCAGGGTGAACATTCACATCCACCAAACTTGGATCCATATCTATCCACAGCCAAGCTGCGGGATGATTTCCTTCAGAGATCGCACCACGATAGCCATCTTTCAATGCACGAGACACGGCTGAATCCTCGACTGGGCGGCCATTGAGAAAAACAAACTGCTGGCGCTTTCCCTTCCTCGCATATTCAGCGGGCAGCAGATAGCCTTGGACCTTCATTCCGTTACCTGATGTGTTAGGAACCTGAATTAAATGGCTAGCCGTTTGCTGCCCAGCAAGACCAGAAATACGAACCCTCCAGTCACTTGTGGCAGCCAGGTCAAACACTTGACGACCGTCCTTGATTAAGGTGAATCGCACTGCTGGCGTCGCAAGAGCATGTAACCTCACCTGATGCTCGACATGTGCTGACTCGGTGCTCTCAGCACGTAAAAACTTCCGCCTCGCTGGCACATTGTAAAAGATTTGCTTCACCTCCACACAGGTACCCGCTGACATACCGGCATCACGCACATCTCTCAGGCTACCTCCATCCACCACGATTTCCGTTCCTGCCACGCTATCATGCTCACGTGTGGAGAGCCGGAATCTTGAGACACTGGCAATACTAGGCACCGCCTCTCCGCGGAAACCTAGAGTCAAAATAGAGGCCAAATCCTCACTCTTCTTGAGCTTACTTGTAGCGTGCCTTTCAAGTGAAAGCAGCGCATCCTCACGGCTCATACCGCAAGCATCGTCCGTCACCTTTACCAAGGCTGTACCACCACGCTGCATCTCAACGGTGACGTGCTGAGCCCCTGCATCGATACTGTTCTCAACCAACTCCTTGACCACACTTGCAGGGCGCTCGACGACCTCGCCAGCGGCTACCTGACTGGCTAGAGTATCATTAAGAATTTGAATTTTAGACATCGTAATAAAGGTTCATCTGTCCGAGATGTTCACCCTCCAACGCAACCAACTTAATAGTAATGGAGCTTATTAGCCAACAGTAGTTTTGACTTCCGTCTATTTTTTAATTGTTCATCTCCGTCAATCCACTATCCATTCATCCACTGTGCCAAGGGAATTTAAATCATCATTCATGGAGCGTGTGGCCAACCGCCGGCCACCGTGGTTCTGGTGGTTTCTGGCACTCATCCTCGCGACCTGTTTCTCCGCACTGTGCTGGTCACTCTGTATCTCGATCTTCAATAATCCTGAGATACCGCGCAATTATGAGATCCTCAAGAAACTCGAGCGCCTACCCGTGCCTCGTTCCTACACTTCCCAAACTGCTCCAAAGCACCCAGCCAATTCAGCTCCCACGCTGCGCAAAAGCTACCTGGTATTCACCCCCCCAGAGCTGAGCACCATCAACCGCAGCCTGCTTCACAGCTACTTAACCAACTTTCGTGAAAAAACCTTCTGCAGTTACCTAGAAGGAACCTACCGGGTAACAAAAACCCGTAAGCTTACCAAAGACGATTTTATCACGGATGGTTTTGCCGTGCAAATGCGGGCGTTTACACAAGCTGATGAATATAGTGAACCATCCCCTTACCCAGTCACCGCAGAAATCATCTTTCCGACCCCCTACTCTGACTCACACAAGGGCTTCCATAAAGGTGACATGCTAGAATTGGGTATCACCCCCCACTTTGCATCTCTGCTCCATGTCAGCAAGCTGAGTCAAACCAATGACGACACCATCATTGTGATCACGGCAGTCAGCCTAGCAAGCAAGCTGCGGCCACCTCACGCAGGCCCATTTGATTTGATAGCTCCCAAAGAGGTCAACCTTGAGGCCGAGCTGCCCTTGTTTAAGAACTAGAGCTGAGTGCTGCCCATTACTGGCCATTACTAGAGTCAGGGCAAGACTCCGTTCTGCCACGTAAGCCCCTCACCCGCGGTCCCCATGCGGTCACTGATCCGGCGCAGCAATACACGCTCCGCCTCTTTGCCAATGTCACTGCGCTGGGCATCTTGCCGCGCTTGGTTTTTGAGATAATTAAATGCACGAGCATGATCTTGTGGACTAAGTCGATTGATCGCACCATTGTCCGCATAATAGACCTCAAAATCCCCCACAGGCTCAACACTGAGCACCTTAGCTCTTGGCAAAGGACCATCGATCTTGCCGTCAAGAATGCCCCACTGGCCTCCCTCACTCAGGTCAAACCCCGCCTTTACCACAAAATCCGCCCTCACAATTAAGGTTTTTTCACTGCCCATCCAGGTTGTCTGGAACTTGGTGATTGCCTGGGTCTTGCGTTGCACCAGGGCAAGCTCACCGATCTCAGATTTTGCCAATACCGCGGTCGATCCACTGACCACGACCTCCGTGCCAAATACCCCACTTAAAGCCTCTGCCATCATCTCCACTGGCCCCTTGGCCGCCTTCTCATAGAGAAAGTAAAAGCAGCCAACACCCGTGATCATCAACATGGTCATGCCGCCAAAAACAGCCAAAATAGTGCCTGGTAGGCGCGACCCCCTGTGCTTGGAGCCCTCCTCCACTGATGATGCTGAATCCTTTGCTGTAGACATGGCCGTATCATACTTTACCCACCCCGCTTTGGGAATCTTACAAATACTTCAACCGCCCAAAAGCCATCATTCAAACCTGCTCTTTTTCTCGTTTTCCCCTTGCCCGATCATCGTTCACCCGCCATCCATAAGTTGTTACACAACTCCTCGAAAACCTAATGAAGGCTCTTATCGTAACACTCAATCTCATCAATACGACTAACACGCCAATCACCACACCGACCACCACATGAAGATACAATACAGGATCAAATCAGCCCTCGTGATCGCGCTATGCATCACCCCTCTTGCCCAAGCCGAAACCCCTCTTGCCCAAGCCGAAGAATCAGTTAACAAAGAGCCTATCAAGGTATTACAAATCGTCGGTGAGAACCACCATGATTACGAAAACCAAAAAGTAATCATCGCGGAAGGCGTCAGCAAACGTGTCAACAGCACCTGGACAACCCTGCACCACAAAACCAAAGAAGCGGCCAAAGAGTATCTCGACAGCCCCGACTTCGCCAAAGGATATGATGTTGTGCTGTATAATATCTGCCACGCCGTTGAACCCGATGCAGAATTCATCAAGCGAGTTTGCAAAGTGCACCATGATCAGGGCGTTCCCGTTATCGGGCTGCATTGCACCATGCACTCTTACCACATTGTCCTTCCTGGAAATCCTCTTGAAAAGGAATGGAACAAGCTACTTGGCGTGCACAGCCACGGCCACGGTCGTCACATCCCTATCACCGTCACTAAAACGGATGTAAAGCACCCAGTCACTAAAGACATGCCCGAGCAGTG
Organism: Akkermansiaceae bacterium UBA985; assembly: GCA_002292185.1. Lineage (GTDB taxonomy): Bacteria > Verrucomicrobiota > Verrucomicrobiia > Verrucomicrobiales > Akkermansiaceae > Oceaniferula. The sequence continues at coordinate 10,233 of DBBL01000040.1, read as the reverse complement.
GAAGACCACTGAGGGCGAATTATACTTCGTCAAAAAAGTTTTAGACGGCACATCGGTTTTAGCCACCGGAGTCAATGGCGATAAAGACGCAGGAACTCAACCCGTGGCATGGGTAAACACCTACGGCAAAGCCAGAGTGTTCTGCACCACTCTAGGACACCATAACTCCACCGTGAAAAACCCAATCTACCTCGACATGGTCGCCAATGGCCTCAAGTGGGTTGTTGAAAAGTAAAAAAATCCGCCCGCGTATTAAACTTGAAAGTTGATTCGCAGAGCGAAACACTGCCGATATGGCTCTCCACGAACCCTGGTCTATCAAATCACGCGCCCACGTATGTGCGGTGAGCGAACGTCACTTCGAAGACGGCGAGTCTTTCTGCACCGCCATCTTCCCCGATCCTGAGTCCAGCGGCTACCTTCGCAAGGACTTCAGCGCCGATGCATGGGATCAGCGCAGTGAGGACGATGCCGTGCCTTTCTCTTTTTGGCAAAGCATCTACCGAGCACCCGTCAAGGAAGAGCAAGTCGAGATCACCGAGGAAAGCCCAGAGGATTTATTACGTCGTCTTATCGAAGAGGACGAAGAGCACACCGAAAACGTACGCTACATTCTTGCCATCATGCTTGAGCGCAAGAAACAACTCGTCGAGGTGGACAGCCAACCCACTGCCACAGGCATTATCCGCATTTACGAACACCGCAAATCTGGCGACGTCTTTATTGTCAAAGACCCCAACATCCCACTCAGTGAAGTAGAGAAGGTTCAGGACGAAGTCGCTATCCTACTGGAAAATGGTGGCCGCATACCTGAGCCAATATCTGAACCTGAACCAGTATCTGAAGACGAGCCTGCGGGTGATTCTGAACCCGATCCATCTCCATCAGCCACAGAAAATGAGGCGCCTGCCGAGAGCCTTGTCAATTCTTCAAGCGAGGAAGAATAAGTCATGCTGCCCTGGTTTTCCAATGATCAGTTTCCGCTCTATCTCGCGCCAATGGCGGGGGTGACTGACGTCGTATTTCGTTCGATCTGCAAGGAACTGGGTGCCGATGTCATGGTGACCGAGTTCGTCTCTGCGGAAGGCATCATCAGGCAAGATGATCGCACCAGAAAATACACCGAGTTCACCGATGAGCAGCGCCCCTGTGGCGTCCAAATTTTTGGCGGTGACGGTGAGCGCATGGGTGAAGCTGCTAAGAAAATCATTGATTGGAAACAGCCTGACTTTATCGACATCAACTTTGGATGCCCCGTTAACAAAGTCGTCGCCAAGAATGGAGGGTCATCACTCCTCAAAAACTGTGAGGCACTGGCTAGCGTGGCCTCGGGCGTTGCTCGTGCCGTCGGAGACCAAGTGCCAGTAACCGCGAAAATACGGATCGGATGGGATGAGAAAACCATCAATGCCACCGACGTTTGTCACATTCTACAGGAGGAAGGCATGCAAGCCATATCTATTCACGGCCGCACTCGAGCCCAAGGATACCGCGGCCTTGCGAACTGGGAAGTCATTGACGCCTGCGCACGCCATGTTTCCGTCCCCGTCATCGGCAATGGTGACATTCACTCCGGAGTAGATGTCAAACACCGTCGTGAGACAACCGCCGTCTCTGGTGTCATGATTGGCCGAGCTGCCATGCAAAACCCATGGGTCTTCCGTGAGGCTAAGCACTACTTAGCCACTGGACAACAGCCCGAGCCGGTCCCCATCCTCGAGCGCTGGGAGATGATCGTGCGCCACTGCCGCATGGCCGTAGCATCAAACCGCTACGGCAACGAGCGCCAGTCAATCATGGCCATGCGTTCGCGCCTAATGACCTACTGCAAAGGATTTCCCGGAGCCAAGCCACTCAGACAGCGTCTCTGCATAGTGTCCTCACTCATGGAAGTTGAGGACTTAGCGGCAGAATACCTAAACGAACAATTCAGTGGCACAGAGCCAACGGAATGCTCTCATGTTGATGCCTAGAGACCCCCTTCTCGGGGCTGACCCTAG
>DBBL01000040.1:0-8219 GCA_002292185.1 Akkermansiaceae bacterium UBA985 | reverse complement strand
CTAGCGAGCTGACTCCTAGGAGTTAAAACCTAGGAGCTAACAGCCAGACCTTAAATCAGGCAGCTTGTAGTTTACTGCTGGGAAGGACGGAAATACAGCGCCGCTTTTTGGAAATCAATAACGTAGTTTCTTTCAGGGTCACACTTGTATTCTTTAATCATCACCCTGCCCGCTTTTTTCATAGCATCAGTCAAAGGCATTTTAGGAAGCGGCTGCTGCTTCTCAGCTTCAGTAAGCGTCTCACGGTAAGCCATGACTTGATCACGCTTCAGCTTGGTGTAAGCATCCGTTTTCTCCTGAAACTTCTTGTAACTCTCAGAGTCAGCGAAGGTATGAATCACCGTTTTGAGTTGATCATCACCCTCACCCACAACCGAGCTCAAGGTAGCATTGTGTGGAACCAATAAATAGTTGTTCGCCAGAGTGTAGCCGAAGTTCTGTGCCATAAACCTCAGGTTCTGCTCGAGTGCTTGACGAATTTCATTGATCTGACCGGCCACAATCTCGCGCTGCTGGACTAGCTTGGGATCCATTTGGTTAAATCTCTGATTCAGCATAGCAAGATTACGACGCTGATTATTGACTGCTTGTAAACTTGATCTCAAAAAGCGGTTTTGCTCTTCACCTTCAATAACAGTCACCAAGGTGAAATCTCCTTGAGGAGAGTCGATCGTTTCTGGAACACTTTTAAGTTTTGCTAATTCCGTGGCGCTCAGGCCCTTTTTTTGTTCCCCGGCTTGTTGGCCGCCTGCCTGTTGAGCTTGACCCGCATCAGCGGAAGCCGTGACCGCATCTGAATCAGGCGTAACACCGCCATCATCGGCAGTCTTTATCTTCCCCAAAAAGAAACCAATCACCACGGATACAAGGATGGTGGCGGCCATGATTAACGTATTTTTACTTAACATGTGTTTAACTTTACTAAAATGAATGCTAATGTCAGCTAAAAAAACCAATGAGACCAGCAAACAGAAGATCAACAGGCTCGACGAGTAACATCGCCCAGCACTCAGTCATCCTTGCGGAAAGACTCAGGAGCCACTAGGCCAGCTGACAAAATCATCTTACTCGCCTCTTCCAGACTCATCGCGCTATCTTCCACCTTAACGTCCTCTACAATGAGCGTAAAGCCAGTCATCGGGTTCGGGCTGGTTGGAATGAAGACCGTTGTCACATCTTCTCCTGACTGAGTATCGTGGTAGTTTCCCGTTACAAAACCAAGCAACCTGCAGCCTGGACTTGGATATTCCACATAAGCAACGCTCTTAAATTTACGTTCCCCTCCAAGATTCTTCACAGCATCGACAAACTGCTTCAAGGCGGAATAAACCGCACCCAGATATGGCACGCGCTGCATGCCCTCATTGAGCCAAAAAAGAATTTTACGACCGGGGCGATTTGCCACCCCGAAGCCCACCAGCAGCAGCAGAAAAACAGGGATCAAAAAACGCAGAAAATCAGAACCGTAAAAGGCAAAATCCTCAGACACCAAGTCCGGGCCACTGCGCATCAGATTGATCGCCCTCAATCCAAGCTGCAGCAATTCATCGCCGACCCGCATCAGGATCTTATAAATCACCAATAACAGCCAAAGTGTGCCCACTGTTGGGATCACCGCAGCTAAACCCGTGAGCAAAAGACCCGCAAACTTTGCAATATGCGGGTGCTTACCTAAGACCAAGCTCTTAGGTAGTTTAGCTGGCTCAGCTGAATTAGCGGGTGGGATTTCCTCATTCATAAATTCTACATTCTAGTCGATTGAAACAATGAGCACCGCTACTCCTCCTCGACAGGCACCGCGCGCAGTGGTCTTTGGCCATTAGTATTGAGCGGAACTTCATCAATAAAAAAGGCTTCATCATCATCTACGGGAATCGCCCTTAAAGGTCGGGGGTCCTCACCGGCAGGCACAATGCCCTGATCTAGATCCTCGTCGACCGGAATCGCTCTCGGCGCTGAACCGTCCCCTAGTGAGCGCACATCAAACCCTTCCTCCTCCTCGATCACCATGGCTCTTGGCGGAGGTGTGATCGATTTCTTGATCTCTTTTTTGAAGTGTTCAAAGAATGCTCTCACCATCGGAGCCGCCTTGCGACCACCACTAAGTTTCTCCCCTGGCTTACCCTCGTAGAGAGCCGCAAAAGCATAACGTGGATTTTCCAGAGGAAAGAAACCAGCAAACCAAGCAAGCCGCTGTTCCTCTGACTCTGGCCCCCACTGCGCTGTTCCTGTCTTACCACATAAGATCGCATAGCTTAACCTAGCACGTTGACCCGTGCCATAGCCAGCATTCACCACCTGCATCATGCCCTCGTGCACCACACTAACGGCATTAGGATCCAGGTTGAGAAAATTACGACGCTCAGGCTCAGTCGAGACCAATACACGGCCGTTGACACTCTGCACCTGCTTAACGAGCTGAAGCTTTGGCAAGGCACCACCATTGGCCAGCCCAGCCATCGCCTGCGCCACCTGCAAGGGAGATGACAGTATCACGCCCTGACCAATGGACAGGTTCGCTGTATCGCCATCCAACATTTTGCGATTGTGATTTTTGATCATCCATTCGTTGGTAGGCACCAATCCTTCCGTCTCACCGACCAGAGGCAGCCCGGTCTTGGATCCAAAGCCAAGACGCCTTGCCACTGACAGGAAAGCCATCGGCCCTGTCTGAATTCCGACCTGGTAAAACCACGGGTTACAAGACCTAGCAATGGCCCTCTTCACATCAATGAAGCCCTCGGCCTCCTTCGACCAGTTATGAAACACCTTATTACCAACCTGAATTTGTGCAGGGCAATCAATCAGACTAAACTCATGCACTTCACCATTACTGAGAGCTGTTACTGCGACGACCGGCTTAAAGGTAGACGCTGGTGGATAAGCACCCTGAAAGGCGCGGCCAAACAGTGGCGTGCCAGGATCTTCACGCAGCTCCTTGTATTTCTCATTACTAATAAAGGGAATGAAATCGTTCAGATCAAAAGAAGGTCTCGACGCCATCGCCATCACCTCACCCGAATGAATATCAAGCACAACAAAAGCACCGCGCTCACAATATTCGTCAAGCACCGCTTCCGCTTGTTTCTGCCAACTTAGATCAAGGGTCGTTACAATATTTCCCCCTGGAACCGGACGAGTCTCGTATTTCTTAAATACCAAGCTGCCATCCACATCGTAATCCTCGCGCAACAAACCATCCTTGCCAGACAGCTCTTTGTTGAAAATCTTTTCCAAACCAGACCTTCCCTCCGCTCTCTCAAAAATGGGATCCCCATAATTGATCGGCCCTCTCTCAAGCTTACCCGCACTGCCGGTGTAGCCGATAATATGCGACGCTGATTTTCCGTGAGGGTAATGGCGAAGATAAACAGGGTGCAGAATCAAACCATTCATCAACTGGTCCTCTAATTCTTTTTTTCTCTCCTCATCCACAACGTGGCTAGCGGGCATCGCCAACCACCTTCGATGGCGGTAGTGTTGCCATAGAGCCTCGTCCGAGACCTGCCACTGAATACCAAAAATCTGATTCGCCTGCTCGATACGTTTGCGCGCCCATTCGATCACATAATCACGATCCGCTTTTTCAAACTGACCATACTCGAGTGCTGGATACCACACCACTCGGGTCTGGGCAAAAGGCTCACCATGACGATCTGTAATTTGCCCCCTTGGAGCTGGAATGGCCAAACTCATCGTTCTGGCATCCTTGCGCCCCGTCACAGAACCCTCGATACCAAAACCATTAACAGGAGCCGCCTCAGCATCAGGCAAGCCAGAGGAATCAGTAATATCAGGTGGTGTCACCGCTAAAGCAGCCTCCCGCTCAGCAGCATCGCCACTCTCTGCCACTATATTGGCACTCGCTTCGTCGTTTGTTTGAGCAGACAGACTGGCCACACTCATCGTGATGATAAGCAGACCAAGCACCGCCAAAAAACATGCCGTAAAGCTTGATGCCATACACAGAGCAGCGTTTAAAATATATTTCCGATTCCGTATCGCCATCTACTTGGACTTCACTTTACACACAAACCCTCGGTTTGCCACCAAGAATTCACCCACCAAACACACCATCGCAGATTGCACCGCTCTTTTGGGCCCTGTCAAAATTCGTCCTTGATTATCGGCTCTCTGGGATCAGATTGATACCAACGACAGGGGAGTCCCACGACCGGGGACTGAGACGTTCATTCGCGCCAGAGCAAACCCTCCGAACCTGCCACGGTTAGCACCGACGAAGGGAGTCGCATTTTTCCACCCGAAGAATCGTCCCCTACCCGTTGTGCCACCACAACGGGTTTTTTGTACACTCCCCTCCCCACCAATCGCCAAAAGCCAATCGCCAAGCATCATGATCTCTCCCAACGAACACGACATCACACCGGAAAATTCTCATCAGCGTTCAGACTACACCGGTAACTTCATAGAGGATATCGACAACTCCGACGAGCTTGCCGCCATCGAGAAAGACCCTACCCATTTCCCCAACTCAACTCGCATCTATGTCGATGGCACCATGCACCCCACCGTCAAGGTTCCCATGCGAGAAATCCGCCTCTCCGATACCGAACACCAAAATGGACGCACCGAGGCAAACCCTCCCATCCGCGTCTACGATTGCGCCGGCCCTTGGGGTGATCCAGATTTTAAGGGCGACGTTCGCGAGGGACTTCCCGCCATGCGCCGCCAGTGGATTCTCGATCGTGGTGATGTCGAGGAATACGACGGACGAGAGATCAAAGCAGCAGACAACGGCTACCTCTCTGATGCCCATGCTGAGAAATACAACGAAAACAAACAGGCCAAAAACAAACTCAAGGAATACCCCGGCCTGAAGCGCAAACCTCTGAAAGCCACAGGTCATCCCGTCACCCAGAAATGGTATGCCGACCAGGGCATCATCACCCCCGAGATGGAATACATCGCCATCCGCGAAAACATGGGGCGCAAGCAGGAGTTCAAAACCATCTGCGACCACTATCCCAACCTCAAGGACCTGCCCGAGGATGCCTCCGAGCGCCTCAAGCAACTTTGTTCCACCCCAGACGGCTACGAGATGCCTCGCCCGTCCGAGATCGACCCTAACAAACAGGTCAATCGCAACAGTATGAATCACCAGCACCCTGGTCAGTCCTACGGTGCCGAGATCCCCAAGCTCATCACCCCCGAGTTTGTCCGCTCCGAAGTCGCCCGCGGCCGCGCCATCATCCCCGCCAACATCAACCACCCAGAAAACGAGCCCATGATCATCGGCCGTAACTTCCTGGTCAAAATCAACGCCAACATCGGCAACTCAGCCGTCGCCTCCACCATCGACGAAGAAGTCGAGAAAATGCGCTGGTCCACCAAGTGGGGTGCCGACACCGTCATGGACCTGAGCACGGGCAAAAACATCCACGCCACCCGCGAATGGATCCTGCGTAACTCAGCTGTCCCCATCGGCACCGTGCCCATCTACCAGGCCCTTGAGAAAGTCAACGGCCGCATCGAAGACCTCACCTGGGATCTCTTCCGCGACACCCTCATCGAACAAGCCGAGCAAGGAGTTGACTACTTCACCATCCACGCCGGTGTGTTACTGCGCTTCGTGCCCCACACCGCCAAACGCATGACCGGCATTGTCTCGCGTGGTGGCTCCATCATGGCCAAATGGTGCATCACCCACCAAAAGGAAAGCTTCCTCTACGAGCACTGGGATGACATCTGCGACATCTGCGCCGCCTACGACGTCTCCTTCTCTATTGGTGACGGCCTGCGCCCCGGCTCCATTGCCGACGCCAACGACTACGCCCAGCTCGCCGAGCTCGAAGTCCAAGGAGAACTCACCACCCGTGCCTGGGAAAAAGGCTGCCAAGTCATGAACGAAGGCCCCGGCCACGTGCCCCTGCACCTCATTCAGGAAAACATGCAGAAGCAAATCGAGTGGTGCCATGAAGCCCCCTTCTACACTCTCGGGCCACTGACCACCGACATCGCGCCCGGTTACGATCACATCACCTCCGCCATCGGGGCCGCCAACATCGGCTGGTATGGCTGTGCCATGCTCTGCTACGTCACCCCCAAGGAACACCTCGGCCTACCCAACCGCGATGACGTCCGCGAAGGAGTGATCACCTACAAGATCGCCGCCCACGCGGCCGACCTCGCCAAAGGACACCCCACTGCCCAAGAGCGTGACAACGCCATCTCCAAAGCCCGCTTCGAGTTCCGCTGGCGCGACCAGTTCGCCCTCGGCCTCGATCCAGCACGCGCCATCGACTACCACGATGAAACCCTCCCCGCAGAAGGAGCCAAAACCGCCCACTTCTGCTCCATGTGCGGCCCCACCTTCTGCAGCATGAAAATTACGGGAGATGTGCGCAAGTACGCCGAGGAACAAGGCTACACCGCTCAAGAACCTGCAACCGTATCATAACCCTGCCGCCGCCGTGATTTTGATTGATATGTATGAGCCGAGGTGCGCAAGCGGGCGCGCCGAGACAGACAACCCGTTCAGGGTTGCCCGCAGGGCGAGGGTGCGGGGCTCCGGCATCCTCGTCAACATTACTGGGGATGTGCGCAAGTACGCTGAGGAACAAGGCTACACCGCTCAAGAACCCGCCATCGCGGAATAGCCTACCCCTTACGCACATGAAATGCATACTGCGCAAGATCTTGATGTCACTGATAGCAAGCTCACCGCCGGCCGCCCTCTCACAAGCACCCAAGGTGGGCGACATCGCTCCAGATTTTGAACTGATGGGCAGCGATGGAGTCGTTTACAAGACTTCTGATTTTAAGGACAAAAAAGCCATCGTCGTCGCCTGGTTTCCCAAGGCCTTTACCGGCGGATGAAAAGCCGAATGCGTGTCGTTCCGTGAGATCGGCAAAGAAATCAAAGCCTATGAGCTCGCCTACTTCACCGCGAGCTGTGACAAGGAGGAAACCAACAAGAAATTTGCAAAGTCCCTCGGGCTGGATTACCCAATCCTCAGTGACCCCACCCGCAAAGCAGCCATCGCTTACGGTCTGGTAAAAGAAAATGCCGTAGGCCTCGGCCGCTTCCCCAAACGTTGGACCTTTTACATCGGCAAAGACGGTAAAATCCTCGCGATTGATAAAAGTGTCAAATTCCGCAACCACGGAACTGACGTCGTCCAAAAGCTCGCCGAGCTGAAGATTGATCAAGTGAGATAAACACCGCGAGGCTGAAACATTGATTCCGGTAGGGGTGGGTATGGCGAAATTTTCATAGCCACCCAATAAAAACCCACCTCCTGAGTTCAGGGGGACGGGTTTGAAAAAGCGCAAAGAGCCAAAGCCCAAAGGGAACACTAGCCACGCTTCCTGCGCAGCACACAGCCCATCGCTCCGATCACCAGCAGACCTAGACTTGACGGCTCAGGAACCGCCGCGACAGCTGCGCTGACGCTTGCGACACGAAAACCGATGTCGTCGAGCTCGTTGCCCGGGGTGAGGCTGCTGCGGTTGGACGACTGCAACTCGCCGGATTCGTCGTACCAGGCGCCGCCGCGGAACACCCGCTCCTCACTGCCTGTCGGCTCGCCACCGGCAAAGGCGCTTTCGTTCCATTCATAGATATTGCCGCCCATGTCGAATGTGCCGTTGTTTTCTATACTGGCGTCGCCTACCTCAAAGGGATCCGGATATTCAGCACCCTCCGAAAACACAGAATCGTAATCAGTATCAAAATTGTCGTCGATTCCATCAGGCGTTGCATTTCCTGTCGCATAGGTTGTGTAACCACTGCCGTCAGACTTCAGATATGCTGCTTTATACCACTCGTCTTCGCTGGGCAGCACGTAGATGGTTCCGTAGGTGGCAATCGCCGCGGCACGGTCGACTCCGGTGAAGCTGGTGCTATTGCTGAACCCATAGGCTCCCAACAGCGCATCCCCGCTGGTCAGCCAGTTGGCAAACTTCGCCGCTTCATACCAGCTTGTACCCGCCGTGGGTTGTGTGCCGCTCCAGTCGCCTGCGTTGCCGACATTGTTATCGGCGGTGGTCACTATCAGCCACTGCGCGGCGGTCACCTCATAGGTTCCGATGCTGTATTCGTAGCTTACGACTCCGGGATTGGCTCCGTTGACGGTGTTGGCCGCATCACCCGTTGTTACGCCGGTGTTGCCGATATCGACAAAGTCAATATCCACACTGTCGCCTCCGTGAGCGATGGTGACGGCATCCGCGTTCATCATCGTGCCAGCCAGCACGAT
>DBBL01000030.1 GCA_002292185.1 Akkermansiaceae bacterium UBA985 | reverse complement strand
TGAAGCAGCGAAGTGCTCGCTTTCTTCTCCTGACGAATCACCTCAAGACATTTTTCGACGATTTCCTCATCAGCGTCGGAAACATCATCATCGCCGCTAGAGCCACCGCTCTCGATATGTTCCTGCACGGCACTTTCAAATTTCTGTTCAACCTGATTCGAGCAATACTGAACGAGTTTTTCCACCTCATCGTCCTCAATAAATGCACCTTGCGCACGCTCAAGCTTCGCTGATCCAGGCGGTAGATAAAGCATGTCTCCCTTGCCAACGAGTTTGTCAGCTCCAGAAACGTCGAGGATGACACGACTATCAAGCTTTGATGAAACCTGGAAGGCAATCCTACACGGAATGTTCGCCTTGATGATGCCGGTGACCACATCTGCACGCGGCGTCTGCGTAGCGACAATCAAATGGATTCCAGCAGCTCGTGCCTTCTGGGCAATGCGGGCGATATTCATTTCCATGTCGGCAGGTGCCGTCTGCATCAAGTCAGCAAGCTCATCGATGATGATCACAATGTAGGGCACACGGTCAGGGATTACCTCGATCTCATCTTCGTCATCTGAGCCGTCGAGAGCATCTGGCCCAAGCTCGCCGTCGGCGAGTGCCTTTGCAATGGATTCAATATGTTCAGTGTCATAATCTTCATCCACGTCCTCTTCGGCATCTGGATCAACTTCAGGCTCGTCCTCCTTGATGATTTCCCGCTTGTTGAATGCATCGAAGTTACGCACGCCCACTTCAGCAAACATACGATAACGCCGCTCCATCTCATTAACGACCCAGCGTAGCGCCGCGATCACCTTGTTGGGATCCGTCACCACGGGCACTGCAAGGTGGGGCAGTGAATTATACATCTGCATCTCCACCACCTTGGGGTCAATCATGATGAAGCGCAGCTCGTTAGGACTGAACTTGAATAGTATACTCGAAATAATGGAGTTGATACACACCGACTTACCCGAGCCCGTCGCACCCGCTACCAGCAAGTGCGGCATCGCGGCGAGGTCGCCAATGACGGTATTGCCATAAACATCCTTGCCGAGTGCAAGGGGGATTTTTTTGGTCGCACTGGCAAATGCTGGATCCTGTAACAGCTCGTGCAGTGGCACGGCGACTTTTTCATTATTGGCTATCTCAATGCCAACCGTGTCAGAGCCAGGAACCGGAGCTAGAATGTTGATTTGCTCAGCCTTGGTGGCACGTGCGATATCCGCCTCCAACTGGGTGATCCTACTCACCCTCAATCCGGGACTTGGGTAAACCTCATAGCGGGTAATCGTGGGACCTCTGGTAATATTTCCTGCAGACACCTCGACACCAAAGGCCTTGAGGGTATCTACGATCGTCGTTTGAATCGCTACAAGCTCGTCTTTGTCGGCCTCGACCTCAGGCTCCTCGTGCTCGGGAATATCAAGAAGGTCGAATCCTGGCAGGTCATAATCCTCAAACTCATCGGTAGTCAGGCCTGTGTATTCCTGCTTTTTCTTACCAAATGGCTTCGCCCCTAAATCTGCAGAAGGTTTCCGGCGCTGAGAAGCATCAATGATCTGTGGTGTTGGGGTCTCCCTGAGAGGCAGCTCTGCCTGTGGGTCTTGCTCGACCTCGTCCGCGACCTGGTCATCGTCTTCTGGAGATTTCTTGCGTGTGTTTTTTCGAGCCGCGCCGGATTTAGCGTTTCCTCCCTCTGCGCTAAGTTCATCTGAAAGGCTTTGATTTTGCCTTTTGCGAAGCTGATCAAGAGCGGTACTTTTTCCACCCACTTGAGATTTATGCCTTCTTTTCTCCTTAAGGCCAGCAGCCCATTTTACCATGTAACTCACCACCGCACTACTAAAGGTGATGGGGTGCAAGCCAGTGAGCAAGATAAGGCTGATGAGATACACACAAATAAGCACCAGAATGGCACCAGGTTTATTAAGCAAGGCCTCCAGGAAACGCGCACCAGTCCAGTAGCCTATCCAACCACCTGCGCCACCCTCAATGCCACTGCTATCTGCCCATTGTGTAAAAAAAAGAGTCTGCACCGAAAGTAATGCGGCAGCACTCAGGATGAAAACTCCGCATCCAGCCCATGTATACCACGGAGCCCTCGCGTTCATCACGAGTTTTGCTACCCCCATCCACATCAGCGTCAAGGCCAGCAGGTATGCGGCGGCACCAAATAAAGCAAAAACGATATAGGCTACATTTGCCCCAACTGGGCCTATCCAGTTTTTACCAACAAGTTCGCCGTCAGCATCACTGTCAGCGCCACCCATAAACTGAAAAATCGACGGATCACTGGACGAAAAGGAAACCAATGACAATAACAAGAGCAGGCCGAAGCCACCAAGTAATATACCAAGAACCTCATTGGGCCAGGGTTTGCGATCGTTCTGTTTACTTCTTAATTTGTTTCGGGGGGCAGCCATAATGTTAGCTAGATGGTTATTAGCTATATGAGTGTCAGCTAGATGGAGCTAAATGAATGTCAGCTAGATGTACATCAACCAAATAAAGGATCGCGGGGAAACGCTCCGATACTCAAGCATCCCTTAATCAATGCCTACTGGCAAGATAAATTCCTTTGATTTTAACAATCAAGATAAGTTAACTATTTCAATTTACTCATATTTTTATACTTTTCGTATTTGGTTTTCCGCCCACGTCCATATGGTCACCGCATGCGCCTGCTGCTTGTATTGATTAACGAACCTATCCCCGGAGAGGTTTTACCCAAACTTGCCGCTGACGTAGGCGAGGCCAAGGCCAGTGACTACTACAAGGCCTTGATTGAGGTCATGCTCAGGCAATTACAGGGACTCGAGAAATGCCGCGTTCGTTTTTGCTATTCCCCTGATGACGCCAGTGACGCCGCCAAGTTCTGGCTACTGCCTAAAATGGACGCCCACTCTAGCAAGACTGAGGGTTTATACGTGGCTCCCGGCTCAGCATCTGCCGAGCAGGTGCCACAGGAGGTGGATTTCCGACCACAAGGCCACGGCGACTTAGGACAGAAAATACAACGTGCCTTCAGCGACGCCTTCTCAGAAGGATATCAAGAAGTTGCCCTCGTTGACCCTACCTGCATCGAATGCGGCGCTCGCTGGATCAACGCTACCTTCGCCAGATTTCACACCAAAACTTCTCGAGACACCGTCATTGGCCCAACCGATAAGGGCCGCTACTACATTCTAGCATTGAAATCAGAAGCCCCTGAATTGTTTAAAGATATACAATGGCATAGTGAGGCATTGCTGAGCTCAACAGAGGCAAAGGCAAAGCGCGCAGGCCGCAATGTCGAGCTGCTGCCCCAACTCGCAGAAACAACAACTCTAGAGGACTGGCAGAGACTACTCACAAGTCCGCTTGGCGCTGCCCTCAAAAAAGCCTTAGGCGAACCACTCGAAGATATTTCCCTGTAATGAACCAAGCACGCGCTGAGATCAAAGCGCATTGATTTCAGATGCCTGAGAAAAAGACATCACCTCCCCATCGACTTCGACTTGCAGCGCTCCATCAGGACCCACTCCACGGACAAACCCGCTGAATTCTTTTTCATGAGCGCTAAATTTGATGCGCTTCCCCGTAAGATAACAACTCTTCCGCAAGCGTTCCAGCTGAGCTTCAAAGTGCCCAGCACAGGCATCAACTTCGGTCATGATGCCCGCCAACAATGCGGCAAGAACCATCTCTCGAGATACAGGACTTTGCACCACATCAGCCACAGCGATCGCCTCAATTCTTGCGTTTTCTGATGGCGGCGCACTCATCACATTCACCCCTATGCCAACGATAACAAAATCCTCTCGTGCCTCAGTCAGGATGCCGGCGCATTTCTTATCTTGAATGTAAATATCATTGGGCCACTTCACCTGCGCCCGAACTCCCCATCGAGCATTAAGCGTTTCCGCTATCCCGATCCCTGCAGCAAGAGCGATGCGACTCCAATTCGTCTTGGGAAATGAAGGGCGAATAACCATCGAAAACAGCAAACCATCTCCAGGCTCACAAACCCAGCTAGCCCCTCTCCTGCCCCTGCCCGCCGTTTGGTGATCGGACAGCACCACGGTCCCGTGTTCAGCACCCGCTTCAGCTAATCTGCGCGCCTCATCATTGGTTGAATCCAACTCATGATGATACTGCAGACGCAAATACCAATCCGGGGCTAAAGCTGCAAATTGACGCAAATCAAACATCAGCACATCGTCTAGCGGCGATTAAATCGAGAGATCTCTCGCTCTACCTCACGCATCTCTGTGCGCTTTTTCAAATCCTGCCTTTGGTCTGAGTGAGTCTTACCTTTGCCTACTCCTATCTCCACCTTTACCCTACCACCTTTCCAATACATCCTCAGACATGGCAAAGTGCAGCCTTTCTGGGAGGTAACCTCATCGAGTTTAATGATTTCTTTCTTATGAAGTAACAGACGTCTAGGCCTAGTCACCCCGTGCTGAAACCACTCACCCGCTGTCTGCCACGGCTGAATATGGCAACCATAGAGAAAGACCTGGCCATTTTCAATACGGGCATAGCCCTCGGCAATATTGACCTTGCCAGCCCTTATGGACTTCACCTCTGTGCCCTTGAGCTCAATACCACATTCATAGGTATCAGAGATGTGATAATCACGGCGCGCCTTGCGATTCGTTGCTATGTCGGCGCTCATACTATCACATGCACGCAAAGCGAAGAGCCACTGCCACTGCCACCGCGCCTTTGCTGTTGGAAGAATTAATCTTCCTTGGGTTTAGAAAGCACTACCTTGCCTTCTATGATTTCAGTCAAAGCAATATCTGCAGCGCCCATACTAGGAACCGTTTCGATGAGAGGCGAACGTCCTTGGTTGAGCTGAGCAACACGCTTGGACAGGACATTTACGAGAATTTGAGGATCTTCGATGATCTCAGCGGCTTTTACAACAAGGTTGCTTTTCATAGAATTTGAGGAAGACAGAGGCTTTTGCTTGGATTGGTCAAACGGGATAATGTTTGATTCGTCCATGGCCAAGTCGTGAGTAGATAGTGATTTGTGAAAAATGCACCTACCAAGAGTTAAGAAGAACAAGTAAGTGCGGGCAGACTCAAATCATCATTACCCCATAAAATCAAGCTTATTATGTCTTTATTTGATAATCTACCCTCACCCCAGAGCCCGAATAGTGTAGCTCATCACTCATCATGCCCCCCTCTCCGAACAGTAAAAGGCCCGCGCCATTGTCACCATTTTACACAAGACTTTTGGCCCTGACTTAGTCACACTATGAACAGCCAAGCGCCACTGCCCCCTCTTCTGCATCACGCAATCACCTTAAGAAGCAACAATACATGACTCCAGCACCATCCTTGCAAGCATCCATCCATATCGGAGCAAGCTCGATCTCGCTACTCATCGTAGAGGCGAACACAGATTGTGAAAGTGCACCCGGAGACTTCCTCGAGCAGTCTATCCCTCTTGCTCATGATATCTACCAACGCGGAGCCGTAAGGAGATCCACCATCGAACGTTGCGTAAAAATACTCAACGGCTACCGCGAGACACTCCAGGAGCTGGGCGCCACCGAAGACACACCCATCC
>DBBL01000080.1 GCA_002292185.1 Akkermansiaceae bacterium UBA985 | reverse complement strand
CTCAGCTTCACGGTGCTTTTTAATATCAACCTCGCCATTCTCAACATGCTTCCCTTCCCCGTGCTTGATGGAGGTCACATTACTTTATCCATCCTGGAGATCATTGCTCGCCGCCCTGTTCAACCACGCGTGTTAGAATTCGTTCAAACCGCTTTTGTGCTAATGATCATGGGTCTGTTTCTCTTCATCACTTCGAAGGATGTTGGCTCATTTTTCACCAGTAGCGAGGAGGCCAAAACACCGGTCTTTGAGGAACCTGCGAAATCAGGCGGCTAGCTTTAGCTCCACTTATTAGCTGAGCCCTGTCTGTCTGACCGCCTCATAAAGCACGATGCCCACCGTCGTTGCCAGGTTCAAGCTTCGCGTCGAGCCTGCTTGCATCGGAATGGTCAGACACTGCCCAGCATTGCTCTCCAGCATGCTTTCTGGCAGCCCTCTGGTCTCTGAGCCAAAGACGATATAATCGCCGTCCTTAAATTCAACGTCCCAATAGGCTTGGTCCGTTTTTGTGGTCAGTAAATAGACCCCGGCTTCTGCTGCCACCGCGTCCGTAAAGGCTTCCCAGTTTTCCCATAGACACAGATCGACATCTTTCCAGTAGTCGAGCCCCGCACGTTTGACTTGGCGGTCATCAATCGAAAAGCCTAGGGGCTTAATCAGGTGCAGTCTTGCTCCCGTGGCCAAACATAACCTGCCTGCCGCACCGGTATTGTGCGGAATTTCTGGGTTCACCAAAACAACATTGAGCATGCTCATGGCATAACCCGATCATGCGCTAGCCCGCAACCGTAATCCTCTGCTTACGCGGGCACCCAATAAGTTCGTATTTCTTATGCTGACAAGCGTGGGAAAAAATGGTAAGGATGTACTAATCTTTCCTGAATTTTCATTATGAAAAGAATCTTAATTGCTACATGTGTTGGTGCCGTTGTCGCGTTTTTATGGGGTTTTGCCTCATGGGAGTTACTCCCATGGCACCAGATGGGTACGTTTGAAGACGACGCCGCGCTCTCTCAAGCGATCAAAGAAAATACCCCGGAGCATGGAATCTATATGCTGCCCAGACGCGGGGCGCAGGGCCTCGATGCACAAGCCATCACTGAAGGACCACTAGTCTACGCTGTCATTCGCCCCGGCTCGCTCGATCAGCCTTGGCTACTCAGCAATCACTTGGTGCGGTCTTTTTTCATTCAGTTTCTCAGCTCTCTGATTCTCGCAACTACGGTTTATAAGATTAGGGCCACACGTTTTGTTTCTCGAGCATCGGTGGGAATTGTCATGGGTTTGTTTACAGGCGTGAGCTCGACACTTCCTTTTTGGAACTGGTTTGAGCTGCCAAACTCGCGTGTTTTAGTGCATATTCTGGATCCTTTTATCTGCTGGACGCTCGCTGGGCTCTGCATCGCAGCCCTACTCAAGCCTCCTGGACCACGTAAAATATTCACCTAGAACGCGTCACAGGCCCGTTCTTATGTCGTGATTTTTATCTCTTTGAGTGCAAGCTCTGGGCTTGCACCTCGCGGAAAGTGATAGCAAACTACGTCTGCCAATTCCCTACTCACATGGAAGACAGTCACGACATACCGCGCCACATTGCCATCATCATGGATGGGAATGGACGCTGGGCTAATGCACGCGGCCTGCCACGTGTAGAAGGTCATCGCGCTGGCGCCAAATCCGTGAAGTCGGCAGTAGAAACATGCCAGCAGCTTGGTGTAGAATACCTCACCCTCTACGCCTTTTCTTCTGAAAATTGGAAACGTCCAAAAAAAGAGGTCGATGCGCTGATGAATTTATTAGAGAAATTTCTGCGCGACAAACTTCCTGATATGCTGAAGCAAAATGTTCGCTTCCACAGTATCGGCCGGCATGACCTGCTGCCCGAGAAATGCCGTAGGCAAATTGAACAAGCTTCCGCTGATACTCAAAACAACACCGGACTCAATCTCATCCTCGCGCTCTCCTATGGGTCACGTGAGGAAATCACTGATGCGGCGCGCGCCATTGCAATAAAAGCGGCAGCCGGTGAGATCGACCCTGCTGACATTGATAACGAGATTTTCGCTAATCACCTTTACACCTCTCCATTCCCTGACCCGGACCTTCTCATTAGAACCTCCGGTGAACTCCGCATCTCCAATTTTCTACTCTGGCAAATTTCGTACTCGGAAATTGTCATCAGCCCAAAAAACTGGCCCGACTTCAGGGATGCCGATCTCAGAGAAGCCGTTGAAGAATATGCCCGCCGCCACCGTCGGTTTGGCACCGTCTAAATTTGGCCCTGTTTAATATTCCACTCCCTTACTTGTGTCCGAGACCTCAGCAGAGCAAACCATTCTCTTGGTTGATTCAGATATCGATTATCTAGAATGGGCTACCAAGCACCTCAATGCCGAAGGCCTGCGCATTTTACGATGTGACCACGCCGAGAAGGCCGCCAAGGTCTGTGATACCACCGATGTTGATCTTGTCATTGCAGACATTCCTCTGCAGCCCTTCGACGGCCTTGTCCTGCTGCGCAGAATTCGAGCTGCCCACCCAGGTATTTTAGTTATTCTCACAGACGGATTCCCCACCACCTCTCAGGTCATTGAGGCAACCCAGCAGGGCGCCCAAGATATCCTGAAAAAAGAAGCTCTTACCTTTGAGCTCAGACCCGTTGTGGAAAACGCCTTGCGCGAGCTCGATCAGCGACGAGCCGCGATCGATACAAAGTCGTCGCTTAACAACCCTCAGGGCAAAGTAAAAATCATCGGCAATTCGCGGGCACTTCAAGATGTCTTCAAAATTGTCGGCCGTGTCGCACGGACTGATGCACCCGTGCTCGTATCGGGAGAGAGTGGCACCGGCAAGGAACTCGTTGCCAACGCTATCCATGAATACTCACCACGGGCAAAAAACGAGGTCATCGCAATCAACTGCGGAGCCATTCCTGAAAACCTGCTAGAAAGTGAGCTCTTCGGCCATGAAAAAGGCTCCTTCACTGGGGCAATCAACCGCCGTGCAGGTCTGTTCGAACAGTGCGATGGAGGTACTCTTTTCCTCGATGAAATTGGCGATATGCCATCCTCTGTGCAGGTCAAGTTACTGCGGGTACTACAGGACGGAACCTTCACCCGCGTGGGTAGTAACGAGCTGCAAAAATCCGATGTCCGCATCGTGGCCGCGACCAATAAAAATTTAGCCGAAGAGGTATCAAAGGGTAATTTTCGTGAAGACCTCTTCTACCGATTGAATGTGGTGGAGATTCACCTGCCACCACTAAGGGCAAGGACCGATGACATCCCATTGCTGGCTGATCACTTCTTACGCCTCACCATCAAACGTAACAATATTCCCCCGATGAGGCTGAGTGCCGAGGCAATGGACCACCTCAAAAATCATCGTTGGCCTGGCAATGTCAGAGAGCTTGAAAATACCATCGCTCGTGCCTGCGCACTGGCAAGCAATGAAGTATTGCTGCCTTCTGATATTGAGTTCACCAAGACATTTGGTGATCCAGAAAAAGACGTGCAGGATCCGACAGTGACGGCGCTCAAGCAGCTCGCTCAGGCGGCGCCAGATGGCAAGGATCGTGCCGAGTGGATTGCCGAACAGCTAGACTCTCTTGCTCAACAGGAGGGCTAAGCCTGGCCAGCAGAAGCTCACTTTTTCTTTGACCGGTCAGGAACAGGGTACGCTGGCATCTGGTGTGCTTTACCCCCAGAGATGAAATCAGCGGGGGTGCAATTCTTACGGTATTGCCCACCTTTGTAGAAGCTTGGCTTGTATCCGGCTGGCAAGCTGGCATCTGCTTTATCTGGCACCGCGAGTCCAAGGCGTTCATGGGCGGCGTTGACCAGCAGCAGACGTAGATTGTCATCAAGAAGATCAATGCCAGCTCCCATGGTGCTGGTCAGCACCTTGCTCGTCTTGCCATTGGGCCAAGTAAACTCGCGCGTCCAAACCACGGGCTGGGCAGGCTTGTTCTTCGCATCAATATCTTTTGAATCAGGCTTCAGTGTTTCTGTAACGTAGCCGCGCACGAGAATGGTCGATGGCTCCTTGGGCTTGGCACCATAAACATCGGAAGTCACAAAAATCTCACCCACACCCTTCATAATAGGGTGATTCTCCTGCCCCACTTCTACGCGTGCCCGGCAACCCTCATACGCGTGGTGGCCGTGGTGGTTGACCCAAGTCTCACCGAGGACCTCTCTGCCAAAGCCGCCCTTCCAGTCGGGCCCTTTGTGATTAAAGCTATAGCGGGCATACTCAGCATTGTTGGGAATTTTGAAAGCATGTGTGCTAGTGCGCAGCGCCATTACTGCTGCACCACTTTCCATGGCAGCCTGGAACTTGGCCATGGTCTCA
>DBBL01000034.1 GCA_002292185.1 Akkermansiaceae bacterium UBA985 | reverse complement strand
CCCATTATGTTTACTGCTGCCGTGGCAGAAAAATCAGAACTCCCCTGGGAGGGGCTCAACTCAACCGGCTTCGACAAGTTCCTCGACTTCCTCCAGAGCTCCGCTCAAGCCCTCCCCTATCATATCTACACCGTTGCCGGCCGCATCCCGCAATCTGAATACACCCAACCCATGCAGTATGGATCCGTACTTGTATTTATGCTCATTGTGATGTCCTTCGCCGCCATCTCCATCTGGCTGCGTGCACGTGTGCGAAACAAAATCAAATGGTAATTGTACCCAGCACGGACAATCACATAAAATCCTAACGACCTGTTAATAACTTTCTATGAACCAGCAAGACTCAGCTAATATTGATCCTACCGCCACACTCTCTGGCCAAGCCTTCACTGCAGCACCCACGGAGGCCCCCGATGCCCCGCTGCGTCAGGATCCGGCCCATACCGAACACCTTCACGCCAAGAGCATCACCGAGAATGCTCTTGAGGGTAAAACGATGATCAAAATCGAGGACCTCTCCTTTTCCTACGATAAGGGTAAAACCAATACCTTGCGCAATATCTCCCTGGATATTCCTGAAAAGCAAGTCACGGCCTTTATCGGGCCATCCGGGTGCGGTAAGTCCACCCTGATCCGCTGCCTCAACCGCATGAATGATCTGGTGGAAACCTCCTGCATCACAAGTGGCAATATCAAGATCATGGGCCAAGACATCCACGCCAAAGAAGTATCAGCCATCGAGCTTCGCAAGCAGGTCGGCATGGTCTTTCAGAAATACAACCCGTTCCCGAAAAGCATCTACGACAATGTTGCCTATGGCCTCCGCATCCAGGGAATCAAAAAGAAAAGTGTGCTTGATGAAGCCGTCGAACGTAGCCTGAAAAATGCCGCCCTCTGGGACGAGGTCAAGGACCGCCTCAAGGATAGTGCCCTCGGCCTTTCCGGAGGCCAGCAGCAGCGCCTCTGCATCGCGCGCACCATCGCGGTCCGTCCTAAGGTCATCCTCATGGACGAACCCTGCTCCGCCCTTGACCCCATCGCCACGGCGAAAGTGGAGGAGCTTATGCTTGAGCTTCGCAAGGACTTTACCATCGTCATCGTCACCCACTCCATGCAGCAAGCCAGCCGCATCTCAGACCGTACAGCTTTTTTCTATCTGGGTGAGCTCATCGAATACGGATCTACCACTCACATCTTTACCAATCCCACGGCTAAACAAACCGAAGACTACATCTCCGGCCGCTTCGGATAAAACCATACCAATTCATTTCAACATTAACCAACAATCGACATGCAATCAGGCGATCACATCCTCAGTAATTTCAATACAGCCCTCCAAGAGCTCAGGGAGACCACCCTCATCATGGCAGCAGGAGCCCAGCGCAACCTGCAAAACACCATCAACGGTCTCCTTCAGCGAGACAAACAACTCTGCAATCAGGCCATCGCCGATGACGAAGACGAGGATCAGCTGGAAATTCAAATCGACAGCCTTGGCCTGCAAATCATCGTTCGTTTCCAACCGGTAGCTACAGATTTACGCATGGTCATTGGCGCCATGAAAACGGCTACCAATCTTGAGCGCATCTCCGACCAGGCAGTCAGCATTGCCAAACGCAGCCGCAAGATGCTCAAAAACGACGAAGTGCCGGAAGTATCAAGGATCGAAGGGCTCTACCAAGTCGCGGCAGGCATGCTTGCCGATGCCATTACCGCGTATTCCGACAGCGACATCGACCTGGCACTAACGGTCGTTGAGAATGAAAAAACCCTCAAGAAAACACACAAGACAACTTCCAGGTTTTTCTCAGAAAAACTCGAGACCCAAACAGGACATTACCGTGATTATCTGGATCTAGTATTAATCTGCCGCTGGCTGGATCGAGTGGGTAACCTTGCCACCAATATCGCCGAGGACGTCATCTTTGAAACGACCTCTGCAGACATCCGCCATGGTGGAGAACTGCCCCCAGAACTACTGGAGGGTAACAACAAGCCAGACACATCAGACTAAATCTGATAACTCACCGAGTTCCTGCTCGTCATCCTCGAGGACATCAAATCCTTGTCGACAATCGCATTAGGGCTCGTCATGCGGCCAGGGCCAATTTTGCGACCAGGATAGACGCAGGTATTAATTCCGGTCCGAACACCATCACCTAACACCGCGCCAAACTTTTTGCGCTGTGTATCCACCAGCCTACCCTGAACGAGAGATCGGTGATTGGTTCCATCATGCCGGTAATTAGCGACAACCGTTCCAGCACCTAGCTGCACGTGAGAGCCCAGAATGGAATCCCCCACATAACTGAGATGCTTCACATGCGTGTGTGGATAGATCACCGAATTTGCTATTTCGACAGCATTACCGATGCTGCAATCATCACCGATTGATGTATTGCCATGGATATAGGCGTTAGGCCCTATTTGACAACCATCGCCTATGATGACGTTTCCCTCAATGTATACACCGGGAAGGATTCGAGAGCCCTTACCAAGATGAATATGCCCATCAACATAAGCCAAAGGATGGATATCACCTGATATTTCAGAACTATCCATCATCGATAACACCTCTTCATTGAGCTGCAGCAGATCCCACGGATACTTGATTCTAAAGCACTCGGCTTCTGTCACAATATCATCACCACAATGCTGTGGCTTTTCTGCACCTTTCCATGCGACGAGGTCACCGCGTTTATCCATTAAGCAAACGGCGGTATCAGACTGAGCCAGCATGCATAAGGCACCCACCTCAATCCAATGATCAACAGGAAGGTGCACCGTCTGCGCATTTGCTTTCGAGTTTGGAACCACCTCAAATCCAGCCTGCCGGAGCTCCGTGGTCATCAGCTCTTTGAGCTTATGATTAGCTACCAGACAGTCACTCAGACCCCTTCCGTCCGTTAATGGTGCGCAGTCCTGTGATACATCTGGCTCGTGAAGTGTAACTTGCATAATAAAAATGGCTTTTAAACAAAAACGGCTTTTAAACGGTACCATTACACATCAAGCATCACGAAAAGCAAAGACTAAAGGCTCTAAAGTTACAGAGCACACAACACAACAAACACAGAGTGCCCGCCTTAATCTGATAAAGCGTAGGTGATATGCGGTGTGTAGAGCGCGGGCTCCAACAAAAAGGAATCATGCCCTTTGTCAGAGTGCACTGTAATATGCATTGCATCAACACCTGCAGCCTCAAGACCAGCGACAATATCGGCCTGCTCTTCAGGGTAAAAACAAAAATCAGAGTCGATACTAAAGACCAAGAATTGCTGATTGTTCTCCGCGCATTTCTTGAACAGCTCCTGAACAGATTTAACGCCGACCTCTTTACAGGCATCAAAACGCGACCACATGTCGATAATACGCAAATAGGTATTGGCATCAAAACGCTTCACGAATTTCTTACCTTGATGCAGCATGTAACTTTGAAACGTATCTTGCACTCGATACCAAGCCAAGGTCTCCTTGTCTTGTCGCACCTCTTTTCTAGCTCGCTGCTCAATGGCATCAAGGTGCACAAAGGTCTTGTGTGAAATCATTCTTGCTAGCGCCAAACCATAATCAGGATGAGGCCCATCATAATAGTCCCCACCGTTAAAATAGGGGTCGTTTTCAATCGCTAGGATCTGCTCAAAAAGAATAAGCCGGTTTAAAACCGTTGTCTTCAAACCACTGGCAATGGGTATCACTGTTTTAACGCGCTCAGGATAAAGGGCCGCGAACGCCAAAGTCACTAAGCCGCCAACAGAGGGCCCAACGCCGGCACGCAATACATCAATGCCGAGAGCATCAAGCAACGCAGCCTGCATGTTGACTTGGTCAGAAACGGAAACCTGGGGGAATTTTGAGCCGTAGGGGTTCCCCGTTGCAGGGTTTACCGAGCGTGGCCCAGTAGTGCCGTAACAACCACCCAGATAATTCGCACAGATAATAAAAAAACGATCGGTATCCAGAGCCTTTCCCGGCCCCATGAACTCATCCCACCAGCCAGCATGCAGTTCCTCTTTCCACAGCTCCCCTGCTTCGGGAAGGTCTGGATTGTAGCCACTCGCATGGTGAGACCCAGAAAGCGCATGGGATACAAGAATAGCATTGGATGCATCCTCATTGAGCGTTCCCCATGTTTGATAGGCAACTTCAAGCTCCGGCAATACATCACCCGACTTGAGGCGGAATGGTTGATCATTCAGCTTCAAAATCTCGGTCTTTACCGTGGCTGCTTTTGAGCACTTACTATTTGCATCATCGGACACGGGCACATTGTCCACAGATCGGGAGTGAATAACACCGTTTTTTACGATAAAAAATACATCACTCGCCTGCCCCCTCTCGCTAGATTCAATCAGAGCCTATCAGGGCTAATCAGAGCCAGCCATATCATTTCGGCTAAAGCTTGCCCCAATCTGATTCAACCCACTGAGAAAAAAAGTCCGCTGTGCCGTCCATGGTGTATGAGCCACGATTCCGTGCACTCAATAGGTTGGGGACATCCTCCGCGCCTCTGTCTTCCTAAAAAGGCATGACATTAGCTCGTAGGGGCCGCCCCCAGGTATAGTCTATCGGTTCGGGCGTACTACCATTATCGGTCGCACACAGCAGACAAGTAATATATTATATTCAATCCATCACCTTGCAACTAAATTCTATAACATGAGCCTGCGTGAGGCCTTATTCCATCCTTGCATATAACAAGCGATCCACCCAAGTTTTCGCCATGGAATTTCCTGCTACCACAGCTACCAGCCATGTCTTAAGCAATGGCCTCACTGTTATTCTGGATGCTGATTCATCAGCTCCCGTCATCAGCACGCAAGCTTGGGTGGAAACAGGCAGCATTCACGAAGGTCGTCATCTAGGAGCTGGAATATCACACCTTCTTGAGCACATGGTGTTCAAGGGCACGGAGAACTATGACGGCAAAGAGATCTCAGACACCGTACAGGCAGCTGGCGGCGAATGGAATGCTTACACCACCTTTGATCGCACCGTATATTACATTGATGGCCCATCTGAGAGTGCCCAAACCTTTCTCAAGGTACTCACTGAAATGGTCTTTAAACCAAGCTTCCCCATCGATGAATTTGAAAAGGAAAAAGGTGTCATTCGCCGTGAAATCGACATGGGCCTAGATGACCCAGATGATCGAAACGGCCGCCTTCTCTACTCCACTGCTTACGCTCATGATGCTCGACGGCATCCTGTCATAGGTCACATGGAGCTCTTTAATCAGCTCAGCCATGATGACATGGTGAACTACCACAAAGAACGCTACACCACTGAAAATTCATTCCTCAGTATCTCCGGTGACTTCAAGAAAGACGAAATGCTCTCCTTTCTTGAGCAGATCACTACCGAAACCCCCCGCAGCTTCACTCACCCCGTCACCGTCTACACAGAGCCTAAGCAACAAGGCTTGCGCAGCCGCAGAAACACCTTTGCCATCCCCGCGAGCAAACTCACCCTCGCTTGGCAAGTGCCGGCGATGGATCATCCAGATACCCCTGCTCTCGATCTTCTTGCTATCATATTGGGAACGGGTCGCTCTAGCCGTCTTTACCAAAACGTTCGTGAACAAACTGATCTTTGTCACCACATTGGTGCATGGTGCATGACTGATCCAAAATGCCCTGGAATGTTTGCTGTCTCTGCAATCACCGAACACGCCAAAAGAGACGAACTGCAACAAACCATTCTCCGTGAAATCGAGTTACTCAAGAGCGAGGATCTATCAAAAGAAATCGCTAAAGCTACCCGCATGGCACTGGTCAGCCAGTTCCGCACCCTCACCACAGCATCTGGTAGGGCCTCTGACCTCGCTTCCAACTGGCATGAAACCCGCAACCTCGATTTCACCCGTGACTACGTCGACCTGCTACACAAGGTAAGCTGTGAGGACCTCCGCCGCGCCGCGCAAGCACACCTCACTACGGAAAGACTTACCCTGACATCACTTGATCCCGAGGAAAGCGAGGAAAAGGACCCCATATCTGCTGCCACTCATCAACGTGGAGAAATAAAAAAGCACACCCTCGCCAATGGACTTACACTGATCACTCAACAAGACACGCGTCTACCAACCGTCTCCATGACCATGGCAACCCTCACAGGCCTGCCATCTGAAACTTCTGCCAACAATGGCATTAATAACCTGCTTAGTAAGATCCTCCCCAAAGGCACGACCACTCGAAGTGCCGAGCAAATCGCGGCTAGCATGGATAGCATGGGAGCAAGCTTTGGAGTAAGCTGCGGCAATAATACCACGCTGAGCTCCGGCTCATGTCTAAGCCCAGACATTGAACCGGTGATGGAAATACTCGCCGACATTATTGCCAACCCCCTCCTGCCTCAAGACTCTCTCGAGCGTGAACGTGAAGCCATGATTGCAGGACTGCGTGAACAGGCGAATGACCCTCTTGCTGTTGCTTTCAAGCAACTACGCCCCTCCCTCTTCGGACCAACGGGCTATGGTCTCAGCAGCTCTGGCACAGAAGATTCACTTCACCGGCTAGATCGCGAGATGCTCGCAGACCATCATCAGAAATACTTCACCGCGAACAACTCAGTCATCGCTATCTTTGGCGACATTGACCCTGACCATGCTTTTCAGTTGGCAAACCAATACTTCGGCTCCCTGCCAAGCGGAGAGCGCTTCAGCCATGCCCAACAAGAAACCCCCTCTCCTAGCAGTCACGAGCTTCATCTCGACAAGCAACAAGCCGTTTTAGCGGTAGGGTTCACCGGGGCCTCAGCTTATGATGAAGACAACCTCGCCCTCGAGCTCATTCACGACTACTGCACAGATATGGCGGGTCCTCTTTTCACTAAAATCCGTGAAGAGCTAGGCCTCGCTTACTACGTATCTGCCACTCAGTTTCATGGTTCTACCACGGGCATGTTTGCATTCTACCTTGGCACCTCGCCTGACCAGCTTGAAACTGCCAAAACACATTTATTAGAAGAGATCAAAACCATCGCGACAAACGGCATTCCTGATGACATCTTAGAAAGCGTCAAGACCACCTGGCTGGCCTCACATGCACTGGCAAACCAGAAGCCAAGCTCGCTTGCCAGACTCAGCGCTATCGACTGCCTGCTTGGATTCCCGCCCGACCATCACCTGCAGGCACCTGACCAGATCCGCGCGCTTAGCACCGCAGACATCAAGGCCGCCGCCGCAAAATACTTCAATACCCTAGAGCCTGTCATCGTCAGCGTCAGCCCCTAACAGCATCAACACCTAAGCATCGCTCGAACCTTCAAAAACCAACACACCAAATCAATGTCCAACACACCAAAACCAGACACCCGCTTTAATGACTTTGTCTATCTACAGGCACAGAATGCTGGGCTGTTCTTGGGTCAACTAACAAACCCGGCAACCGGCGAACAAAGCGTCAACCTAAAGGCCGCTGCTCTGGTGCTCGACTCGCTAGAAATGCTTGCCGCAAAAACCCAAGGCAACCTGACACAAGAAGAGACCAACTTACTTGAAAAAGCCCTCCTCAATATCCGTGCTCTTTATGCCAATGTCGAAGACCTTGGTTAATGCAGAGCCTCTAGAAAAGCACCGCTATTAGCCCCTGCGTCGAAAGGATCGGCGCCCTTTTGAACTAGCAGATCCTGTCGACTTTCCTGCTGATCTTTCGCCACCATCACCTCTTCGTTTTGGAGAGCTTGAGTTCCGTGGTCTTCTGGGTCCGCGAGCTTTGTTGGCAGCTGCTTTTCTTTGTGCGGCAGCTTTCTGCACTTCGCTTGCCGTCGGCGCTCGGTTTGGCCACTGCTGAGGCTCAAAACCTTCAAAATCAGCCAGTTTGATTTTCTTTGAAATTAATTTTTCTATCGCGCTAAAAAACGGGCGTTCCTCGTTACATACCAGCGACACCGCCTCACCTTCTTTACCAGCTCTGCCAGTCCTGCCAATGCGGTGCACGTAATCCTCAGGAATATTGGGGATCTCGTAATTAATCACATGAGGCAATTGGGCGATATCGAGCCCACGTGCGGCAATATCCGTTGCCACCAGCACTCGTATCTTTCCGTCCTTGAATCCCTGTAACGCTCTGGTGCGCGCACCCTGACTTTTATCTCCATGAATAGCACTGGATTGAATGCCGGATTGATCGAGTCTTTTACTCAGCCTATTAGCTCCGTGTTTAGTCCGGGTAAATACCAGCACCTGCTCCCACTTACCTCCTTTGATAAGCTCAACCGCTAATGCCGCTTTAGATTCTGCATCACATCGATAGGCTGTTTGCGCCACCGTCTCGGCAGTCGTAGTTCCAGGGCTTACATCAATGGTGATGGGATTGACCAAAAGCTCACGTGTCATCGAGCGTATTTCCTTTGAAAAAGTGGCTGAGAAAAGCAAATTTTGCCGTCTTTTAGGCAGCAACTTGATCACTTTCCTGATGTCGTTGATAAAACCCATATCCAGCATGCGATCCGCTTCGTCCAGTACCAGCATATGCACTTCATCAAGCCTACAGACTTTTTGCTGACAGAGGTCGAGTAAGCGCCCTGGCGTTGCCACCAGAATATCAACACCATCTCTGAGCTGACGAATTTG
>DBBL01000106.1 GCA_002292185.1 Akkermansiaceae bacterium UBA985 | reverse complement strand
CTGCTTGTTGGGCGCTCCAAAAGCTCCTTGGATGATGGCTTTGGGGATGGGTTCTACAGTTTGATCAGACAAGGTATTGAGAACGGCTTGTGCGCGTGACTGCTCACCAGGCTTGAGCATGGCATCAAGAGCTTCATGGAAGCCATTGAATCGATAGTCGGCATCACCGTCGAAACGATCCATTCGGTCCAAGAATGCAGCTATATCGATTAATTTGCAGCGTGCATCCATGAAATAAAGGTCGAGGATATCTTGTTTGCTGGGCATATATTTACGCTAATAGATAATTACTAAATTCCAAATGCCAAATTCAGTTTCCAAATTTATATTTTGATATAAGAATACGGCATGCAGGATATTGACGAACGCGACCTCGGACTACAGCCACTGGACAAGATGATGGGTGAATGGGGTATTGATAATCACCAGTTGGTAGAAGTTTCTACCGAGCAGCTAACCCATAAGCAGGTTCAGAAGGCAAGAAAGGGGCGACGCCTAACACTGAAAATGATGCAGAAAGTCACCAGAGCTTTCAATGTAGCTATTTGGGGTCATCTCAGTGATGAACAAAAAGAAGCGTATTATGAGTATATGCATCGTGATCTGTTTAATTATGCCAAAGGTCATGATGCTGATTGGGTAGATCCCAATAAATCGATTCAAGAAGAGCTGAAAAGCTGAAGATGCCAATGAAGGTCGACTACCTCATTATTGGCCAAGGCTTAGCTGGGAGTACGCTTGCCATTGAGTTGCTGAGGCGTGGCCGTTCTGTTCTTGTTGTCGATCGTCAGGATGGTACCGGATCGACGAGGATTGCGGCAGGTCTGATCACGCCGCTGACGGGGAGGGGGATGAACCCGGCATGGCGACAGCAATATTATCTGCCGAAGGCTGTGGCATTTTATCATGGCCTAGAGAAAGAAAGCGGCCGTAAATTCTATCATCCCATGCCAGTTGTTCGTGTTTTTGCTTCTGAGAAGGAACGTGAAAAGTGGCGGGGCAAAACTGATGAGCAGCATCAATGGGCACATGAGCTCGATGAGCTTGATGGGCCTTTTCAGTATCAATATGGAGGTATTGAAATGCCAGATGGCGCATGGCTGGATACCCTTGCATTCTTGCATGTGGTCCAGGATAAGTTAATGGATACAGGTTCTTGGCGGGAGGCCGCCTTTGCCGAGGAAGATGTCTCTTTTGTTGATGGTCAGGCAGAATGGCAGGACGTGGTAGCAGACAAAATCATTTTGTGCCAAGGTGCCTATGGCTTGAATGGTGTTGATGGCTACAAAGGTTGGTTTTCCTATATGCATCATCGCAGTGCCAAAGGTGAGATTTTGAATGTCTGGATTGATGGGCTCGACGACGCACGACGTTATCACTGCCAAGGCTGGTTGGCGCCTCGAGGCGGAGGCATGTGGAAGGCTGGGTCGAATTATGATTGGAAACACATGGATGCCATCCCAACTGATGCGGGTAAATCTGACGTGCTAGCAAAACTGAACACGTGGTTAGAGCTAGGTCCGGATAAAGACGTGCCCATCGAGGTGATTGATCACGAAGCCGGAATCAGGCCGATCATAAGAAACAGTAGGCCGGTTGTCGGCTTTCATCCTGAGATTCCTCAGGTCGGTTTTTTCAATGGGCTGGGGTCTAAAGGTTCATTGATGGCTCCGGCTGTAGCGGAGCATTTTGCGGCTTATTTGTGTGGCGAATCAGAGCTAGACGAGGAACTGGGGCTTTCAGAATAAGTATATTTTTTTGGTCTGAGCGATATCGTTGAGTAGAGATGATCCTAGAAAAAAGCATAGAGGGCAGCTTGTTGCTGCAGGCGCATGACTTGATTGTCGATGTGCTAGAGCATGGTGATGCTGCGGTGGATGCAACGCTGGGTAATGGTCATGATACCTTGTTCCTGGCTCGTTGTGTTGGGCGTGCGGGGAAGGTTTTTGGATTTGATGTTCAGCAGGCCGCCGTGGGCAATGCAGGTAAGCGTCTTGATGATGCTGGAGTCGATAGCTGCTGTTATGCGTTGTTTTGTGAGAGTCATGCAGACATGGCTCTACATATTACCACTAAGGTGAAAGCGGTGATGTTTAATCTCGGCTATCTTCCAGGGGGAGATAAGAAAATCATCACTCAGGCTCATTCCACGGTGGCCGCTTTATCTGCAGCGATAGAGTCGTTGTCTTGTGGAGGGATATTAACGGTGATGTGTTATCCAGGTCATGATGGGGGCGCTGATGAGGCAGATCTGGTGACTAACTTCGTCGATGAGCTTGATGAGGAGGATTGGAGGGTTACTCGATACAATCGCGCAGAGGCTCGAGCTTCGACGCCTTATTTATGGACGATCCTTAATGTAAGCCAAAAAAACGGCCAACCCCCGAGTGAGGGTTGACCGCAGATATTTGATGATGGCAGGGTCCTAGAAAGGTTTCCCTGAGAGAGGTTTGACTGCTTGAATATTCATTCTGAATGGCGCAATCGCTTTGGCAACACTGTCCTGATCAAGCTCTCCAGCTTTAGCGAGGTGCAGGGTGATGCCGCGGTTGACGTATGCCGCAGTCACATTATCGAGTTTTTCTAAAGCCGCACGGGCTTTGTCGTTGGTGTCCGCTCATCCAGTGCCTGTTACAGCGAGCACGTAGCCAGCTTCAGGGATGATGATTTCATCTTTATTGAATGAGACAAGAGTAAGGGACTTCCTGTTGAGGGACTGTTCAGTTTTCCCTTTATCGAGTTCCTTGCCATCCTTCATGATCACTGTAGCGCGAAGGCCAGAGAGAAGGATTTTGTCGACACCGTCCTGTATTTTAATAGCCAAACTGGCTCGGTTGGAGATGCCTCATCCCTTGCCGCTTACTTGGACAAGATAGGCAGTTTTTGTGTTGGTAATGGCATCAGCCGCCTCCTCAGAGGGTGTTGCCGCGGCAACATTGGCATGCACAGTAGCCAACATCGGAAGCGCAGCGAGCCCGAAGGCAGCGATGCGCGCAGTTGTTGTTGTTATGCTGGTTTTCATAATGTGATTTTATAGTTAAGGTATTACTGAGCTGAATTCAAAATATTTACTCTAGTAAAAGTGAAATTACATCTGTTTTTACGCTCAGCAAGCAGAGAAGTCATATTTGTTGATCATACGTAGCTGGCACCTCAGAACTTGCATAAAGTAGCTAGATCACCTCAACAATCATGTTGATTTCTACGGATACATTGAGCGGTAGAGCTGCGGCACCCATTGCCGTGCGGGAATGGACTCCCTTATCGCCGAAAATTTCAACAAGAAGGTCAGAACAGCCATTGATAACCGCGGGGTGTTGATGGAAATCAGGCTCTGAGTTGACGAAACCACCCACGTTAACAATGCGCTCAATATGATCGAGGTCTCCGATTTCCGCTTTGACCACAGCGAGGCGGTTCAGGGTGATAAGACGGGCTGCCTGTTGCGCGGTCTCAACCGATGTGTCTGTTGGCACTTTACCCAAGAAGGTGTCATCATCCAATGGAGGAATGCCTCCGGCAAGAAAGAGCAGGTTACCGGAGCGCACGCAGTTGACATATGATCCTGCCGGCGCGGGAGCCTCAGGTAAGGTGTAGCCGAGTTCTTGGATTTTAGATTCGATGGAGGACATAGTATGGACCTGTAAGCAATTATGATGAATGAGAGCAGTCACTAATCAGAACTGCTGATCAGAGCGGGAAGATTTAGCCGTGATGCTTTAGAGCTGCTGCTATAAACCCAGCGAAAATCGGGTGGGGGTGATTAGGTCTTGATTGGAATTCAGGGTGGAATTGAGCACCGATGAAAAATGGGTGATCGCTAATCTCAACGATTTCAACAAGTCCCTCAGGATCAGAAACGGCACTAATTTTTAGGCCGGCGGCTTCAATCTGCTCACGGTAAGCTGGGTTGAATTCATAGCGATGGCGATGACGCTCGCTGATCATATCTTTTCCATAGAGTTGGTGGGCAACGGTGTCTTGCAGGATTTTTGAATCACTTGCTCCAAGGCGCATGGTTGCGCCCATATCTTCGACGCCCTGTTGCTCTTCTTGTAGGGAGATGACGGGATGCGGGTTGTCTTTGTCAAACTCGGTGGAGTTCGCTCCCTTCAATTGGCAGGCATTCCGGGCAAATTCAATGGTGGCAATTTGCATGCCTAAACAGATGCCAAAGTAGGGGATGCGATTTTCCCGTGCGTATTTAGCGGTGAGGATCTTGCCCTCAGTGCCGCGATCACCAAAACCGCCAGGGATAAGGATGCCATCCATACCGCTAAGATGTTTTTCGGCACCTTCTTGTTCGATGATTTCCGCATCGATGCGTTCAACAACAACCCTGGTGTCATGCGCGGCGCCCGCGTGTGTCAGGGATTCGTAAATCGACTTATAGGCGTCCTGCAGTTCAATGTACTTGCCGACCACCGCAATTTTAACCTCGTGGGTCGGGTTGATGATATGATCGACGAAATCTTGCCATTCGCTGAGGTCTGGCGTCTTAGACTCGATGCCTAGTCGGTCAGTGACTAGTCGATCAAGCTTGTCGCGACGCAGGTCAATCGGGCATTCATAAATGGTGTGATCAACATCGCGAAATGCGACAACATTCTTGTGCTCAACATTGCAGAACATGGCAATTTTACGTCGGTTGTCTTCATCCAATTCGTGTTCAGTTCGGCAGACGATAATATCTGGCTGAATACCGATTTCTCGGAGCTTGGCCACGGACTGTTGAGTTGGCTTGGTTTTAATTTCACCGGCAGCCTTGATCAGGGGCAGTAGCGTTACATGAATGAAGCAAACGTTTTCACGGCCGACATCGAGTGAAAACTGACGAAGCGCCTCGAGGAATAGGTGGCCCTCGATATCGCCCACGGTGCCTCCTATTTCCGTAATGATGATATCGGCATCAGAGCGGAGGGCGACGTCGTTAATACGCGCTTTGATTTCATCGGTGCAGTGAGGTATGAACTGAACAGTTTTGCCGAGGTAATCACCCTTGCGCTCTTTGCGAATAACGTTTTCGAAAACTTGACCAGAGGTGAGGTTGTTGAATTTCGTCAGGGTGCAATTAGTGAAACGTTCATAATGTCCCAGGTCGAGATCGGTCTCAGCGCCATCATTAAGGACGTAGACTTCCCCGTGCTGAAATGGGGACATGGTGCCAGGGTCGACGTTGAGGTAGGGGTCGAACTTCTGCAGGATCACTGAGAGGCCACGATGCTCTAGAAGGGTGCCAAGCGAGGCGGCAGCCAGCCCCTTGCCTAGTGAGGAGACGACACCGCCGGTGACAAAAATATATTTGGTAGGTTGAGGCATGGGTATGAAAGTAGATGGTTTATTTGAGAAGGTTTTCGATATGTTGAGCCTGTTCGAGGGTGTCTACACCGGTGGAGTCGTCATCTGTGATGAGAACCTTGATGCGTGCATTGTTTTCGAGAGCGCGGAGTTGCTCTAAAGATTCTGCCAGCTCGAGAGGGGATGGCGGCCAGACGACAAATTTTTCGAGGAAGTCTCTGCGGTATGCGTAGATCCCTTTGTGGCGGTAAAGAGTCAATGCCGGGCTTTCAGCACGTTGGTATGGAATTGGGCTACGTGAGAAGTAGAGAGCTTCACCATTTTGAGCGATGACGCATTTAACGACATTGGGATCATGTATGGCCTCGTCGTCATTGATGGCGTTTGCTGCCGTGGCCATGGAGATGCCTGAGTCTTCATGTAGCGCTACAGCGAGCTGGTCGATGAGGCTTGGTTCGATGAGCGGTTCATCTCCCTGAATGTTGATGATGTAGGCAGCATCAGGGTAGGACGAGGCGGCTTCGGCGATGCGATCCGTTCCCGTAGGGTGGTTTGGAGAGGTCATGACCGCTTTGGCACCAAAATCATGTGCCGCATCGAGGATGCGCTGGTCATCGGTAGCAATAGTCACACTGTCGAGAAGCTTGCAGTGCTGCGTGCGCTCCCAGACGTGTTGCACAAGCGGTTTTCCAGCAATGAGGTGGAGCGGTTTCCCGGGGAAGCGAGTAGAACCCCAGCGTGCTGGGATTATGCCAAGAGTATGATGATTTCCAGATGAGGCCACTTGCTTAAATCTGGGGTTGAGTTATGAATGGTGTGACCTAAACGACAAGCCTCTTTTGTCTGTAGGGTGAAGTTTTTTTTAGGGTGTGCTGGTTTGAAGTTTGTAGAGGTGAATTATACTGCTAGTCTGCGTTTCCATGAAGCCGGTGTATGAATACTTTACCTATTGGGATTGGGCGGTTGTTGCGGGGTATATGATTTTCACAACGGTTCTGGGCCACCGGCTCTCGGGTAAACAATCTAATATTAAGGATTTCTTTCTAGGTGGTAAGACTTTGCCCTGGTGGTCGGTGAGTGGATCGATGATCGCCACTGAGATTAGTGCTCTGACCTTCATCGGTGTGCCCGGTATGGTTTTTGCCATGGAAGGAGACTGGACTTACCTGCAATGGGGCTTTGGTTCTGTCATAGCACGCTTCGCTGTCGCTTACTGGCTGATACCTTTGTATTATGAAAAGGAAATATACAGCCCATACGATTTCATGGGTAACCGGCTTGGCGAGGGTGCGAGGCGTCTGGTCACAGGTCTTTTTGCCTTGGGCTCCATCCTAGGGCAGAGTGTGCGTGTGCTTGTTACGGCCATTATCCTTCAGGTGGTAACAGGTATGGACGTGCCTCTATGCATTGTTATCATAGGTGCTGTCGCAATTCTTTGGACATTCATGGGGGGGATGCAGACGGTCATCTGGACAGATGTCATTCAGTTTTGCCTGTTCATTTTTGGCGGTGTGTTGGCCTTAAGCCTCCTGGTCGGTGAATTGGGCTGGAGTCAAATTGTAGAGCTCAACCAAGTCACCATTGACGGCAGCGACAAAGACAAACTCACATGGCTTGATTTTACGTCCCCATTCCAAGAACCGGGTTTGCGCTACACTATGTGGGTGGCCTTGATTGCCATGCCCTTTCAAAATTTCACGGCGTTTGGTATCGATCAACTTAACACTCAGAGAATGTTTTGCTGTGGAAATGTCAAGGATGCCAGAAAAGCGATGTGCTGGAGTAGTATATCGATCATTGTCACCGTCTTGATGCTTGCTGTCGGAGCAGGGCTTTTTGCTTGGTACAGGGTCTATGAACCAAGTGGTTTGATCGCTGCGAGTTTTGACAAAAGCAATAATGTGTTTCCCACATGGATTACAATGGAAGTGGCTCCAGGGCTCAGTGGTTTGATCCTAGCGGGAGCCTTTGCTGCCGCCATCTCGAGTCTTGATTCTATTTTAGCGGCCCTCAGTCAGGCCAGCTTATCGGTATTCTATGGCAGAGATAAGCTCGAGGCGGCAGGTAAGGGTCGAGAGATGGTCCGTTTATCGAGAATTGTGGTTTGTGTTTGGGGGGTCATTTTGACGGCAGCGGGACTGGGTTTGTGGGTTGTTTACAAAAAGAATCCAGACAGTGATCTGATTGGTTTAGCCTTTGGCATGGTGGCGTATACCTATGGACCTCTGTTGGGGGTTCTAGCGGCGGCTATTTTGCCTCTGAGGGTAAGCACAAAGGGGCTGATCCTGGGTACTATTTTATCCGTGTTGCTGGTGTCTTGGTTTAGGCCCGAGCTGCCTTTAGTCCTTGAGGCCATGGGCTTAGCTACTTGGGCACAACAGGTCATTCTTTTGCGCCCTGAGCTGACCTCTGAATGGTTTTTCCCATTGAATGCGAGCATCACACTTTTATGTGGCTGGCTGGGGTCTCTGTTAGGCTCTTCGGAAGCGTCAGTCGGTGTCGATAAGCAGAGATGATTAACCACGCTTGATTACTTTTGGGGTCAAGTATTTTAAAAACTTTTCCGTGGAACTATTGTGGAATAGGGGGTTTTGTTTTTTGGGGACCTCGTAATATTAAAAAGTTTTGATCCTAGCGCAAACAGCGAGTTTTATCAGCAGGTCACCCTCTTGCCCGTTCGCTGCTCGCGGACACCGATACCCAAACCATTTACACATTTTACAAGCTTAATGAAACAAACACGTGCTCTTTTCCAAAACCTAGAAAAGTCAACCACTGACCCAACAGAATCGGGTGGTGCAAGTGCTTCTGGGGAAAATGAAGAGCTTTGGCTTGAGGTTGCAGGGGCTCTTAAAAATCTGGTAAGTGGTGACGCATACAGCAGGTGGTTTAGCTCAGCTTATCTCAAAGAGGTTAACGAGACCGAGGCGGTCCTTGGCGTGGTTAGCGATATGCACCAGGTTTGGATTGAGACAAATTACCTTCCTGAGGTTCAATCTGCGCTTGCTAGCGTTTCCTCGCTTCCTCGCAAAGTGAGAGTTGTCGTTTGCGAAGCGATACAAGACCAGCTTGCTGATGCTGCAACAGCCAGAGCCGGCCAAGCTGGCGTGTCTAGTGATCATAATAGCCTGTCCTCCGATGCCGATGCCGATGCGGTAGCTCAAGCGTCTTTTAGTGATGGATTTGGAGCAGTGGAGCACAGCTCTCTGGGGGATCCCACAGAGCAGATGCGCAAAAGGCTCAAATCGACGGGGCTCAATCCTCAATTTAGCTTTGATCGCTTCGTAGTCGGGCAAAATAATGAGTTTGCTCATGCTGCTTGTATGGCTGTGGCCTCGACGAAGAACCCCATTTACAATCCGCTTTTTATCCACGGCAGTTCAGGTCTTGGTAAAACCCATCTCATGCAGGCCATTGGCCAGCAGCTGATGCAGGATAACCCAAAGGCAAAAGTCGTGTATCTGACATGTGAAAAGTTCATCAATGAATTTATTGATACTGTACGCAAAGGCTCACTCGAAAGATTCAGACGCAAATACCGCCGTGCAGATATTTTACTCATTGATGATATTCAGTTCTTGGCAGGGAAAGAGCGCTCGCAAGAGGAATTTTTCCATACCTTCAATGAATTACTGGACCTGCAGAGTCAGGTTGTGCTGACTTCGGATCGACCAGCTTCAGAAATTAAAAACATTGAGCCTCGTCTCATTTCTCGTTTTGAAAGTGGCTTGACTGTAGAACTTCAGCCTCCAGGCATAGAAACTCGCCTTGCGATTCTGCGCGCCAAAATGGAAGACTGGGACGTGAAGCTGGACAGTGAAATATTGGAGATGCTTGCAGAGCGTATTCAAAGTAATGTGCGTAGACTAGAAGGTGGGCTTGTTCGCATTGCCACTTACGCATCTCTAGGTACCGAGCAGGTGACCATTGAGCGATCCGAGTTTTTATTGAAGGACATCTT
The DNA here is from genome assembly GCA_002292185.1 of Akkermansiaceae bacterium UBA985. Taxonomy (GTDB): domain Bacteria; phylum Verrucomicrobiota; class Verrucomicrobiia; order Verrucomicrobiales; family Akkermansiaceae; genus Oceaniferula. The sequence goes on along the minus strand of DBBL01000106.1, from coordinate 25,203 downwards.
AAGGGAAGAGGGCCAGCGTAGAGTCAATATTGATTCCATACAAAAGGCGGTAACTGATTACTTCGACATCAGGCTTGCAGACATGACTAGCAGGCGGCGTCCTACAAACATTGCGTTCCCTCGGCAAATTGCGATGTATCTGAGTCGTAAAATGACACCATGCTCTTTGGTTGAAATCGGCGATGCCTTTGGTGGTAGAGATCACGGCACCGTGATCTATGCATGCCAAAAGGTAAAAGACCGAATTGAAAATGAGGCAGAGATTCGTGATGCGGTGGACATTCTAATGACCATACTTAAACGCAGATAGCGGCCTGCTGAGGGCGTAGTGAAGATCCCTCAAAACACCTTTATTGGTTCCTTTTAGGATGTATTATTACATTTTCTGCATGCCCCAAGGTCTACGGCTCTATCGTGACGGGTCTACATATAGCGCCCGCCCCATCTTCGGGCACAGCATGTTGTGCTAGAGGGCTGAAATTGTTCAAGATTCCTTAATGAGGGCTTGCTTTGAGATAAAAATAATTCAATCTCTTCGCGTCGTGTGTGAACCGTTTCACCATTTTTACGGCAAACCTTAATTATCACTTATCTTAAAATGAAATTTTCTATTAGTAAGGAAGCTTTTCTTGATGCTCTTCAGCAGGTTCAGCACGTAGTAAGCAATAGGGCAACACTTCCTATTCTTTCTAACGTTCTTATCGAAGCTGCCGATGGCAAACTGAAACTGACAACCACAGATCTGGATGTTGGTGTAAGTGGTAGTGTAGATGCAACGATCGACAAAGAGGGCTCTACAACGCTTCCCGTTAAGCGATTGGTGAGCATCATCCGTGAACTTCCAGCAAGCGAAGTGGAGGTATCAGTAGACGGTAAAAATCATGCCAGTATTAAATGTGGTCCAAGCTTCTTTAAAATAATTGGTCTTGGTGAAGATGAGTTTCCGCCTCTGCCGAAGTTCGAAGAATCCACAGAATTCAAGATTGGCCAAGGTGTGCTACACGACGCCATTAAAAAAACTTCTTATGCGATATCAACGGATGAGACACGCTATGTGCTCAATGGTATTTACGTATCCTTCCGTGACGGCAAAATGATTTTTGTTGCTACCGATGGTCGCAGACTTGCGATGGTCGAGAACGACCTGGAATACCCAGCAAGTCATGAGACAGACATCATTGTTCCATCCAAAGCTGTCAATGAGCTTCAGCGCATGCTTGGTGGTGAGGGTGAAGCCATTGTGAAATTAAGTGGTAACCAAATAAGCTTTGAGATTGGTGACAGCATCATCGTCAGTAAGCTCATTGAGGGTAATTACCCCAACTACAAGCAGGTGATTCCTGGTGAGCGCAAGGAGCGGGTCACAATCAATCGTGAAGAGTTTCTCAATACAGTTCGCCGGGTATCATTACTCACCTCAGAGAGCTCCAATTCAGTGAAGTTGTCGTTTAGTAAGGGCAGCATTGATGTTCAGGCTAACTCCAAGGATATCGGTGAAGCCAAGGAGCCGGTCGTGGCTGATTATGATGGCGAAGAGTTCGCGATCGCTTTCAATCCAGAGTTTCTCATGGCACCGCTTAAAAATCTAAGCGAAGAGTCAGTCTACCTAGACCTCATTGATGGCATGAGCCCTGGAGTCATTCGCATCGACGGCTCATTCCTCTATGTGATCATGCCAATGCGTGTTAGTTCATAATAGGATACTGAACTGAAATCATTTTATTAAAAGTCCGGAGGGTTTCCTCTGGGCTTTTTTTATGGCGCGATTGTGGTATCTGATGTCTATGCAATTGTTATTTCGATCTGCCGCCCTGTTGCTGTTGCTTTTGCTCACAGCCTGTTCAGAGACAGTAGGAAATCATTCAGAGAGTCGAGTTGCTGAAGGTGGCAGGCATGCTGAGGTCATGCCGGCAAAGCGCGAGCTCGCACCAACAAGCAATGTTGATAGGCGGACTTCTGTGGCTGGAGGGGATGTTCAGCAAGGGCAAATCACGGGTGTTGATATAGGCCGGCTTTTTGAGCTGATTCAGACGAAAAGAGTACTGCTGGTTGATTGCAGGCCCGCGATTTTTTACCGCATGGGTCATATTGATGATGCGATTAACCTGCCACTTAAAAAATATACAAAATCCATAGGCATGATCAGAACACATTTTGATCATGCTTTGACCGAGCGTAAGGTTATCGTGCTCTACTGCCAAAACATCGACTGCCCTGACGGCTACCTGTTCGCTGAAAAAATAGCCGAGGAAGGTTATTCGATCTCGGTCTACAAAGGAGGTTGGCAGGAGTGGAAAGCCTCTGGACTTTGATTCGGCTCAGGCTCGGCCGTGGCCTTAGCCTCAGCGTATGGTTTGATGACCACTATTCATCATATTCCGCCCAGGAAGAAGTGGTTTCCCAAACGCGTATTTTAGCAATTTTCACATTAGGTCTGACCGGATACTCGGCATCCGGTTGGCTCACAAATTGAGCTAGTGATGCCTTGGTGTGAAGGTAGATGGTTCGTGCCATTACTTCAGTTGTCGGGTCTTCACCATCAAATCCGATAATGCGATCACCATAAGCTTCTTTGAAAAATTCAAATTTAGGATCCTCTGTATTCATACAAAGAGCATGATCATAGGTTTCGAGGAAATCTCCGATCATGCGGGAGATGAGTTTGAAATCAAAGACCATCTCACGATCATCCAGGGTGTCAGCCTCAAATATCAGCTCAACCTTGCGAGTATGTCCGTGAGGAAACCTACACTTGTCAGGGTGCTTGGAGAGTAGATGGCCGTTTTCGACCTCGATCATTTTGCAAATCCGGTAAGGCATGGGTCAGGAATATGTATGTGAACTAATGAATAGGGAAGTTTAAACCGGAGTTGAACTCTCAGGTTTCGATGATCGGGTGATCTTTTAGGAAATCATTTTCTCCGCCAGTGCGATATCCTCAGGGTAGGTGATCTTGAGGTTGGGGTCTTCGTTAGCGACAAGACGGGTGGGGCATTGGATGAGCTCCATTGCGGAAACTTCGTCGGTAACGCGCTGGCCATTTTTTTGAACCAGGTCGTAGGCTTCGATGAGTAGTTCGGCCTTGAAAATTTGGGGTGTTTCCATCAGCCAAAGATTGTCGCGGCATAGAGCCTCGGTAACGAAGCCTTCGCTATTTGCTCGTTTGATGGTTTCAGTGACTGGGCGTGCAGATGAGGCCGCGTTATATTTGACGGCAGATTTCAAGACCTTTTCGATTTGCTGGCATGATATCAGTGGCCGCGCTCCATCATGAACTGCGATGTAATGTGCCCCTTTTGTCAATTTACTTAGGCCGGCAGCGACAGAATCATGCCGGTCTATGCCGCCATCAACTCGGGTGATCGGTAGATCATTTAATTCAAGATGAAGGGCGCTGTAGCGCTCTATGGGGCAAACAACGATAATTTCTGTGACATTAGAGCAATTTGCAAATGCTTCAATGCTGTGCTGGAGGACCGGCTTACCGGCAAGATTTGCCAGTAGCTTATCAAATCCCATGCGCTGGCTAGATCCTGCGGCGACGATGATAACAGAAAAATTCATGGTGGCTTATAGAATGATCGTAAAAACCAGCGTGATTATGCTGATGGATGAACCCCGCTGAGGGCTTTGTGATTGGGCTTCCCCGAGAGGTGAGAAATTTACTGGAGACGCTTCATGACCTCCTGAGAGAGTTTTTTGCCATCGGCACGGCCACCTGTTTTTTGTTGAAGTAGTTTCATGACTTGCCCCATGTCCTTCTTGGACTCAGCGCCTAATTCGCTAATAGCCGATTCAACGGCAGTAACGATTTCGTCCTCGCTAAGTTCAGTAGGGAGGTAGTTCTTCAGGATGTTGATTTCGGCCTTTTCGTTATCAGCAAGTTCTTGGCGATCTGCTTTTTCAAACTGCTCGATGGAGTCCTGACGCTGTTTGATCTGCTTTCGAATAATGCTTATTATTTCGCTATCTTCGAGAACGGTGCCGGCGCCAGACTTCTCGATGCTGGCATTGGTTATTGCTGATTTCAGTGCGCGGATTGTGTTGAGCGTCTCTTTATTGCGCTCTCGCATGGCGGTTTTCATGTCGCTGCTGATCGTTTCGAGTAGTGAAGTCATAACTTGATGGGAGTGGGTGTTGTTACTCCTAAATTGAGTAGGGTGGGTGCTTGATCAATAGAGGTCCTCGGCCGTCACCGATGTTTGTTCCCGGCAGCCGAGCCAGACGGCTTGATCAACTACCCGCGAGCTGTCACCATCAAAGCGATAACTGTGGCAGTTGGGGCAGAGGTTAGCTCCAGCGCCAACAATAGAGTCGCATCCTTCACAGACCTTATAATTGTCGGGGTTGTTGGCGATCTCCTTAGCCTTGTTCAGACGGGATTGATCTTGGGGATTGGTAGCCATGGATAATGAACTGATAAATTAGGAATTCAGCTTGTCTAGAAAAAATCTAGGCTCTGAAACTAAAAAAGCGACCCCCAACTAAGGAGGACGCTAAGAAAATGTAGCTTATAACCTGATGTTGGGGTGCTGTTGCTCCAACTTAGAGGTCGGGGCAATCACTAGGCACTGAGGTGCTTTTGTGTCTTGCTCTTAAGGTTAGCTGCTTTGTTGGGGTGAATGATGTTATTCTTTTCACACTTATCTACTGTAGAGGTGAACTCAGAGTAGGATTTTTTAGCAACTTCTTTGTCGCCTGATGCAGCAGCTTCGAGAGTTTTTCTGCGGAGCGTCTTCATGCGACTGGTGAGAGACTTGTTCTGTGCTGTTCGCGTTGCGGTTTGACGAACGCGCTTGAGAGCTGATTTGGAATTGGCCATGGAATAACTGAGTTACTGAGTTGAGATTATCTGAGTCGTCTCATTCAGAGTGAATGAAGATGACATGCTGTAAGGGCGGTGAAGCTAGCCATTTAGGCTGGGCTGTCAAGCTCGATAGCGAGGAAAATGTCTGCTTTTTGAGGCAAAGCTTGATTTTACGTTGCTTGAGAAGAAAAGAACGAGCGACAAGGGTTGTGAGCTCCTTCATGTTTTCAGCTGTTGAGAATAGCTAAGAAGATCGTTTGTTACTTGCTGGCTCTTTCCTTGGCGGGGGATTTGGAAAAAGCCGTTAATTGCTGTGCAAGTGAGCTTAATGATGTGAAATAGAAGCCAATGGGGAAGGGCATCAACAGGGTAGCTGCTATCCAGCTGCCATTGAGGGCGTTATCGGCTACAATGATGGTGAAGAAAAAGGCGAAGGCAAGCTCCACGAACGGGGTGAGTGACTTGATGGCCTTGTAGCGGCTTTTTTTGAAGGCTGATTTTTCCGTTTTTGTGCTGCTGTTAATACCGTGTTTGGGGGTGCGCACGAAGCCAGATTGATGATTAAAGAGAGCTTCTAAGACCGCCTTGGCATTGTTCACGGACATGCCGATTCCCAAAGCCAGAAGTAGAGGCAGGTAAAGAATGTCTTTTAGCCAGGTGTCTGGGCGAAGGGCTTTCTGGCTCATGATGTAAAACAGAGCCACAGATACACTACCGAAGAAAAAGATAGGGAAATTCAGTAGGTGTTCAGATATACCATGTTCTTCAAACCATGACATCTCACTTCGCTGTTTTGGTATGATCAAAAAGAGCAGCGCGAAAAGTAGCAAATATGCAAAATTTGATGTTAAGTGAGCGGTGGCTTCCAATTTGCAAGTGAGAGGGGCATTGCTTTTCCAGATATCGAACAGACATTTCTTACACACTTGAATGGAGCCTTTGGTCCAGCGGTGTTGCTGGCTCTTGAAACCTTCCATATCAACGGGTAGCTCCGCAGGGGTAGTTACATCGTTAAGGAAGATGAATTTCCAGCCTTTGAGCTGCGCGCGGTAGCTGAGGTCCATATCTTCTGTCAGGGTGTCATGCTCCCAGCCTCCAGCGTCTTCGATGCATGATTTGCGCCAGATGCCAGCAGTGCCATTGAAGGTGAAAAATCGGCCGCTACGATTACGTGCGGTTTGTTCCAGCTCAAGGTGCCCATCGAGAAACATTGCCTGTATACGAGTCAGGGTGTTGTAGGTGCGGTTGATGTGTTCCCAGCGTGTTTGGATCATGCCGATATTATTATCGGTGAAATAGTGAATCGTTTTATGAAGCACATCGGGATTCGGCACAAAATCAGAATCAAGAATGAAGAGATAGTCGCCTTTGGCGGTCTCGGTGCCATTCTCCAAGGCTCCCGCTTTGTATCCTGTGCGGTCGATACGATGAACATGCTCTGCGTCAAAGCCTCGTTTGATGAGCTTTGCTACCTCAACCTTGCAAATCTCAGTGGTCTCGTCTGTGGAGTCATCTAAAACCTGAATTTGAAGCTTATCTTGTGGGTAATCGAGTCTCGATACAGATTCTAGCAGTCTCTCCATGACATGCATCTCGTTGTAGCAGGGGAGCTGAATGGTCACCAGTGGTAGCTCCTCGAATTGAGCCTTTGGCTCTGGTCGATTTCGTGAGTGTTTGAGATACAAAGAGAGAATCATCAGGCGATGAAAGCCATAGCCAGAGAGTCCAATGAGTACGAGGAAGTAGAGAGTGATCCAGAGCAAGTCCATAATAGGTGTAAGATGAGAGAGGAGGAGGAGCGTTCCTTACTTGGATTGCCATCTGTTGTCAAGGCAGGATCCTGCCATGATAAAGGCCCTTAGATGCATTGGTCGGCCTTAGCTCGCTTGATGGATGATTGTGCTTCCTATCATAAATGCACCATGTTTGATTGCTGGTGATGGATATCCCTAGTGGTGATCGAGAAGAATTCCGTGCAATATTAGGTGAAATAGGCAATACGTCTATGCCTTTTGGCCGATTTGGGCCCAAGGATTTCCCTCCGCGCGGATTGCCTATAATGGACTTACCTGAAGAGTATTTAGCGTGGTTTCAGCAGCGGGGATTTCCGAATGGGCGGCTGGGCGAGCTGCTGGAGGTGGTCTGGGGTATCAAAGATGTCGGTATGGACAGCGTCTTTGATCCTATGCGTAAGGTGAGAGGAGGCCGACGTAGTATCCGGAAACCAAGAGGGTCGAGAAGCTAGAGAGGCTCTGCGGCTTATTTAGTTTAGTCGCAGATCGCTTATCAGATGCGTGGCTTGTCCATGTATTTGATAATGGCACGGCGTAGTTCGACGGCGTTGATGCGGCCGGAGTGGCGCCAGATGATCTTGCCGCCTGGAGCGATCAGCACGGAGTGGGGCAGGGAGCCATTCCAGTTAGGGTCGATTGCTTCCGCTAGCTTATCGAGGTTGGCTCCGCTGTAGATGTAGTTATTGGAGGTTCGATCCTCGCTTTGCACTGATTTTGCTGTGCGTGGGGCAAGCGCGGCGTGGTGGCCCGCGAGGAATTTTTTGACCTGCTTTTTGTCGTCGACAGGGTCAACGCTAATGGTGATCAACTCGAAGGGTCGGTTTTGGAATCGACGATAAGTTTCGATCAGATCGGGGAACTCGGCGACACAGGGGCCGCAGACGGTAGACCAGAAATTAATCAGGCGTAGTTTTTCGGTTTTATTAGCCGTGAGAGAGGTAGCCATCTTTTGGTCAAGGTCATCCAGACTGACAGGAAGGGCTGCCCATTTGGCATTATCCTTAGCAACACTATCACGTTTCCAGGACCACTTGGTGGAGCAGCCGAAAGGGCGACTTGTGGCTGTCTCCGGTTCCTTGCCTGCAAGAATAGAGTCAATGGCCTGACGCACGTAGGGTGTTCCTATATTTTCAGTGCTGCGGCGGGCATCGTCGATCCTGCCCGTGTAGCGCAGTTTGCGATCAGCATCGAAGACAAAGACGTGAGGTGTTGCGACAGCTCCGTAGGTTTTGGTGGTTTTCTGAGTGGCACCATCATAGAGGTAGGGGAAGCCGTAGTTTTCATCTTCGGCAACATTCCTCATGTCCTCAAGGGAGTCACCGTAAACCGAGTATCCTAACTCATCGAGACGCAGGGCTTTATCGTCGTTGCCTGAGATAGCGACGAGGGCAACACCCTTGTTTTTATAGTCCTCGTGCAGGGCGATGACCTTGCCACGCGCGGCACGTGCATCTGGGCAGTGATTACAGGTGAAAACAATGACAAGAGCCTTGGAGTCCGAGAAATCACTGAGGCTATGGTTTTTGCCATCCACGCCTGGAAGCGAGAAATCGGGAGCCGGTGAGCCGATGGTCAGGGTTGTGATCGCTTCAGCTTGGGCAAGCGGTTGGGCAAGCAGGGGACTCTGAATGGTAAGAATGCTACCGAGTATAAAGGTTGAGGTGCGCATACTTCAATTACACGCTTTTTGGGTATTTTATTGCAAGAGATTAATGATGGGGGCGTAATCAAATCATGCTTAAGTCTATTGTCTGTTTTTTGTCGTTCGCCCTTGGGCTAGTGACATCGCTGTGTGCTGCTGAAATTAATGTGGCAGAGGGTTTTGAGTGTAAGAAAATTTATCAGGTTCCCAATAAAGAGCAGGGATCATGGGTGGCGATCGCTATTCACGATGACGGTCGCCTGATTACAGCAGACCAGTATGGCTCAATTTATTATGTTACCGTCAATGGTAACGAGGCCCCCGAGGTGGAGCCGCTCAATCTTAAGATAGGCGGTGCTCATGGTTTGTTGTGGTTCAAGGATAGGTTGTTTGTATCGGTGTGTGAGAGGGAAGTGGTGGGGGCAGGGGTTTACGTTGTCGTTGATAGCGATGGTGATGGTAAGCTCGACAAGGTGGAGGTGGTGAAAAAACTTGTGGGTGGTGGTGAACACGGACCTCATGGATTTGTAGTATCACCGGACAAAGAGTGGATTTATTATGTCTGCGGTAATCACACCAATGTTCCAGAAGGTATTGCCAACTATGCAGCGACGAACAAGTGGGGTGAAGACCTTTTGTTGCCCAGACAGGCTGACGCCCGTGGGCATGCGCGCAGCCGAAAAGCTCCTGGAGGCTGGGTTGCTCGTTTCAAGCCTGATAATTCACGTTGGGAACTTTACAGCCAAGGATACAGGAATTCATACGGTATCGCCTTTAATCAAGAAGGTGATCTTTTCACCTATGACGCTGACATGGAATATGATTTTGGCACTCCATGGTATCGGCCTACGCGTATTTGCCATGTGACCAGTGGTAGTGAGTTTGGTTGGAGAAATGGCACGGGTAAGTGGGCTGAGTATTACCTGGATAGCTCTCCTGCGGTGCTTAACATTGGTCCAGGATCTCCTACTGGAGTGGTCTCTGGTGCGGGAGCAGCATTTCCGGCCCGATATCAGCGGGCTATTTTTGCCTTGGATTGGACCTTTGCCACGATCTATGCCATTCATCTCAAAAGCGATGGTTCAAGCTATACGGCTCAAAAAGAGGAGTTTGTCTCAAGGCCAGGTCTGCCAGTGACGGATGCTGTGATCGGTAAGGACGGAGCGATGTATTTCCTGACCGGAGGCAGAAGGGCTCAATCTGAGTTATATCGTGTCAGTTATGTGGGTAATGAATCCTGTGAGCCCGTGAATGCTCCAGAAGTCGGTGATCTCGTCAAGCTGCGCCGTCAACTCGAAGCCATGCATGTCACCAGCAAAACTGAAAATCTTGAGCTGATCTGGAAATCCATGGGCCACGAGGACCGGGCTATTCGCTATGCGGCCCGCGTGGCACTCGAGCATTTGCCTTTGGCTCTATGGCAGCAAAAGGTTTTAGAGGAAAAAAATCCTATGACCTTATGCCAAGGGGCTGTGGCACTGGCTCATCAGGGGAGTAAGAAGAATGCTCAGGCACTACTGCAGTCGCTAGCCAAAGTCGATTTCCCCACTTTAGACAATCATGGCAAGCTAGCTTTGCTGCGTGCTGTGAGCTTGGTGATTGCTCGGTGTGGTGACGGTGCTCAGAGGGACTTGTTGATCGGTGCTTTTGATGCCCATTTTCCAAGTGAGGATGACATGGTGAACCGTGAACTGTGCCGGTTGTTAAGTTATCTGCAGTCACCAAATGTGGTGAAAAAAACACTCGGTTTGATGGCTTCTCGTGGCGCCGATACACCTCCGGACTGGGCGACACTTGCAGCGCGCAATTCTAAGTATGGTGGGGATGTTATCAAGATGCTNNAGTGGTGGTCGTAGTTATGCTGGTTTCGTGCAAAATATACGCAACGATGCATTGGCGAATGCTACCGAGCAGGAGCGTAAAATGATCAGCAAGTGGAAGCCCATGGTGAAGCACAACCCGTTTAAGAATCTACCCAAGGTCAAGGGACCCGGCAAAGCTTGGTCAGTTGACGAGGTGGCCGCACTGGCTGATTTGGATAAAGCAGATTTGACCAATGGTCAGCGTATGTTTGAGGCTAGCCTCTGTGCAGCTTGCCACCAGGTGGCTGGTAAAGGGGGCGCAGCAGGTCCCGATCTGACTCGTGTGGCGGGTCGTTTTCAGCTCAAGGATATGGGTGAGGCCATCATTGATCCCAATAAGGTGATCTCGGACCAGTTTGAATTTAGCCTTATCACTAAGAAAGATGGCTCGTTCATCACGGGTAAAGTGCTCGATAAGCAAAATGGAGTGATGACCGTTGCCATCAGTCCCTATGATTTCAGCCAGACAGTAGAATTAGCAGAAGCCGATGTGCAGGAGATTAAGGCATCGCCGATATCGCCGATGCCGCCAGCCTTGATCAACCGGCTCAATGAAAACGAGCTCAGAGACCTGATGGGCTACCTAATGAGCTTGAAATAGCAGCTTTGGTGTGCGTTCAGATAGACCTCGAAAATGAGGCCTGGAAATGTGGAAAAAAAGCCACAAAAAAAGCCGCAGAATGGGGGGGACCCTTTCTACGGCTTTTCTGAGATTACAACTTCAACACGCTGATACATGATCAAGCTGATATCTGCAATTCACCCTTACATGAATAAGAACCTCGCGATATACACGCTGTTCTCATAATACATAGACCCCCCAAGTCGCTACTTGTTCAAAGAAAATGGCAAAAAAATCACAAAAAACAACAAGTCGCTTATTGTAAGATACTTAAGTTTCTTCTTTCTGGTGTTTTTTATGCTCCGGGAGTATTACAAAATTGATCCAGGCATATAATTTGCGGCATCAGGGAACTTCTTTTCCCATTGGCTCACGGCATTAGCAAACTGGTCAACCTGGCTACGGGCAGTTCCTGCATTTTCTCCTCCGCTTGCAATGATCTCATTGAGCTGCTCAAGGCTAAGAGGGATGCGATCGTCAGTTGCGAGGCGTTCTGGGAGGTTGTTCTCCTTGATGTTTCCTGCACGCAGGTCGTTGACAGTGGCTACCGCATGTTCCTTGATCGCAGAGTGGGCAGCCTCGCGCCCAACGCCGGCCTTAACAGCCTCCATCATGATAGTGGTGGTCATCAGGAAGGGCAGGTAATGATTGTTCTCTGCTTCGATGACCGCGGGATAGGCATCGATTTGCCCAAGAATGGTCAAGAAAGTCTCAAAAAGACCGTCGATGGCAAAAAAAGCATCAGGCAGCATCAGGCGGCGAACCACAGAGCATGAGACGTCACCTTCGTTCCATTGGTCACCTGCCAAACCGCCTGCCATGGTGACGTAACCTTTGAGGATGACGTGGAAACCATTAACGCGTTCGCATGAGCGAGAGTTCATTTTATGGGGCATCGCACTGGAGCCGGTCTGACCCTTTGCAAAGCCTTCACTAGCGGTTTCGTGGCCGGCCATCAGGCGAAGTGTCCGACAAAGAGATGATGGACCCGATGCGATATCTGCAAGCATAGATACGGTGCGCATATCAAGTGAACGCGGGTAAACCTGGCCCACATTGGTGAATACTTCCGGAATGCCAAGGTGGCTGCATACTTTTTGCTCAAGTTGGCCTGCTTTATCGGCATCTCCGTCAAACAAGGAGAGTTGATCCATTTGGGTGCCGACAGCGCCTTTGAGACCACGTACGGGATACGTTTCGATCAGGTGGTTGAGCATGTCGAGAGCTCCCAGAAGTTCTTCGCCATTCATGGCAATACGTTTGCCGAAAGTGGTGGGCTGGGCGGCGACGTTGTGAGTGCGAGCTGTAATAACGAGGTCACGCCACTGAATTGAGCGCTTTTTCAATTTTGCCAGCGTAGTTACCGCTTTTTCTCTGATAACGAGCAGGGAGCGATAAACTTGAAGTTGCTCAACATTTTCTGTCAGGTCACGGGAGGTCATGCCCTTGTGGATATGCTGATGGCCTGCAAGATCGCAGAACTCTTCGATACGAGCTTTGACATCATGACGGGTGACGCGTTCGCGCTCCATAATGGATGGCAGATTGACCTGATCCTTGACGGATTCGTAGGCATCGATGGCTTCTTGCGGAATGTCTAAGCCCAGCTCTTTTTGGGCCTTCATGACCGCGATCCAGAATTCACGTTCAAGCACGATGCGGCCTTCGGCGGACCAGATTTCAGAAATAGCGGGGGAAGCGTAGCGTTCGGCGAGGACGTTGGGAATCATGACAGTAGATCGTTTGGATTGAAGAATGTGACGGGAATGAATACGGAAAACAGCTCGCTGGCAATCATATTTGGGTTGAGTCCACGTCAGCGGGCGCGTGGCCCGAGAGAGGTCTTGATTGATTGATCGTTGGGAGATTCTTTTTTGGTATCGGAAGCGAGAAAACTTAGGTGATTAGTTTAACTGCGAGAAGCGATAACTTGGGCAAGCATGTCGATGATTGATTGCCTCAGCGGTCGACTAAGTTGGCTGATCTCACGTTGGTGGGTTTCGTATTCAGCTCGGCCTTCTGGGGTCTCGATTTTCACGGGCTCATAGCCGTATGATCCTAGGTCATAGGGGCTGGCTCTCATATCGAGCTCACGTGCTTTGAGGGCGAGTTGGAAGCATTGCCAGTGGAGGTCGCTGCCCACCCAAGGCATGCATTTGGAGGCCCACTTGTAGAGGTCCATGTTGGTGTGTAGGCAGCCGCATTGCTCGGAGTCTTGGCGGCCATCAAGGGTGGGTTTGAGTTTATTGAGGGTCAGGGCACCCGGAGAGAAAAAGCGGTAGGCATCAAAGTGGCTGCAGGTAATGGTTCTAGTTGATACGAGATGGTCGATCTTATCTTGAGAAAGTCTCAATGGGGTAGATTCTCTATGCCTGATATCCTGACCTTGATAAACCATGGCCCACTCATGAAGTCCGTGGCAGGCGAAGTTGGCTGTTCTTGTCTGAGTCAGGCATAAAAGATTATGAATCCATTCAAGCCGCGCGACTTCTTTGTCGACAAGGGCATCAGTAGAAAGTGAAACGATGTCCTCAAGCTGCTGATAGTGTCTTGTCTGATACCTCTCCGGGCGTTTTTTGTCGCACTCGAGTTGAATGCCGTAACCAGGGTGCCACTGTTCTAATTTCCCAAGTGAAAAGGGGTAGTAGGTAAAGAGGAAGTCCAGAACGGGGTGTTGCTGATGGGATGCCTTGCGGCGGCGATAAGGCACAGTCCATTGCTTGACTTTGAGGCGGTGTTTTTCCGCTAAATGCCGCCATTGATCCAGCTGCAGGTGGTTTGTTTCAGAGGTCAGCATGGTTCAGAGACGCTTTTAGATTAGGGCAGAGAATGGGGAACTGCTTTTTCAAATGCGAAAGATCGCCACTGGTGAAAATCTCATAGCTTGGCGGAGGTGCCATGATGTCACCGGGGATGAAATGATTCACCCTGTGGGCTACAGCCATGCCGGTGTCCATAACGGTGACCTTAGGTCCGGCGACGTCTTCGATCAGAGGCCGGAGAAAGGGGAAATGACTACAGCCCAATACCAAGATGTCAGCATTTGCCGCGATGAGAGGCAGGACTTCTTCTTCAACAATGGCACGGGCCCTTGGGCTGTCGACGTCACCGCTTTCAACAAGCTCGACAAAGTCGGGGCATGGCCTGGTGATGATGGTTACGCCGCTGCCGTGATCATCGACTAAGCGGTGGAATTTTTTGCCGGCGAGGGAGGCTTCTGTTGCGAGAACGCCAACAGTGCCCGTTTGGGTGATGGCAGCTGCAGGTTTGATGCCTGGCTCCATGCCGACAAAGGGAACTGGATAGCTTGCTCGTAGTGCCTCCACTGCAGCGATGGTAGCTGAATTGCACGCAATGACGATGAGCTTGCAGTTTTTTGATAGCAGGAAATCTGTGACAGTAAATACGCGCCGCTGAATCTCATCAGCGTCACGTGCACCATAAGGGCACCAGGCGCTGTCACCAAAATAAATGATGGACTCGTTGGGCAAGGTCTTGCGAATCTCATTGAGGACAGAAAGTCCGCCGATTCCGGAGTCAAGAATGCCTATGGGCTGATGCGTTTTCACTGTTTTGTGATCAACTAAATAAATCCATCTGAGGAGGAGGGGATTCAGGCAGGGAATTGTTTCTGGTGTTTTTTGCCTTGGGTTTTCCTTTGGCTTCTGGACGGGTGGAATTCATTTCCAGATGAGAGAGGATATCTTTGGCGCGTTCGATGATGGTAGGAGGGAGGCCGGCGAGGCGCGCCACTTGAATGCCGTAGGATTTGTCCGCAGTTCCGGGCAGAATTTTACGTAAGAAGATGATGTCGTCATTCCATTCACGAACGGCAACATTGTAGTTTTCTACCGCTTCTCGGGTGCGTGACAGGTCGGTGAGCTCATGGTAGTGGGTCGCGAATAGGGTTCGTGCTTTGATGGTATCATGGAGGTGCTCGGCGACTGACCATGCAATGGAGAGGCCGTCAAAGGTAGCTGTGCCTCGGCCAATCTCATCGAGGATGACGAGCGAGTTTTCGGTGGCGTTATTGATGATGAGCGAGGTTTCGTTCATCTCGACCATGAAGGTGGATTGTCCACTGGTTAGGTCGTCTGAGGCGCCAACACGGCAAAAAATACGGTCCACAAGACCGATGCGTGCTTTCTCTGCAGGAACATACGCTCCGATCTGGGCCATTAAAGTGATCAGTGCAACTTGACGAATATAGGTCGATTTTCCTGCCATGTTGGGACCCGTGAGTAGGATGAGGCGTGAGCTGCATTCCTCAATGATCGTGTCATTGGGAACAAATTTTTCATCGACGAGGGTTTGTTCTAGAACGGGGTGACGGCCATTGCTGATATGCAGATCTCGTGATTCATCAATGATAGGTCGAGTATGCTGGTGGAGTTGGGCGAGCTCGGCGAGACCGAGTAAGACATCCAGCGTGGCTAGTGATTCAGCACATTGTTGAAGACGATCTATTTCATCAGCTACTGCTTGTCTTAGTTTGATGAATTCCTCGTATTCGAGTTGCTTGGCGCGCTCATCGGCACCCAGGATTTTATTTTCCATTTCCTTGAGCGCAGGAGTAATGTAACGCTCTGCATTGGTCATGGTCTGCTTGCGCTGGTAGTCATCGGGGACGAGCTCAAGCTTAGATTTGGTTACTTCTAGGAAATAACCAAAGACGTTATTGAATTTGATTTTAAGCGAATCGATACCTGTTCTTTTTCGCTCCGTTTCCTGAAGTTCTGCAAGCCATTGTTTGCCGCTTGATGAGGCTGATCGTAGCTCGTCGAGTTCAGCGTTGAATCCATCTTTGATGATGCCTCCGTCTTTGGTCCCCGCAGAGGGCTCATCAATGAGTGCGCTTTCTAATAATGCGGTGAGCTCTGGAAATTGATGAAGGTCTTCAAGTAGTTTGGTTTGAAATTCATCTTCAGGGGCTTGCTCGTTGAGAGCCTCGAGGTGGCTGCGTAGGTTGGGGATTTGCAGCAGTGAAGTGAGTAGTGACATCAGGTCGCGCGCATTGCCTGAGTTTTGAGACAGTCTTGAAGTGGTGCGCTCGATGTCGCGAATGCCTTTGAGCTGCTCCCTGCATTGACCCATCAGGAAGGGCTCGGCAAGAAAGGCTTCAATGAGGTCCTGTCTTGCGGTGAGCAGGGTAAGGTCATGAAGTGGGTGCAGTATCCAATCACGCAGTTTGCG
Organism: Akkermansiaceae bacterium UBA985; assembly: GCA_002292185.1. Taxonomy (GTDB): domain Bacteria; phylum Verrucomicrobiota; class Verrucomicrobiia; order Verrucomicrobiales; family Akkermansiaceae; genus Oceaniferula. Next base: position 9,284 of record DBBL01000106.1, on the reverse strand, counting down.
CGCACCCATGGGCGTTGCGGTGCGGTCAAGTGCCCCAAGTAATGAGTGCTGTCTGCCGGTAGGAGAATCGACGAGGTCAAGGTTGCGTTGTGAGGACGCGTCAATAATTACGTGGTCACCGTCATTTCTTACCGCTAGATGGCGAATGTGTTCGCAAGATCGGCGCAGTTGATAAGAAAGATAGTGCAGGATGGCGCCGGCGGCAGAAATGGCAGCAGGCATTTCATCACAACCAAAGCCGCGCAGCGATTGAACCTTAAAATGATCACAGAGTGATGTTTGTGCCTGGTCAGTGAGAAAGGCATAAGCATCGTAGGGGAGGCAGCCGGAGAGATGTCCAAATAGGTCGAGCTGGTCATCACCGACAATCAATTCTTTAGGAGCCAGACTTTGTAGGGCATCTTTCAAAGGATCAACATGGTCAAACTCGGCCACGGTGAATTCACCGGTAGAGTGGTCGGCATAGGCGAGGCCTATCTTTTTGCCAGATTGATAAACGGCGGCGATGTAGTTGTGGCGCGTATCGTCAAGCAGGGTGATGTCAGTTACGGTGCCTGCAGAGATGATTTGGGCGATTTCTCGTTCGACGATCTTGCCGGGCTGCGGCTCTGTTGTCTGCTCTGCAATAGCGACTCGTTTGCCTGCTTTGATGAGTTTGGCGATATAGCCTTGGGCTGCGTGGTGCGGCACACCACACATCGGGATGTCATTGCGTTTTGTCAGAGCGACGTTCAGAACGCTGGCCGCGGTCTTGGCATCATCAAAAAACATCTCATAGAAGTCACCTAGGCGATAAAACAAGAGGATGTCATCAGGCAATGAACGACGCATTGCCTGATACTGAGCCATCATAGGGGTCAGTTTTTTTTCTTTCACCTTATTTCCATTCGAGGCTGCCATGTCTAAGATGATTTTTAGCGACTAAAACGAGGGCTGTCCAGCGTTGGCGATGCTAAGTAAGCAGAATGCTGTATTTTCAACGAGATTGACAGATCTGAGATTCTGAGATGTATATAAATGCGATGAAATTTGATACTTCTTTGTTACGTTTATTGTCGGTTTGCTCCATTTGTGCACTATCAACGATCACCCCAGCTGGTGCTGACAGTGATGACGACACCCCATTGACTAAGACTATGGAGCAGAGCAGTGATGCTCTTAAGAGTTTGCGCAAGATAGATAAAGATGACTGGGCTGGAGGTGCGGAGGCAGCGCGGAGAGCAGCGGATGGTTTGCGCAAAGGGATGGAGTTTATTCCAATACTCATCGAGGGCATGCCTGATGGCAAGGACAAGGCCAAGGCGCTTGCTGACTACCGCCGCATGATGGGTTTGTCGTATGCGAATTTATGCGAGCTAGAGATAGCTTATCTTGAGGAAGATGCGGAGAAGGTTGATGCGGCCATGACAAAGGTAAAGGCCGGTAAAAAGGAGGGTCACAAAAAATACAGTGACGATTAATGAAGTGATTTTGCGAGCCTGTCTTGATTAAATATTATTTGTGAGTTCGCTGATTTCATTCATCTGCAGGGGTTTTAGCCGCCTTGGCTGCATTCTTAACCGCCGTCCTAGTCGGCGCACATGCCGCATCTTTAAAAAAGATGGAGCTAGACTGTCGGCTCAAGAGGTAGGAGCCCTAGGGGAGAGCATCGCCGCTGACCACCTTTCGTTGCATGGTCGAAAGGTGCTCTATAGAAATTACAGGGGCCCCCGAGGTGGGGAAATCGATATTGTCGCGCGTGATGGACAGACGCTGAGCTTTGTTGAGGTGAAAACAAGAACGCGTAAGGGTTATGGTAGGCCGCTTGATGCGGTGGATAGAAGCAAGCAGCAGCTTATCGAGCGTGGCGCAAATGCTTGGCTCAATCTTTTAGGTAAGCGTGACTTGGTCTGGAGGTTTGATGTTGTTGAGGTGATTCTGTGTGACGGCAAATTGGCGGAGGTCAATGTGGTCAATAATGCTTTTTGATGCAGGCGGGCATGTTCCTGGCTGTTTAATAAATGTCTCATCTGAGCATTGCCAATCAGCCTGTGATAAGAGATGATTTTGCTCTTAATTATTTCATGTCGAGTTCATCCAATATGCCGCTTTATGTGATCGGCCATAAAAACCCTGATACTGATGCCATTTGCTCTGCTATTGGCTATGCAGATTTGTTGCAGAAAAAAGGGCTCAAGGAAGCCTTGCCTGCACGTTGTGGAAGTGTGCCAACGAGGACTGCTTGGGTGCTAGAAAAGGCAGGCATGGAAAAGCCGCTTCTGCTGGATGATGTTAGTGCGACAGCAGAAATGATTTGTCGTAAGGACGTGGTGAAGGTGAGTGATGATGCCACTTTCCTCCAGGCTTACCAATTGATGCTCACTGAAAAGGTGCGAAGTATTCCTGTGGTAAATCCTAACAATCAACTATGCGGTTTGTTGAAATACTTGGACCTTTTGCAACTGCTTATGCCCATCGATACAGATCCCGAATCTGTGAGAAGGATGATTGCTTGTCCTAAAAAGATTGCGGTGACGCTGGGAGCTCTAGCGGGAGGTGCAGATTTAAAAGCCGAGGAACGTGAGATTGTTCAGCTGGTAGGGGCATCGAGCGTAGACACCGTTAAAAAACGACTTAAGCAAGCCACCGAAATAGGGGACATTAAGTCATATGTGGTGATTTGTGGGGACCGTCCCATTATCCAGCAAACAGCCATTGAGTATGGGGTCTGTCTGTTAGTCGTAACGGGCGGATTTGATGTTGCGGCAGAGCTCGTGCAAGCTGCGAAGGAAAAAGGGGTCGTCATTCTTAGATGTAAGCAGGATACGGCAACGGCTTCCAAACTTATTCGATGTTCTCGGATGGTAAGCCATGCTTTGGATGATGATATCATTCGTGTCATGGCTCATGATTCTGTTAAAGTTTTGCGAGATAGTCTGGCTTCTGTAAAACAAGATCTGTTTCCCGTAATTGATCCTGGTGACAACTGCTTGATGGGGGTTATTTCAAAATCCGACCTGATTGATCCACCACGTATTCGTCTAGTGATGGTGGATCACAATGAGTATTCCCAAGCAGTCGAAGGCGTGGAGCATGCGGAGGTCATTGAAGTCATTGATCATCACCGTTTGGCCGGTGATCTTGTTTCGCGTGAACCGATCAGATATATCAATGAGCCTGTTGGCTCTTCCTGCACGCTTGTTGCCCGTGAATACCGGTATGCGGGGATCGATATCCCGAGAGAAGTAGCGATGTGCCTGATCGCCGGCATGGTTTCTGACACCTTGAATCTTACCTCGCCAACAACGACAGATCTAGACCGGGAGATTCTAGAGTGGTTGTGTGGTATTGCCTCTGTGAATGCTGCCGAGTTTACCCATGACTTTTTTGCGTCAGGTTCGTTATTAGCCCACAATACTGCGGTGGAAGCAATCAATGCAGACCGCAAGGTGTTTGAAGAAAATGCTGCGCGAGTGAGTATTTCGCATGTTGAAGAATCAGGCTTGGATTTATTTGCTGAGCGTAAGGATGAGCTTTGTGCCGCTCTTGATTCCCTCATTGAGATTAAGGGCTACGATCTGGCTCTTCTTATTGTTACCGATATTAACAGTCACCATAGCCTTCTGCTTGCCAGTGGTAATTCACAGATCATCAATGCTCTTGTTTTTGAGCGAGATGCAGATGGTGTATTTCAGGCGCCTGGTGTAGTAAGTCGTAAGAAACAGGTTTTCCCCGCTGTGTGTCAGGCAATTCGCATCGCGTCACATAGTTAGCATTATCAAATCATGGCACGAGATATCGTAGTAATCAAAATTGGAACAGGGGTCTTAACCTCTGAAAAAGACGGCACTCTCGATGAGGCTTCTTTAGTGCGGCTAGTCACTTCCATATCAGAATTGGTAGCATCTGGAGTTCCCTGCGTGATGGTCTCCAGCGGGGCAGTTGGGGCCGGCGTTTCCGCGTTAAATCTCGGAGGATATCCAGAGGATATAGCTTCACGGCAAGCATGTGCAGCTGTGGGCCAAACCCGATTGATGCATGCTTACGAGAATTTGTTCCAGAAATTCAGGCTCAATGTGGCTCAAATTCTTCTGACGGCTGCAGACCTTGATCATGAGAGGCCAAGCAATAACGTGATGGATACCCTGCATCGTTTGTTGCAAGAAAAGAACATTATTCCGATCATTAACGAGAATGATTCGGTAGCTGTTCAGGAACTCAGGGTGGGGGATAATGACATGCTCTCAGCCAGAGTTGCACGACTTCTCAATGCTCGTCTGCTGGTGATGCTGAGCACGGTTGATGGTTTGCAGGGGGAAGATGGCAGTGTCATCACTGAGGTTCAGGATATCGATAGTGTATCGGGGCACGTGCGGGCCGATCATGGTAAATTCTCTATTGGAGGTATGGCTTCGAAGCTTAAGGCCGTCAGGTTCGCCCTAGATGCTGGTGTGGAAACCGTCATCGCGGGTGGTCGAGAGCCATCAGCTCTCAAGGAAATCATTTCCGGTGGTGAGGGGGGGACTCGCTTTCCACTCTGATTGCAATGAAGTAACGCTTATTTTAAAGTCGATGATCATCAAATTAGCCCCCCTTCTAGTTGACCCTTGCGATGAACTGGTGTATCAGTACACATCGTTAAGGTTACACATCTTTCTTTAAATTGTGAGTGAAGAATACTCAATTTCAGCATATCGCGAAAACGAATTCTCTTGGATTCGTTGCGATGGAAAGGGATCGTTCGTCAACAGCCCGGTGGTTAAAGACTGGTGTGAAAAAGAAATGGCTGCTGGTGTAAGCTCTATTGTTGTCGACTTGGAAGAATGTAAAGGGATGGATTCTACGTTTATGGGCACGATGGCTGGACTCGCCATGAGGTTGATGAAAGTGCCTGGAGGTAAGCTGCAAGTCGCCGCGCCGAGCGAGCGTAGTCGTAAATCCCTGGAAGATCTAGGCCTCGATGTGCTGATGGATATTGACCCGCAAGAATCGAGCTGGCGGGGCTCAATAGATGACATCCGAGCCAAGTTAGTTGCCTGCAAGGGCGACGAGGAGAAAATAGGTCAAGGGGTTCATGTTCTTGATGCTCACAGGAAGTTGTGTGAGGCAGATAAACGCAACACAGAAAAATTTGGCACCGTGCTAGATTATTTGGAGGCCGAAGTGAAAGCCAAAGAAGCTGATAACGAATAGTGGTAGTTTTATCATAATGGTGACATACATATGTCCACGCAGTCCTAATGACTGACCTTTTGACTTATATCAATTTTACAAAACACCCTTATTCTCAGTATTTCAATGTTGGACCTTGGTTATCCGGCTACGGTCGTTCTATTCCTCCTGCTCGCCATCACTACTCTTGCATGGTGTATCACCCGGGCGCGTCTTCGTAAGATTCAGCGAGAAAAAGATGATATTGTTGGTGAGGAAATGAGGATGTTTGATTTTCTTCACCATATTGGTGAGGCTATCGAAAAGGACATTACCCCTGCTCAGCTCTACAAGGAAATTGTCGAAGGATTTGGCGAGGTGCTGGGCACTGACGGTGGCGCCATCTATTTGCTTAGTGAGGATAGAGCTCATCTTGTGCCTAAATTTATATCTTCAAATTGTCCGCCACTAGTGAGTGTTCCGGCTCAAATTACAGAGCTATCAAAAACAAATTCTAAGGCTCTGATGAGCCACCTCATGTTGACGAGGGTTGGTGCAGAAGATGGAATGTTGGGAGAGGTGGTCTCCACTGAGGCTAGCGTGCGTATTGGGAGCCTTCGAAGCCACGACTCGTTGAGTTCATCGGCTACTCATTACGCGCAGGATTTTTCTGCTATGCTATCTACACTGCAGTATGGAGGTAGAAATATCGGCGTTGTAGCTGTAGTGCGTAATCATGAGAACGGGCCATTCACAGATAACGACTACGATGTATTTAGATCTGTTTCTGAGCAGTCGGCATTTGCCATGGGCAACGCAATGATACATCAAGAGCTCACCGATAAGCGCAAGATCGATGATGAATTACGCACGGCAAGAGAAGTGCAAAACGTGCTGCTGCCATCTTCTGAACCTCACATACCAGGCTACCGAGTATATGGCAGCAATACTCCGGCACGCATCATTAGCGGTGATTATTTTGACTACATCGATTTACCTGAAAATAGGTCGGGAATCGTCATCGCCGATGTCACTGGCAAGGGCCTGCCCGCAGGTCTTTTGATGGCAATGTGCCGTAGTGTTTTACGCTTAACGGCGATGGCAACGGCGAGTCCATCAGAGGCATTGGGCTTGGTGAACAGGCATCTCTTTCCTGATGTGCGGGAGGATATGTTTGTAAGTCTCATTTATATTGTCTTAGATAACGATACTGGGAAATTAAGAATGTCGAGGGCGGGGCATGATGCTCCTCTTTTATTCAGGGCTGAGACCGGTGGTATTGAAACTATTAAGCCTCCTGGCCTAGCTCTAGGCATTGATGCTGGCGATGTGTTTGATCGAGTCACGAAAGATGTAGAAATAGAAATGAAACAAGGAGACTGCCTTCTTCTTTATACAGATGGAGTTTGTGAAGCTGTTGATGACTATGATAATGAGTTTGGGTTGGAGAAGTTAGAGCAAGTATTCTCCAAGGCAGCAGCGCTAGGCGCGGAGAGGGTTGTGGAATCCATTCTGCAGGAGGTATCTGTCTTTGCAGGAAACCAGCCTCAGATGGATGACATAACAATGATCGCTGTTGAGAAAAGGTGAGGTTGCTATGAATGACGCCTTTGCCTGAGCCCGCCGATTTCATCCAGATAACAGGACAGGGCTAGGAAATCTCAATCAAGCTGCCATGTGGGGCTAGTCCTGTTATTGATTGAGGGCTTGTTATTTTTTACGATACATCTTGCAAGATGTGGGGCATTCCATAGTATTAGGACTGTTGATTGGACGTGCTTGTCCTCTCTCAAATAAAATACGAACTAAAACAAACTAAGTTATATTATGAAAATCGTTAAAATTATCGCAATCGTAGCAGCAGCATGTGGATTCATGGTTAGTGCTTCTTGTACTTGTCAACAGGAAGCAGCCGCTCCTGTGCATGTAGAAGCTGCTAAGTAATGATCACCTGGTGTTAAGACCCTAAAACGTTAAGATTATACCAACTATGAAAATTGCTATCATTCTTGCCGCTGCCGCAGGTCTTGCACTTTGTGCCTCCTGTGGTTCACAGCCTGACTCACAAGTCGCACCCGCACCTATGGTGGATTTATCTGCTAAGTAAGCGGGGTAATCAATACATCAAATATCACAAAGGTGGGTTAGTTAATTCTAACCCACCTTTTTTCTTTTTTCATTTCTACTTGTCATCACCGCCAATTCCCGTCATTAATAATCAGTAAATAACACCATTAAATATGAATTTGTATAAACTAACGATCATTCCTATCGCCGCATTTAGTGTCTTTGCTCTGTCTTCGTGCGGCTGTTGCACCGGTGAGCAACGTGTACCGAAATTGCGTGCTCTGCCTGCATTCAATGATGTTCCTACTGATAGTGCCGTCTCAGTTTCTGCTCCGCTTGCAGCCCCAGCACCGATAGTATCCGATAGCGCTAAGTAATTTACTAGCGATACAGTTACAAAATAGCAGTTCAGCTGCGTTCATTCATGGTCACGTTGATACGTGGCCATTTTTTATCCCCTGGTCACCGATATGATTTTGATCACAGCAGTGCGTCTTTGTCTCACTGAGTCATCTTGTCTAGCTTGTTAGCTGAAATGCTGTGACATTTTGACGCTCCTGCGCCTTACGCAATAGTTTTTCGGGGGAATTTATAGCCTGTAATTAACTCATTATGATTGGGTTGTGTATTTAGTGTCCCTTGTTGGCATGTAATCTGCAAGGTAGATAGTTAACAAATACAATTGGTGCGACATGGTCCATGTTCTCATGCCTTACCGAATGGAAAAACGATCTACATGCTGAAACGAAGCAAACCAAACCATCAAACCATCTAATTATTATGTCTAAAATACTAGGAATCGACCTCGGAACCACCAACTCTTGCATGGCTATCATGGAAGGCGGTGAGCCTCAGGTGCTTGAAAACTCTGAAGGAGCGCGCACCACACCCTCTATTGTTGCATTCACTAAGAGCGGTGAACGTCTTGTCGGCCAGGCGGCCAAGCGCCAAGCCGTTACTAATCCCAAAAACACCATTTTCTCAGCGAAGCGCCTCATCGGCCGTAAGTATGCTGAGCTCAACGATGATGATAAGCAATTACCATACAGTGTCGTAGAGGCAGACAATGGTGATGCTCATATCGAGGTAGAAGTAGGTGGCGAGAAGAAGACCTACTCACCGCAGGAAATCTCAGCGATGATCTTGGGTAAGCTGAAAAGTGATGCTGAGGCTAAGCTGGGTGAAACAATCACCGAAGCTGTTATCACAGTGCCTGCTTACTTTAATGACTCTCAGCGTAACGCAACAAAAGCATCAGGTGAAATTGCTGGGCTTAAAGTGCGCCGCATCATTAACGAGCCTACAGCCGCATCATTAGCCTATGGTTTGGATAAAAAATCTGACGAGCAAATAGCCGTTTATGACCTTGGAGGTGGAACCTTTGATATTTCCGTCTTGGAAATCGGGGATGGTGTATTTGAAGTTTTGGCAACAGATGGTGATACCATGCTCGGTGGTGATGACTGGGACAACGCTATCATTAAATGGATTGTCAGTGAGTTTAAGTCTAGCGAGGGTGTTGACCTTTCAGGGCAGCCTGATGCTCTTCAGCGGATTCGTGAAGAAGCAGAAAAAGCAAAGATCGCACTGAGCTCGTCTCAAAGCTACGACGTCAATTTGCCTTTCATCACCGCTGATCAAAATGGGCCTAAACACATTCAGACCACGATTAGCCGTTCTAAGTTGGAGCAGATCACAGACAAGCTCTTTGATCGCACCAAGAAGCCTGTATTGGATTGCTTGAAAGAGGCTGGAGTTAACGCCAGTGATATCGATGAGCTTGTTCTTGTCGGAGGTATGACTCGTATGCCCAAGGTTCAAGAGATTGCAGCAGAGCTTGCCGGCAAAGAGCCGCACAAGGGAGTCAACCCAGATGAGGTAGTCGCTATCGGAGCTTCTATTCAAGGCGGCGTGCTTCAGGGTGACGTAACTGATGTGTTACTTCTCGATGTAACGCCTCTGAGCCTTTCGATTGAGACGATGGGCAGTATCGCGACTCCAATGATTGAGCGCAATACAACGGTGCCAGCTAAGAAGTCGCAAATTTTTTCAACGGCCGCAGACAGTCAACCAGCAGTAGATATTCG
>DBBL01000065.1 GCA_002292185.1 Akkermansiaceae bacterium UBA985 | reverse complement strand
CGCTTTCTTGATCTGCGCAGAGAGAGAATGACCCGCAACCTTCGCCTTCGTCACCGCATCACGCAATCAACACGCAATTTTCTAGATGCTGACGGCTTCTGTGAGATTGAGACCCCCATCCTCTCTAAGTCGACACCAGAAGGCGCACGTGATTTTCTTGTCCCTTCACGCATGCAGCCCGGCAGCTTTTACGCACTGCCTCAGGCACCACAGCAATACAAGCAGCTGCTGATGTGTGGTGGCATTGAAAAGTATTTCCAAATTGCTCGCTGCTTCCGAGATGAAGATCTCAGAGCAGACCGCCAGCCTGAATTTACTCAAATTGATGTCGAAGCTTCTTTTGTTACCCCTGATGACATGCACAAACTCATCGAAGGTCTACTTGGCAAGGTCTTCAAAGACACTCTGGATGTCGTCATCCCTGAAAAGTTTGATCGCATCACTCACGAGGAGGCGATGAACACCTATGGCTCCGACAAGCCGGATCGCCGCTTCGGCTATCACCTCACCGAACTCTCAGAGGAACTTAAGGACTGCGAATTCCGCGTCTTCTCTGGCGCCATCGCCAATGGCGGAGTCGTCAAGGCCATCAATGCCAAAGGATTTGCTGGTGCCTCTCAGGGCCAAATTGAAAAACTCACTCAAACGGCTATCGAGGCCGGCTCCAAGGGGCTCGCCTACATCCAAGCACGTGATGAAGACCGCTCCACGTGGCGCTCTCCCTTTGTCAAACGCATGACAGATGATGAAGTCGAAGCCCTACGTGAAAAACTCAATATCGAGCCTGGTGACTTAATCCTCTTTGGCGCAGGCGAGTGGGAATCCGTGTGCGAGGTTCTCGGCCGAATTCGTCTTTGCTGTGCAGATTTACAAAACATCCTTGAAGATAATACCGAGCTCAATTTCCTATGGGTCACCGAATTCCCTCTTCTTGGTTATGATGAGGAAGAAGGAAAGTGGAACGCCGTTCACCACCCCTTCACGCGCCCCATTCCTGAAGATGAAGCCAAGCTCATTGCCGGCACCACCGCCGAGCTCGAGGACGAGAGTCAACGTTACGCAGGTCTCCGCGCCCAAGCTTATGACGTCGTTCTCAACGGTTATGAACTCGGTGGCGGCTCTATCCGTATCCATGAAGCAGCCCTTCAATCAGCCATGTTCACAGCTCTCGGTGTTACCGAAGAAGAGAAGCAAAGCATGTTCGGGCATATCCTCGACGCCTTCAAATTCGGCGCTCCACCGCACGGCGGCATTGCTCTAGGTCTTGATCGACTCGCTATGCTGGTCTGTGGAGAATCCTCCATACGTGAAGTGATCGCCTTCCCTAAAAACAACAAGGGAATGGACATCATGTCATCATCGCCCTCACCTGTTGATGCCTTGCAACTCCGCGACCTCCGCATACAGAGCACGGTCAAGGATAAGGCTCTCCAGCCTGAGTAATCAATATTCAGATTACCGGTGGTTATCCACCGTCGGAGCAATCACATTTCCCGAAGCCTGCATCGCCAGCGCTTCGGGATTTTTTTTGTAGTGTTCACGCACGGTTTGAGCGAGTTTCAACTTTACCTCATCACTCACCATCGCTGGTGATGCGTCCGGTAAAGCCTTCACTAACTGTGCCACCAACTCTCTTACCAACTCGTCCTGGGGAGGCTCGACCTTACTCTGCCATGAAGCAAGAAGCTCTGAGTCCACCCGCGCCGGTAATGAGCCCATGATGCCAAGATCATTCTGATCATGCACCAGCAGCCCAGAGGTTGTACCCCGGTCCAGCGTTAGCACCTGGAACAGGTAAAGGGTATGGTAGGCGAGCTGCTCGGCCCTTGCTGCATCATCCGCATCCGAGTAGGTAGCCAAGGCAGACTGTAAGATCTCCAGATAGCTATCAATCACACCTTTGCCAAACAACTCGGCAAATGCCCTGTCAGCATCCACGTCTTCCGTAGCATAGCTTTCCAGATAAAAATGAGTCACCCCACGGTGCCGTCCCAGTGCGGGAATATAAAAATAGCGATCTCCTTGTGCTGAAGCCTCCTCATACTGCCTAGGAGCGGCCTGACGCATACAATGCACGAACTGATCCCTATATTCCTCATGCAGGACTGAGGGATTAAGATCTGCCATGATCCGCCAATAGCCACGGTCAGGCGCATCCCCCACCGCTTTCATCTCGGTCCAGCTAATGTGAATGTGCACTGAGGGCGCGTGAGGGTTCTGTGGATGAATGATCGTTGAAATGGCGGTCGCTGAGCCGAGTTTCTTCTCCGGCAGGTCATCGTAATGCACTTGGGATACATTGACCGAGGCCCGGTTGAACAGATCACTCTCGGATAGCGTGTAGCGGTTACCGCCACCGTGTTGGCCCCCGTCCCGCAGCCACTTGGTTTCTTCAAAGCCCACGTTCTGACCACAAGCAGATGCTACCGTTTCCAGCCCCTCGACAAAGCGTGCCTGAAGCATAGAGACGAGCTCAAGCGCCTCAGCAGCAGTCGATGATTGGGCCTTGATCAGCATGGATGATAGATTAGCCGATGGTTTGTGATCTGCAATACCTAAGGCTGCCGCTAAGGCTGCCGCCGATAGTGTAAGAATCGTAGAGACGTGAAGCTTTGTTCAGCTCTTCGGGGAGACAGGATTGAGCTCGCTCCGCTCACTCCGTGCGAATGAGCAGAAATCCTCCTCCGGATTTCTGATTGATTGAATCGTGCGCTGCCCTCGCCCTGCAGACGCTGTGCTTATTTGCAGAAATGCTCCTCCGCATTTCTGATGGAGAGGGGGCGTGATGCACGGCACTTCGTGTGCGCTCGAACTTCGTTCTCATCCTTAGACCATTTTCCGAGAGAAAATGGTCGGGGAGACAGGATTGCCCCGACCCGTCGGGGCTGTGCCAGGTAGCAAGTTTCCTCCTCCGGAAACTTGGGGATAAGGATTGCCGTGATGCACGGCACTTCGTCGTGCGCTCGAACTTCGTTCTCATCCTGGCTAACTTGCTGCGCAAGTTAAGAGCATTTCCCCAAGGGGAAAATGGTCGGGGAGACAGGATTCGAACCTGCGACATCTGCGTCCCAAACGCAGCGCTCTACCAAGCTGAGCTACTCCCCGTCGCCACACTGACAAAGGCAGTGATCTACGGCGGGCAGAAACTCTACGAACTCTCCCCCAAGTTCAAGAGCAAAATGAACATTTTAACAGGATCCTATCAAAGACTACAGAAATGCTCATGATTTTTTGGGGAAACTTGTGACAAGTGGTCACTTGTATGTTAATAAGCAGGCCTCGTTGAGGCAGGTCTCATGATTTCACCATCTGTAGATCATTCATTCTGCCACAACTAGTAACCTAGTAACGAACTACCAACCCAATACGTAATATGAAACTTAAATACATTATCGCACTCGCTGCTTCCGCTGCTGTTTTCACCTCTTGTGAGAAAGCTGAAGAAGCAACTGGCGAAGCCGCTGCTGCTGTTGAGGCTGCAGCCGAAGAAGCCGCCGCTGAAGCCAAAGCTGCTGAAGAAGCTGCCGCCGCCGAAGCCAAAGCTGCTGAAGAAGCCGCTGCTGCCGAAAAGGCCGCTGCTGAAAAAGCCGCTGCTGATGCTAAAGCTGCTGCCGAAAAAGCCGCTGCCGATGCCAAAGCCGCTGTAGAAGCTGCTGCCGAAAAAGGCGCTGATGCTGTTGAGGCTGCTGTAGAAGGCGCCGTTAAGGAAGTTGTGCCAGCTGCTCCTGCAGTCCCAGCCGTTCCTGCACCTGCTCAATAAGTTGGTCTGAACAACTCAATCTACAAAGCACTCCCGTCATGGACGGGGGTGCTTTTTTGTTGTCCCTCATTCCAGGCAAATACGAGCTGGCAGCCTACGCTCACCACATCGACTTGCTAATTGTAGCTTTACACCTCGTACCGGGCACTCTTTAATGATAGATAAAATGAAAATCAAACAGATCATCACTCTATTAGCAGGCATCTCCATGCTTGCTTCCTCTAAAGCAGAAAACAACACCGGGGCTGAAAACGAAGCCTCACCCGCTGGGCCGCCTGCTTCCAAAATGGCGAAAAGTGTTCAAAACCTCAATAATAAGCTCAAAAAAATCATTATACCAGAAGTCCACTTTGAAGACCTTACGGTTGCTGAATGTCTTAATATTCTTCGCCTCCGCGCTCGTGAATTCGACCCCGAGCCAGATGAAAATCGCAAGGGTGTCAATTTTGTGATCCGCAATGGCAAGGACAATGGCAAGGACAATGGCAAGGATATAGGCGGCCTTAAAGTAAGCGAGTTAAGACTGAGCAACATCCCTCTCGGAACCGCGCTCTTGTACATCTGTAGCAAAGCAGGCCTTCGTTACAGAGTGGAAGCTAACGCGGTTATCATTCTTCCTGCAAGATAGCTGACCATACTCCTATCTACTAGGTGTGTTATTCATCACTCACCCTGATATCCTGCGCCCCTGTCACCGATAGGGGCGTTTTTTCACCCTGACAGCCGCCTGAAGCCAGCGTCAGATGACTTGCCCCACGTCGTAATAGGGTAATAAACTTGGGCGATAATCCCCTTCACAGGCTTGCAATCTGTTCCGAATCTCATAATCTACGCATTCGCTTATGCAACTTTCAGCCATTATCGAAGCCCTTCTCGTCGCCTCCGAGCAACCCCTACCCAGCTCGGAAATCGCCCGTATTATCCGGGCCCGTGTTGCCGAAGCTGAGGACGCACTCGCCGCAGAGAATGAAATCGAAAAAGACTCCAATGAGGATCCCGAGTCTACACCTAAGGACTTACCAGAGGAACTTACCGCATTAGCAGACATCAATGATGATCTTGTCACCGCTGCCATCATAGAGCTCAACCGTCAATATGAGACCTCTGGCCGCGCTTTTCTCTGCACAGAACGTGCTAAGGGCTGGAAAATTTATACCCATCCAGATTATGCTGCTTTTGTGCGTCAGCTCTTCCCAGACAGGAAGCCCAGCCGCCTCAGTGGGCCCGCGATGGAGACATTGGCGATCATCGCTTACCGCCAACCTGTTACCAAAGCTTCAATCGAAGCTGTTCGAGGTGTTTCCTGTGACGGCATGCTGCAGAAGCTACTCGACCGTGAGCTCATCAAAATAGGTGGCCGTGCCGAGCTCCCTGGGCGTCCCCTACTCTACGACACCACGGATCTTTTCTTTGAGCATTTTGGTGTCAAATCAGTAGACGAACTTCCCAACTCAGCTGAACTGCGCACCATCAAGCTTCCAGAACCTGAGCCTGAAGCCGCAGAATCAGATGCTGATATTTCAGATCAAAACGACGAACCCACTTCAGAAGATATTGAGCAGCAACTAGCGCTCAGCTCTGCGGGCATACCTAAAGTCAACGAGCCCCCTGAGACGACATCTACCGAAGACGACGAAAAGCAATAGACTCATCAACACCACCACATCCTCTAAAAAGTGCCGCTAGACGATATTCGTAAAAAAATCGACCACCTCGATCAACAACTTCTCGACCTACTTTCAGACCGAGCCGACCTCGTGCATGAGGTCGGTNNCTTAAGCGCCTGGCCAAAATGAATAAGGGCCGTCTTCCTGATGGTTCAATCGTTGCTATTTACCGAGAAATCATGTCGGCAGCTCTTGCCCTTGAGGATAATCTCACAGTTGCCTATCTTGGACCTGAGGGCACATGGACGCATCAGGCGGCGATTAAAAAATTCGGCCATTCTATTGCCTATTCTTCGCAGCCAAATTTTTCAGAAGTGTTTGATCAGGTTGCACGTCGCAGGGCTCACTACGGTGTTGTTCCCATCGAAAACTCAACGGAGGGCGCCGTCTCCCACACACTCGATCTTTTTGTCGACTCGCATTTACAAATCTGTGCACAAATCCTTCTGCGCATCGATCACTGTCTGTTGTCTTCCATAGACAGGGCTGAAATCAAAACTCTCTACTCCCACCCTCAGGTTTTTGGCCAATGTCGCAATTGGATTCTGCGCAACTTCCCTGACGCCGACCTTGTCGAAGTCTCGTCTACCACCAAGGCTGCACAGCTTGCTCATGAAAATACAGCCTCTGGAGCAGCCGCTCTCGGGGGCAAACTTGCTGCCGAACTCAATGGTCTCGACGTCATCGAGGAATCCATTCAAGACCGTGCAACCAACACTACCCGATTCCTTGTTATCGGTGAAAAAACATGCCCTGCAACGGGCAACGATCGCACCTCTATCCTGTTCTCGATTCATGATCGTCCAGGCTCACTGGTGAGCGCTCTCAAAGCTTTTGATAAACTCAATGTAAATATGAGCAAAATAGAATCTCGCCCCTCTAAACAACGGGACTGGGAATATATTTTCTATGTAGATCTTGCCGGCCACTGCACCGACAAACCGGTCGCTGACGCTCTTCTTGAACTAGAGAAGCACTGCTCTTTGGTTAAAATATTTGGAAGCTATCCAGACACGCAAGAATAAGCCACTAGACCCCGCCTCTACTCCCCTCGATCATGCCGAAAAACGATGCCCTCTGGAAGGCTTCAAGCCTACTGGTCTCTGACACAAAAAATGCCGTTCTCACAACGGCAGACAATGGTGGGCATCCTCACGCGACTTGGATGAACATCGTTGCGGACAGCTCGATGGAAACGGTGATGTCAGTCACCGCCCCGAATACACAAAAGATTAAAAATCTTAGAGAAAACCCTTACGCTGAATGGATGATTGCATCGCCATCACTCGAATCGATGGTCTACCTATCTGGAACAACCCGTGTTATTGAAGGTGAAGCGGCCAAAAGCCATTGGGACTCCATGCCAAGTAAATCAAAAGCTTACTATCGCCATTATTGCGATGAGGATAATTACGAAAAGTTCTCAATCCTTCTCACCCAGGTTGAAAAAGTTGTCTACTGCCGCCCGCCAGGATATCGGCAGACCGTTGTCTATGAGCTTAGCTCTTAGATTTTGCAACACACGCTGCTGCAGCGATCAAAGCGATCGTGGAGCCTAGCGCTCCATCTCTTCCCACTGGGACATTCAAGCCAGAACTAGAGACCCTTGAGGTTGGCTAACTCTTTGTCCTCATCTTCTTTTCTTTTACTGTCCCAGTAATGGTGGCCATATTTTGAAGTGAAGATGGTGATGAGTCCACCATCCTCCCTGATGGCAGTCAGTGCATTATTTTTGTTCACCCAGCGTGTATCGTCTAAACGTTTCCACTTATTGTCACCGCCATTGACTTTAAGTATGTAGGAAATCTCTAGGTCGGTGAATGCGGTATCCTTGCTGTAGCCAATCTGGTGCACATTCCCATTCCAGAGTTTAGCATGAATCTGATAGATGCTCTTTTCAAACAGGCTATATTCCACTCCGTATTCTCCATCACATTTTCTTTGAGCATCTCCATACCTGGCAACACACTCTGCATAATCTTCTCCAATTCTGGCAAAAGAAGTCAGTGGCATAAACGCAACCAGGAAAATAGCTAGGGCTTTCATAGATGATGATTCTTGCAGTTTGCAACCCCCACGCAAGCTGTTAATCGATGGTTGATATTAGTTAATATTATAGACTTTGCTGATTGTTCTTTCATCTAAAAGGTCAGTTTAAACGAGGCAAGTTGAATGCACTATCGGGTAAGTTACTTGACGAATCAGCATCAAATCGCCATATACAAATTGCTTATTCCGATAGGCTTACCTGACCATCTCTACCCATAGCAACCATGACAAAATTATTTCTCCCGCTCAGCGTTTTCATTTTAGCTTGCACACACAGCCTCGCAGAGGCCCCCAATAAAACCCAAAGCGATGATTCGACAGAGTTAGCCAATGCCGTGGCAAATACGGCGGCCATCATCAACTCCATTCCTGACATCATTTTCTACAAGGATATTGATGGTGTTTATAGAGGCGGAAATCAGGCCTGGGCTGAGCTTCTCGGCAAGCCTTTGGACGAGCTTATAGGCAAAACAGATTTAGAGCTCTTTCCAGAAGATGTGGCTAAATTTTTCCGCACCAAAGACCAGGAGATGCTCACCTCCAAAGCGACAAAACGTAACGAAGAGTGGGTAAGCAATGCAGATGGTGAAAATATACTACTCGATACGCTAAAAACACCATGGGTCGATCAGAATGGCAACACACTCGGAATACTCGGAATATGCCGAGACATCACACCTAAATCAAATAATGAGCGCGAAGTGCGGGCCGCTAACGATCAATTCTACGCGGCTCTTAATGCTATGTTTACAGGTGAATTAGCACCGATGAATGCCATCTGGTCTCACTCTGATGACATCAGTAACCAAGGGCCGTTTGGAGCAAGAATGGACGGTTGGGATGCAGTGGGTGCCCAATTCAAAAAAGAAGCTGCCATGAAACTTGGTGGCCGCATCACCTGCAAGAATCTCATCGTCCACGCAGGAAGAGATATAGCATACACGGTGTGTGTTGAACTCGGTGAGAATATGACCGCTGCTGGAAAACCCGTTGAGGTTAGTCACCGCGCTACCAATATTTTTCGCCGTGAAGAAGGTCAATGGCGTCTGATTCATCACCACACTGATTTATCACCTCAGCTTGATAACGCTGACAACAAGTGAAAGCTTGTCATCTAAATCTCATTTCTAAGCGGACCTGAAACTACTTTTTTCTCAAAAGCAAAAAGCCCCGCAACTGTAAAAAAAGCCCCGAAACTGCTTGAGTTACGGGGCTTCAAATTGGTTACGGGGGTAGGATTTGAACCTACGANNCGACCTTCGGGTTATGAGCCCGATGAGCTACCTGGCTGCTCCACCCCGCGATTATAAAATGATTACACCAAGTGGTGTGCGGGGGAAACTACGGGCAGTCATAGGCCAATGCAAGGAGAATGTTGCTTATTTTCGGCGGCTACTGAAGATCATATTTCTTAGGCTTTGTATGTTTTTTCATGTGGAGTTTTTATGCGCTTGGGTTATTTATTGGGTATGCCCGTTTTTTTGGCAGCCGCGGAATCTGTCCCCGCATTTTTCATCTTATTATCACTGATCCTCGGCTCTGTGGTATTTATATCACTGCTGTTCACAAGGCTGAAGCAGTCTCTCCTTGTTGGTTATTTCCTCTGTGGCCTTGCTCTCTCAAATAGCGGGATACTTGGCTGGGCGGGTGCCGATTCAGGAGAGCTCATCCATGCGCTATCTGAAATTGGTGTGATCTTGTTGCTCTTCACCTTAGGCATTGAGTTCTCTGCCAGCGAAATCAAAAACCTGAAGCGACCAGCTCTCATCGGTGGTAGTATTCAAGTTTCTCTGAGTGCTCTAGTTGCCACCTTAGCAGCCTATTATTGGGGCTTAGATCTGAACCAAGCTATTGTTGCTGGGTTTGCATTCGCTCTCTCGTCGACTGCCGTATCGATGAAGTGCTTCCAAGATATGGGTGCTCCTGATAGCCCGCCTGGTCGTGTAGCACTTGGCATAGCGCTCTTCCAAGACCTCGCCGTCATCTTCTTCATCGTCCTACTACCGGTCTTGCTGGATGAGGATGAAGGTGGTGCTGGAGCCCTTGTCTTTGCATTGGGCAAGGCCTCTATTTTCTGCGTCGCGATGATCACACTAAGTCGATACGGAGTACCCCAACTGCTCGCCGCAGTAGCCAACACCCGCAGCCGCGAGCTCTTTACCGTAGCCGTTGTTGCTCTCTGTGTTGTCGTTGCCGTTATCGCCGGCTTACTCGGCTTGAGCCCAGCACTGGGGGCGTTTGTAGCAGGCGTTGTTGTTAGCAACTCCATCTACAGCCACCGGATCTTGGCTGATGTGCTGCCATTCAAAGACTTATTACTCACCCTCTTTTTTGTCTCTATTGGCCTACTTATCGATCTCCAAACTCTGTCAGAATATTGGGCCCTCATATTGATAGGCACGATTGCAACCATCGTGGCCAAAGGCATCACGGCAGCCATCGCCGCTAAAGTTTCAGGATTAAGAAGCGGTGACTGGCTACTCACGGCAGCCGCCCTTTCAAGCACCGGAGAATTCTCTATCGTGCTCTTGAATCGTGCTGCCGAGCTTGATGCGATCGACCCCGTCATTGAACAAATCCTCCTTGCCTGCACAGCTATCACCATGGGACTTGTACCATCACTGATGAAATTCTCCCAGCCCGCGGCCAAAAAACTCCACAAGATGGGACTTCAGAGTAAATCAATGAAGTCACGTCATGATCTCGGCATGCCGGGCAAAATCGATCATATTAAAGATCATGTCATTATATGTGGTTATGGACCGGTGGGGCAAAAACTACACGCCTCTCTACGGCGAAATAATATCCGCTCTGTCATCATCGAAAATAATGATCAGACGGTGAAAAGGTTGCTCAAATCAGGCACCAAGTGTCTATTTGCAGATGCCAGACACAGAATCACCTGGGAACTTGCTTACATCCAAAGAGCGCGTGCTGTAGCCTTCACCTTCCCTCTCAAGGACGTTGTGATTTCCGCACTTCCCATTGTCCGCGAGATTTGCCCGAGCATTGTCGTTATTGCCAGGGCAAAGTTCAGCAGTGATGCCATTGAGCTACAACGAGCTGGAGTGAATCATATCCTGCTTGATGAGGAAGAGTGCGGCAAGGCCGTGGTCAATACGGTTATGCGCTGTTTCAGCACAGAGGAAGACGGGACGACCACCTAGACAAACGAGGCTCCGAACTAGAATTAGTCCGATGAGCCTTTATGAGAATCCGTTTTAGGTGCAGAATCCTTCTCTTTTGATTGCCCCTTCTTATAGGATTCACTGCGGTAATCAGTCTGATAAAAGCCAGAGCCTTTAAAAATAACACCTGCCCCAGTACCCAGCAAACGCTTAATCTTACCAGAGCAGCTTTCCTGCGGACAATCCTCCAACTTGGGGTCACTCATTTTCTGGAAAACCTCGAAAATGTGACCACATTCTTTGCACTGGTAATCGTAATTTGGCATAGGGTAAGTTGATTCGTCTTTCAGAAAGCAGGATATACGCGCTGATTAACCACTGAATAGTCGTTGCGCAAGCAAGAAACACATTACGATAGTTCAATGGCAACTCTTTACACACATCTCAGCAGCCCATCTATTCACAAATACGGCCCCATATCTCATGCATGATCACACCTTGACCTAATGGAATTCTTGCGTTACTGGTGGTTAGTCCATTTCCCTTTAATTTAACTGATAATTCAAATTCATGAAATATCTACCTTTATTACACTTCTCCATACTTAGCCTATTAACTGTATTGCTCAGTCAATGCATCCCCTACCAGTCGGCCATGAGCCCTTTGTCGGGCAAAAATCAGTATCTCTCTGGATATAGACCTCAAAACGGACTGCCCGTCTCCGAGGGAACACCCACCTACCAACCTAAAGGTTACTGGGATGGTGATGGTGTTCCTGGGGCTGCCAAAATCCGCATCGTGCGCGCTGAACAAAAAGCCTATTTTTACAAGGGTGAGGTTCTTGTTGCCATGGCACCCATCTCGTCGGGTGATGACAAGCATTCGACACCTGCAGGCACTTTTCGGGTCACTGAAAAAGACATCGACCATGAGTCCTCCTGTTATGGCATCATCAAAAACAAAATCACCGACGAAGTGGTCAACAACAATGCCGACTTCCGTATCGACAAACCAGGACCAAACGAGGTCGCCATACACGCACCGATGCCTAACTTTATGCGCTTCAATCACGGAATAGGAATGCACACCGGCTTTCTGCCAGGATATGCCGCTTCTCATGGCTGCGTGCGCATGCCTGAACAGATGGCCAGCAAGTTCTATGAAAACGCGCAAATAGGCACTCCTGTCATCGTTGAGTAATACTTTAAAAAAGCAGCTCTATCACTCGCACCACAATCACTCATTATGGCCAACTCTCTTGTTCTTACTATCTGTGCCCATGACCGCCCGGGTGTCATGAAGCTTATCTCCAACACTATTGCGCAATGTGATGGCAACTGGCTGGAAAGCCGGATGGCCAGACTTGGTGGTCAGTTTGCAGGTATTGTCCGAGTAGAATGTAGCGAAGAAAAACTATCTCGACTCACAGAGAATCTCAACTCCTTGTCCGAGAAAGGCATCTCCGTTCAGATACACGATCAAGGTGATTTATCTGACTACCCCTACACCCGCTGCTTGCGCCTTGATATCTTTGGCAATGACCGCCCTGGAATCGTTAGCCAACTGACCGAAGCTATTTCCAGCGCTGGCGCCAATATTGAAGAGCTTAACACCTCCATAGAAAGTGCTGCAATGTCAGGACATTCTATCTTTCACGCCTCAGGAACCGTCTGCGTCCCTGACAGCACCAATGAGCAAGAACTTATCGCTGCAGTTGAAGATCTCAGTGATGACCTCAACGTTGAAATTGGCGGCATCGCCTAGCGTCCGCCTTCCTCTTTCCGATCTCTCGTAAGCGCGCTCACCCAAGCGCGTTTGGCATTCGCCCCATAACATAAAAAACTCCGGCTACCATTTGGCAACCGGAGTTTGAATTTTATAGGTCGTAGCTCTACATCATGCCGCCCATACCACCCATGCCGCCCATACCGTGGTCATGACCGCCGGCATCAGCCTCTTCCTTTTCAGGAATATCGGTGATAACACACTCAGTAGTGAGGAGCAGTCCTGAGATGGACGCTGCATTCTGAAGCGCAGTACGGGTCACCTTGGTAGGATCAACGACACCATCCTTAATCAGGTCAGTGTATTCGCCAGTAGCAACATTGTAACCTTCGTTGCCTGAGGCCTTCTTAACGTGCTCAACGATGAGCGCACCTTCAAGACCTGCGTTAGCAGCGAGTTGGCGAAGTGGAGCTTCAACAGCGCGGGCTACGATACCAGCACCTGTCTCTTCGTCACCGGCGAGGCCAAGGTTGGTGATGTTAGCCTGGGCGCGAATCAGAGCAGTTCCACCTCCGGGAACGATACCTTCTTCGACAGCTGCACGCGTAGCGTGAAGAGCATCTTCAACGCGAGCTTTCTTCTCCTTCATTTCTGTCTCAGTAGCAGCACCAACGTTGATGACGGCTACACCTCCAGCAAGCTTAGCAAGACGCTCTTGGAGCTTCTCACGATCGTAATCCGATGATGTGTCCTCGATCTGCTTACGGATCTGGTTTACACGTCCGGTAATAGCTTCGCTACCACCTTCGCCCTCCACAATCGTCGTAGCATCTTTAGTGATGGTAATACGCTTAGCAGAACCAAGATCTTCGAGCTCTACATTCTCAAGCTTGATGCCGAGATCCTCGGTAATCACCTTACCACCTGTGAGGATGGCAATGTCTTCGAGCATAGCCTTGCGGCGGTCACCAAATCCAGGTGCCTTGACAGCGGCTACGTTGAGGGTTCCGCGGAGTTTGTTGACTACGAGGGCCGCGAGGGCTTCACCGTCAACATCTTCAGCAATGATCAGAAGTGGCTTGCCTGTCTTGGCTGCCTTTTCGAGAAGTGGCAAAAGGTCCTTCAGTGAGCTAATCTTTTTCTCATTGATAAGAATAAGTGCGTCATCCAAAGATGCTTCCATAGCCTCAGGGTCCGTAACGAAGTAAGGGCTAAGATAGCCTTTATCGAATTGCATACCCTCAACAACGTCGAGTGTAGTTTCAATTCCCTTAGCTTCTTCAACGGTAATGGTTCCGTCTTTGCCGACCTTGTCCATCGCCTCAGCAATGATATTTCCAATTTCTGTGTCCCAGTTAGCCGAAACAGTGGCAACCTGAGCAATTTCAGATGTGTCAGAAACTTCTTTAGAGATTGCATGAAGCTCAGCAACAATGGCTTCAGATGCTTTCATGATACCGCGCTGAAGTGAGATTGGGTTAGCACCAGCAGTTACGTTACGTAGACCTTCTTTGTAGATCGCTTCTGCAAGAACAGTAGCAGTCGTGGTTCCGTCACCAGCAATATCTGATGTTTTACTGGAAACTTCACGGATAAGTTGAGCACCCATATTTTCATAGGGATCTTCAAGTTCGATCTCCTTGGCAACAGAGACACCGTCTTTGGTGATTGTTGGGGAACCGAATTTTTTGTCGAGAATGACGTTACGGCCTGAGGGCCCGAGTGTTGCCTTAACGGCAGCGGCAAGCTTCTCCACACCGCGCAAGAGTGCGTGGCGGGCTGCTTCGTCGAATTGTAGTTGTTTAGCCATATTATTTTTAGTTGTATTAGTTGTTTTTTAAATTTTTGTTAGCTCACAATACCGAGGATGTCAGACTCAGAAACGATCAGTAAATCCTGGCCGTCGACTTTGACATCAGTTCCTCCATACTTGGAAATGAGGACGGTGTCCCCTGCTTTGACGGCGAACTCGATAGCTTTGCCATCTTCGTCTTTACCGCCAGTTCCGAGGGAGACGACTTCTGCCTCCTGTGGTTTTTCTTTTGCTGTATCTGGCAGGACAATTCCTCCAGCACTTAGTTCTTCGGCTTCAAGTCGCTTCACGAGGACGCGCTGTCCGATAGGTGTTATGGTAGCCATAGTTTTATTGGTTCGTTTTAGTTTGTTTTGTTTATTTCAAGAAAAAGATCTAGCTGGCCTATAAGACCAGATAGATCTGAGAATGTTAATGGATTAGTCCTCGACGACTTCGGCGTCTACAACCTTGCCTTTAGCTTGTTTAGGTTCTGAAGATTCAGACTCATCTGAGCCACCATCCATGTCTGGCATAGGGGCGCCCTCAGCTCCTGCTCCTCCTCCTGCTGCAGCACCAGCAGCCTGTGCTGCCTGGGCTAACTCCTGAAGGGATGCCTCAAGCTCGCCAGTGGCTGACTTGATAACATCAAGGTCATCAGCTTTTAACGCCTCTTTTACAGCTTCAACTTTAGCTTCGATACCAGACTTGAGTTCAGCAGGCAGTTGCTCTCCGAGTTCGTCGAGCTGTTTTTCAACTTGGTGGACAAGATTCTCTGCGTTGTTTTTGACCTCAACACCTTCAGCACGCTTCTTATCTTCCTCAGCATGAGCTTCAGCATCAAGCTTAGCCTTTTCAATCTCTTCTTCAGATAGCCCACTCGAGCCCTCAATAGAGATCTTCTGCTCCTTACCGGAATTTTTATCCTTAGCTGAAACATGCAGGATACCATTAGCATCAATGTCGAAAGTAACTTCAATCTGAGGTGTTCCTCGTGGTGCAGCATCGATTCCATCTAGGCGGAAATTGCCAAGCATCTTGTTATCATCAAACATCTTGCGTTCACCTTGGCAGAT
>DBBL01000116.1 GCA_002292185.1 Akkermansiaceae bacterium UBA985 | reverse complement strand
AGACTTGAGCCCTGCTTCATGGTGTCATTGATGCACACACCTCCAGATCGGACGTCATTCATCAACCGCTGCTTCATCACCGCATCCTCACTGAAAATATACAAGGCAAGCGGCGAGTCGTATTGCCTCAAGTGAGCCAACAAATCCTCATAATCAGAATAACTTAACACAGGCAATAGCGGACCAAAAATCTCTTCCTGCATCACCTCCGTATTCCAATCCACCTCCGGCAAAAGCCGAGGCGCCAAGCGCAAGCTTTCTCGGTCATCCTCACCGAATTTCAGTGCCCCATTAGGAATGAGATTTTCAAGACGCGCGTAGTGCCGCTCATTGATGACATGAGCCATTTCCTCACTCCAAGGAATCGTTGAGAGCTTCTCTTTCATCGCTTCCACCAGAGCGTCCTTCACCTCTGCTGCAACGACCGCATAGTCCGGAGCAAAACAAGTCTGACCACCATTAAAAAACTTACCCGTAAGGATCCGCTGGGCAGCAACATCCACCTTAGCACTGGCATCAACAACACACGGGCACTTACCACCCAGCTCCATGATGTTGGGGGTGAGATTCTTCGCAGCCTTAGCCGCGACGATTTTACCGACATGAGTGCTGCCGGTGAAAAACACAAAATCAAACTCCCGATCCGTCAGATCATTGGCAACATGGCCGTCACCTGTGACCACCGCGACATGCTCGGGCGCAAATGCCTCAGCAATCATCTTAGCCAGTAGCTGCTCACACGCTGGAGCCATCTCCGAAGGTTTCAGCACCACCGTATTACCAGCAGCTACCGCAGCGATCAGAGGACTAAGAGAAAGCTGCATCGGGTAGTTCCACGGTGCCACGATAAGCACCATGCCGAATGGGTCCCGTCTAAGCTCAGACCGGCATGGCAAAAAATAGACCGGGCTTTTCACCCGCCTCGTTTTCAACCATTTCACAGAAGACTTACGGATCAGCCTCAATTCCTGCAGTAGAAAATAATACTCCGCAAGATAGGCCTCTACATCGGGCTTCCCCAAATCACGCGCTAAGGCCTCAAGCAGCGCATCACGATGACTAATCAAGACCTGCTCTAGTCGATCGAGCGAGCGCTTTCGAAATGAAAAATCGCGTGTGACACCCGAGGCAAAATAAGCCCGTTGCTGCTCCATTAGGGACGTTAAATCCTCAGTCTGACTGGCTTGCGCTATCATCAATTATTGATGCTGACACTAATCCCGTCAGAGCAGTTGACAAGCGGTTATTCCATGGAATGATCTCGGCATGTCATCTCATCGTGTAACCGTCATAGGCGCTGGCCTTGGAGGTATCTCCGCAGCTATTTCCCTCAAGGCAGCCGGTTATGATGTCGAAGTTTTTGAGAAAAACAGCCAGATCGGCGGCAAGCTCAACGTCATGGAAAAAGACGGCTTCACCTTTGACCTAGGCCCATCCATCTTCACCCTACCACAATTCTTCCAAGACCTCTTTGAGCGTGCTGGTAAAAAAATGGACGACTACGTTCAACTTGATGCCGTCACCCCGCACTGGCGCAATTTATTTGAGAACAAACCCACCATCGACCTTTACCAAGAAGAAGACCTGATGCGTCGTGAGCTCGATAAACTACCCGGCGACCCAGAAGCTCACTGGCGTGAATTCAAAGCCTTCCTCACCTACGGCAGAGAGCAATACGACATCGTCAATGATGGCTATTTTGACAAGGGGCTCGACAACCTCTGGGAATTCATCAGCTATTACAAACTCAAACTGTTAGGCGGCAAGATCGATTACAAGAACACCATGTCTGAGTCCATTCACCAACGACTCAGTGACCCGCAACTCCGGATGATCTTTGAATACTTCATCAAGTATGTCGGCTCATCGGCGATGGATTCACCAGGATACATGAACCTCATGCCCATGATCCAGTTCGACTATGGATTGTGGTATGTCCGTGGCGGCATGTATAACCTCGCTAAAGGGCTCGGCAAACTCATGGAGGAAATGGGCATCCCCATCCACCTGAATGCCGATGTTGAAGCGATTGAAAAGTCGGGCAAGCGGGTCACAGGCATCCGCATGACAGACGGCACCGTGCATGCCAGTGACATCATCGTCAGTAATATGGAGGTGATCCCAGCCTACAAAAAACTTCTTAACGAACCGATCTCCTTCACCCGCAAGCTGGAAAAATTCGCTCCTGCATGCTCTGGTATCGTGCTTCACATCGGCACCGACAAAATCTTCCCCCAGCTGGCACATCACAACTTTTTCTACTCCGAAGACCAGCACAAGCACTTCGATACCGTCTTTCATAAAAAGCAATTACCTCAGGACCCCACCCTTTACGTCGTTGCTCCCACACGCACCGATCCCAGCAAAGCCCCCGAGGGTTGTGACAACATCAAGATCCTGCCGCACATCCCGCCTCTGGAGGAAGGCTCCGACATCACCCACGAAGACTACGTTGCCCTCAAGGACAGGTGCATTGATAAGATGGAACGCTGCGGCCTGAAGGGTCTTAGAGAGAGCATCGTCGTTGAAGACCTACTCACCCCCGTCGACATTGAGCGCATGTATCGGTCTAATAGAGGATCTATCTATGGTGTCGTCACCGATTGGAAATTGAACTACGGCTTCAAAGCACCCAAGACCAGCACTCGCTATAAAAACCTCTACTTCACCGGTGGCAGTACCAACCCCGGCGGCGGCATGCCCATGGTCGTGCTCTCTGGCCAGCAATGTGCCGACCGCATCATCAAACGCCACCCCGTGAGCTGAGCCCATGTCCGCCATGCTTGTCATGCCGGTAATGGCCATCCTTTTTGCCCCTGCCATCTGGTTTCTTCTCGGACGCCCACGCTTCCTGTCTTCCTTGCCGCCGGCAGAAAAACCCGGAAAAGCCTCAGCGGCGATCTCCATCATCATCCCTGCCCGCAACGAGGAGGCCAACATCGCCAGACTACTGGAATCAATCCAGCAACAATCGTCACAGCCCCTCGAGACCATCGTCGTCAATGATGGATCCACTGACAACACCGCCAGTGTCGCGACCAAACTTGGCGCCCGTGTCATTGATGTCGAAGCCCTGCCCGATGGCTGGATGGGTAAACCCTGGGCATGCCAACAGGGTGCCCATGCTGCCAATGCTGCGAATACTGCGAATGCTACAAATACTACGAATTCTGCCACGGGAGATTGGCTGCTCTTCCTTGATGCCGACCTCATCCTTGAGCCATCCGCCTTGCATGCATTGAGCCAAGTCTGCGCCGGCTCAGATCAGGTTCACTCTATCTGCCCACATCATGTCATCAAACACCCCTACGAGCAGCTCTCTGCCTACTTCAACGTGCTCATGCTTGCCGGTGTAAACGCCTTCGGTATTGGCAAATCCGCCACTGATAATGCCGCCCTCTTTGGCCAATGCCTGCTGATCTCACAAAAGCACTACCAACAGGTCAAGGGACACGAAACCGTCAAAGACAAAGCCTTGGAGAACTTCCACCTCGCACGCCAATTTAAACAGCTCGGCATCCCGTGCTCATGCTATCTCGGCAAAGGCCTGATCCATATGCGCATGTTCCCCAATGGCATCGGCGAGTTATGGAGCAGCTGGAAAAAAGGCTTCACCAGCGGAGCCGCTCATACCGCTCCACGCGCGCTCTTGCTTTCCTCGCTCTGGATCAGCGGCATGATGCTGACCATCGTCTGCCTGATTCTAAGCTTCACTTCATACGCCTCAGATCCCTTTGTCCTGGTTACCGCTCTAGCCTACCTCATTTACGCCTGCCAATCCCTGCGTGCCTTCAAGCTGGCGGGCACCTTTTCCGCCTGGAACGCGCTCTTTTTTCCGCTCAGCTTATTGTTCTATCAGACCTTATTCTTCAGCGCGCTCATCGACAAAAAACGCGGCAAAACCACCAACTGGAAAGGGCGCGCAGTACAATAACATGTGGATTGAATTACCCAACTTCTGGATCGCTGTGATCAACATCATTGGCATCCCGCTATGTCACCTGGCCATCGCCTGGGCCAGCACCTGCCTACCGGCTGGAATGTTTGTCCGTCCCCTGCCGCCCAAACCAACACACGACAGCGCGGGTTATGAAAACTTTTTTCATGAGAAGTTATTCCTCGTCCGTTATTGGAAAAATCTGCTCCCAGATGCCGCACCCTGGTTTAAAGGTTTTGCCAAAGGCAAACTCGAATCAACCGATCACGACTACCTACAAACCTTTGTCTGCGAAACCCGGCGCGGCGAGCTCTCCCACTGGATTCAAATACTCGCCATCAGCCTGTTTATCATCTGGACGCCCTCCCCGGCTAGCAGCATCATTATCATCTATGCCATCCTCGCCAACGCCCCGTGCATCATCAATCTCAGATACACACGGCTACGCATCATCGCTCTGATTCACAAAAAATACACCTAGGAAAACATGCCAGCTAAACCCACCATCGTATGGTTCAGACGCGACCTCAGAATTGATGATAACCCAGCATGGAACTGGGCAATCCGCAAGGGAGGCCCGATCATTGCCCTCTACATCCATGCACCCAGCAATGATGGCGTCTGGCAACGAGGCGGCGCATCGAACTGGTGGCTGCACCACGCCCTACAAGACCTCGACAGCCAGCTCCGAGAGCATGGCAACCGACTGGTGATCCGCAGCAGCAAGGACCCGCTTACCACCTTACAGCAAATCATCGCTAGCTCAGATGCCCAGGCAGTCTGCTGGAACCGTTGTTACGAGCCCGCCTATGTCAAACGTGACACCGCCATCAAACAAGCCCTGCAAGCCTCTGGCATCGAAACCCACAGCACCAACGGATCCTTATTACTCGATCCGCACATCATCAAAAACAAGTCGGGCAACCCTTTCCAGGTATTCACCCCCTTCTGGAAACACACCAAAGAGCATGACCTTGCTCAGCCTGAAACTCTCTCCCAGGCCAGCACCACGGTTGATATTAAATCAGAGCCTCTAGAGTCTCTGGAACTACTGCCTAACATTCCCTGGGACAAGGGCAT
>DBBL01000135.1 GCA_002292185.1 Akkermansiaceae bacterium UBA985 | reverse complement strand
ACGGGCACGACAAGCGACGGCAAGGTCGCCGCATCATTTGCCCAATTCAGAGTTCATCTGCAGCCAAGCTCGTTTTTCAGTGATTGCTATGTGGTGCATGAACTCATTTTGGATCAGCCGCACTGTGATTTGCATATCAGTCAATCTGGCCAACTCAACCTCGCCTCCCTTTTTGGCTCAAAGCAGCAATCCCCTGCCAAAGATCCTTCCGAACCCTTTGTCATCCCCTCACTGTTAATAGGACAGCTCGAAGTTCGCAATGCTGGCCTCCAGTTACAGGCCGAGACAGCCGACCACAGCTTTGAACGCGAGGCCAAAGATATTTCCTTTGTCATGAAGGACCTAAGCACCGATGCCCATAATGACAACCCCTACCGCTTCAGCCTCGCCACCACCGCTGGTGAACAATTGGAGATCACTGGCTCATTGCGCCTCGACCCACTAAGCTCGATCGGCAGTGTCTCACTAAAGTCGCTGAAACTTCCTGATTTTTCCCGTTTCGGCAGCACGATGGTTAACGCAGAGATCGCCAGTGGCGTCATAGATGTGTCCTTTGACTACAGATTTCGCCCGCTTGCCGTGACACCTGAGCTAGGAATAACCAACGGCAAACTAGCCCTTCAAGACTTCAGTCTGCAGACGCCTGGTAATGAACAGCCGCCTTATCGTATCAACGCACTCAGCATGGATGGGTTTTGCTTTGATTTGGTAGGTCAATCTATGCGCCTCGATTCTCTCACTGTCGATGCTGCTTCACTGTTACTGGTTCGAGACGGCGAGGGCCAAATCAAGTTGGTCGAAAAGGCTTCCCCGCAGCCATCGAGTGATAGTTTTTCTGATAAGCAACTTCAGCGCCCTGGGCAGAATACGCGGAGTAAGAAAACTCAATTGGGGCTAGTCGCTGCACACAAAGACATCGGCGAGGCTATTGCTAAAGCAGCTGAGCTGTTCCAGAAACTAAACAGTAACGAGCACAATGCCAAGACGTGGGCAAATGCCTTTGCCATGAACTTGCGAAGATGCTCCATCAGCAATAGCACGGTTCACATCAGGGACGAGTCCGTCCAACCTCCGGTCGATCTTGAGATCAGGGATATCGCCATGACGATGGGACCTTATGTGAGTCCAGCAGAACAAGTCCTCGAACTGGATCTCGCGATGAGCCTTGCTGGCAGTGCATCAGGACACTTACAAATCAAAGGCAGAATGTTACCCGCGAAGCCTTTTAAATCAACCCACTTGAAGATTTCCGCGGATGGCGTGAGCATACCCTCCTTTGCTGGCTATAGCGTAGCTGTGCTCGGCCACGCCCCGACCGGCGGCGGAGTGAAGGCACAATTAAATTATCACATGGATAACGGCCTCATTGAAGGCTCCAGCGGATTAGAAATTGAACAGATGGAATTCGGCCCACGAGTACAGGACTCGGATGCACCTCACCTCCCCTTAAAACTCGCTATTGCAATCCTCAAAGATTCAGATGGCATGGTCGCCCTCGATATTCCCGTGAGCGGCGACATCAATCATCCCAAGTTTTCTTATGGCAGCATGATTACCTATGCCCTCCATAATGTGATCACCAAGATCGCTACTGCGCCCTTAAGCGTATTGAGCGGACTCTTCCCCGATGGTGATGGCGTGAAGCAGGACTTTATCGAATTTGAAGCCGGCCAAACAAGCCCCCCCAAGAGTGCTGCCAACATGCTTACCAAACTCGCCCAGATTATGGAGTCTCGCCCAGGTTTAACGATTCAGCTAAGCCCCTCGTTCTCACCCAAAGAAGACGCTCAAGCACTGAGCGAACTGCGTTTTGAACAAAGCGTCGCCGCGCTCATCGCCAAGGGAGAGGACCGCAAGGGCGCTATTAAAAAACTCCACAAAGGCCTGTCAAAAAAAGAGCAGGCCCCAGGCTTTTTACCAGATCGTAAAGAGATGGAAGCAGCAGATCGCAAATCCTTCCATGTGACACAAGCTGACCTGCTCAAGCTGGCTGAAGATAGAGCTCGCGGGGTGCGTGAGCTATTGATGACTCAGGGCGGCATCAACACATCCCGCATAGAGATCAAAGCACCAACCGAATCCACAACCACGCGAGTCAGCATCGCTTTTAATATCACCAGACAATAAGAGCTAACGATCAAGATATCGCAGAGTGTGCCCTTCTCGCCATAAGCACGACTAGAAACATGCATGCCCACATCGAAGCCTGATACCGAAGCCTGATATAAAGCTCTTAAAGAAGTCGCCAAAGCTAGGGAGCAAACCACAGGGTGGCTAAAGGCTAATCGCCAAAGACCACACCCAAGAACATGACTACCATGATAATGAAAATCGCTATGTAATAAGCATCGCTCACATACTTATTGGGTTAGGTGACAATTTCATGGGCGGGCAACATCTAACATATAACCTGAGCCCCTAACTGAAATCAAGGCTAATCTTCGCATCAAACGAGCCTAGGCACCCTTCAACAGTCCCTGACCCTTGCTGGTGGCTTTACCTACAATGAAATTAGACGAGACTCAAAAGAAGTTCGATACACTCATTGGGGCCGCGTTATCGGCGTGGGAATGTCCCCACAACTGAATCGAACTACAGGAACCGCATCATAAACCATTAATTATAATGGAGCCGCTGGTCGGAATTGAACCGACGACCTATTCATTACGAGTGAATTGCTCTACCCCTGAGCTACAGCGGCCTTGACCCTAGGTGGGCAGGACTGCAGTTTATTTATCACAGAAAATCTCGGTGGCAAGTCCAAGAATAGAGGTT
The DNA here is from genome assembly GCA_002292185.1 of Akkermansiaceae bacterium UBA985. Classification (GTDB taxonomy): domain Bacteria; phylum Verrucomicrobiota; class Verrucomicrobiia; order Verrucomicrobiales; family Akkermansiaceae; genus Oceaniferula. Next base: position 13,010 of record DBBL01000135.1, on the reverse strand, counting down.
GCGAGGACGGCTCGACAAAGCGCTGTGTATTGATTAATTTCTCCTGCGTGAGCCCATCCCTCCATGCCGATTTTCTAGCGCAGTCAAAAAAACGGCGCTATCTACTTGGTATCTCTGGGGGGCGGGACTCTGTAGCGCTGCTACACCTACTGCTGGACGCCGGCTACCGGAACCTGGTGCTGTGCCATCTCAATCACAGCTTACGTGGCCGCGCCTCAGGACAGGATGCCGCACTAGTGCGCAGACTTGCTAAAAAATATGAGCTGCTGAGCGAAACGGGGCGAGTCAATGTGCCAGAGCTTATGCTGCAAAACGGAGGCAGCATGGAGTTGGAGGCCCGCAATGCCCGGCATCAGTTCTTTGCTGACTGTGCACGGACATACCGCTGCAGCCGCGTCCTACTCGCACACCATGCCGATGATCAGGCTGAGACGGTTTTATTTAACCTGCTAAGAGGATCTTACGGCTTAAAGGGCATGCATTTCAGCACCACCCATCAGGTCAATGGCAAGGAACTTCAGCTACTGCGCCCACTACTCAAAACAACCCGAGAGGACATCAATAACTACTTGGCAGCTCACAAAATCGCATTCCGTGATGACGCCAGTAATGCTGAGGGCATTACAACGCGCAACCGGCTCCGTCTCGAGGCCATCCCGCTGCTTAATGATATCTTGGGTCGTGAGATCCGCCCTGCTATTTTGAAGGCCGCTGTGGCTTCACAAGCACAGCAGCAGGCCATTGCAAGCATCTTAGAATCAATGCAGCTGTATGATCCTCAGGGCCGCTTGTTTCTCCCAAAAATAGCCAAGCTCTCCCCCGCTCTGCGGTCGAGTGCCATCCATACCTATCTGAAAGCACACAGCGTTTCCGACATCACACAGGAGCTTCTGGCTAGATGTAATAGTCTGGTCACTGATCCCGCGATCGCGAAAATCAATTTGTCGGGTGGCAGGTTCCTCAGACGGAGAGAAAAACGGATTTTCATCAGCTAAACCATCATGCGCATCATTATCCAACGGGTCTCAGAAGCCAGTGTGCGTATTGAGGGAAAAGTCTCAGCTCAGATTGGCCCAGGCCTCTTGATCCTGCTTGGCATCATTGAGGGAGATACCCAAGAGGATATTGACTGGCTGGTGGGCAAGATGACCCGCATGAGAATCTTTCCTGATGATCACGGGAAAATGAACAAATGTCTCCGAGACATTGATGGAGAGTTACTCGTTGTCAGCCAGTTTACGCTCCATGCCAGCACCAGGAAGGGAAATAGGCCATCGTTCATTAAAGCGGCTCGGCCAGAAACGGCGATCCCCCTCTACCAGGCATTTCTCAAGACAGCACAAGATGAAACCTGCAAAGCCTGTGCCTCGGGTGAATTTGGTGCCGATATGCAGGTGAGCTTAGTCAACGATGGGCCGGTTACGATCATGATTGATAGCCGACTTAGAGAGTAGCAGCACCACTCTCTTTATCACATCATCGCCGCTATTTTTTCAAGCGTAACGCGGTGCCACAGTAAGTGCAGTAAAACCACTTATAAATAAGAAGCTGCAGAGCCGTTGGCAAGATATAGCCGATGCCTTTTACGTGATGGGCCTTTTTGTGCTTAATGCATTTTTTAGGCATTAAGGGAGGTTGTCGACAAACAACACAACGCGCCCTAGTGCCAAAATAAACATAAGAGGCTGCCGTAATCACAAGCAATAATAACAAACCCATCACCCACCCTACGACCATGCCTACCTCTAAGTTAGTTCTGTAGAGAAACAAGCCCAGCAAAGATGATATATTAACAACTAAGATCGCAACAAAGAGGATGGCCGTCACCGCCGCAAAACGAACTGTCTTCACTTGAGGGTGAAAGACACCTTTGATGAATTTTCGAGACCTCGAGTCAATGCCTTGATTTAATTCCTCGGATAAGGTCACGGCCTCTTTCTGTGGCCCTCGGTCAAGCGGTTTTACATACTGAACCCTTGAGTCTAAATCATCAAAATTCCGAATACGAGAAGAGTTCAGCCCCGCACGTGCAACCTCATCTTTGCGAAATAGTGAGTCAGCCCGGCCAAGGGTTGTCATGATGTTAATTTTCACATCATCCTCACACTGATTGAGTAATATTCCATCGGTGATGTCATCCATCGAGAGGTCCTCATCAGCCATGAGCAGTGGATCAAGCGGCTCCGCCACCGGAGACAAGCTCAGCATTTGCATCATGTCCGTGTCCTTCTCAAAGTTGACAAGTTCTCGCTTGGCTGGTTTTTTTGGGGCTGGCTTTTTTTGAGCTGCCTTTTGCTTTTCACTCGTTCCAGCTTCCGAATCACCGCTTTGAACACCCTGCCCCTCACCACTATTTTTCTTTGGGGCTTTCTTGCAAGTAGCTTTCCCTGCAGATTCATCGTGCTCATTAACCAGCTTTAGCCATTTCCTGAGACTAGGCTCAGATGGATCGTCTGGCATGATTTCGAGAACATGGTTAGCCTTGACCAGCTCAGCAACGAGACTCTCTGCATCCGCGTCCCTGAGATCTGACACATCAAGATATCCCAGTGCCTCGAAGAGCTCAATGGCCTTGGCGGGAATGCCCGATATAGTGTCTAATTTTGGCATATCAATAAAGATACAGAGATCGTAAAGGTAACGTATATTAAGGTAGCAAAGTCTGTGTTACTGGCAAGCAGCTTATCCTAGCTCCCTCATATCTCTAATATTAGCCAAGCGATGCACGCATTTCTTCAAGCTGCTTAAGCTTCTGCGCCCACTCATCTCTGCGTTCTTTTTCTCGGTCAACGAGCTCAGTTGGCGCTCGGTCGACAAAGGCCTTATTGCTCAGCTTACCATCACATTTTTTCACCTCGGTCTCAACCTTAGCGATCTCTTTGCCCAGGCGAGCTTTCTCAGCATCGACATCAATGAGCCCCTCAAGAGGCATGTAGACCTCACCGACATCGGTGACCGCAGCAGGTGTCCCTTTAGCGGCGTCATAGCTATCCAAAATCTCCACATCACCCCCAGCCAAAAGCCCGAGAACATCGGTCTCCTCAGCCAGCCATGATTTCGATTTGATGATGATGAATTTTACATCCTTACGGGTGGCTACATTGTATTCAGCCTTCAGGTTACGCATGCGCCCTGCCGTTGTATAAACTGCGTCTGCCTTCGATGAGGCCTCAGCATCACCTGCAACAAGTGGTTCCGCTGGATACACCTTCTGCATGATGAAATCGCCCTCAGCCACATAAGCCATGCGCACAGAGAGCTCTTCGGTAATGTGCGGCATGTATGGGTGCAGCAACTGAAGGTAACGGCTCATCACCGCATCAAAAACGGCAAGTGTTACCTCACGTGCTTCAGCAGTAGCCGCGTCGCGCAGATCTCCTTTTACCGCCTCAAGAAATTTGTCACAAAACTCACTCCAGAGAAAATCGTACAGCTGCTGTCCAACGTCATTGAAACGGTAGTCGGCATAAGACTTGGCGAGATTGATTGAGAGCGCATCAAGCTTGCAGGCGATATCAAGGTGGTAGGGACGTAGACCCTCGCTCGGCATGCTGCCGTCCTCAGACACTTCAGAGCCGCTCGCCATCTGACGGAATCGGCATGCGTTATAAAGCTTGTTGGCAAAGTTTCTTCCTTCCGCAACGAGCTGCTCGTCAAACCTGACATCAGTTCCCACGGGTGCGGTGCGCATTAATCCAAAGCGAAGCCCATCAGCACCATACTGATCCATCAGGTCAACTGGGTCAGGCGAGTTACCTAAGGACTTACTCATCTTACGGCCCTCGAGGTCACGGATGATTGATGTGAAAAAGACGTTTTTGAAAGGCAGCTGCTGCTCAAATCGGTAGCCGGCCATAATCATGCGCGCAACCCAGAAGAAAATAATATCTGGCCCAGTCACCAGATCCGTCGTCGGATAAAACTTCGCCCGAGTAGCCTCGTCCATGGTAGAAAATGGCCACAACCATGAACTAAACCATGTGTCCATGACGTCCTCGTCACGCACCCAGTTACCCCCATCATCAGGCGCTTCTGCGCCTACGTAAATATCTCCTGCCTCGAGGTCACTAACATCCAATGATTCTGCCGCCTGCAGCTCGCCTACTTTCTCTTGGCGATACCAGACGGGAATCTGATGACCCCACCAGAGCTGGCGGCTGATGCACCAGTCTTGAATGTTCTCCATCCAATTAGCGTGTGTCTTCGCCCACCTTGCAGGGCGGTAAGTGATATCACCACTTGCAACAGCATCAGCGGTTTCTTGCACACATGGGTATTTAAGAAACCACTGCATCGAGATACGTGGTTCGATCGGTACGTGGGCACGCTCAGAGAAGCCGACGTTATTGTCATATTCCTCAACGCGGATGAGTAAGCCAAGCTCCTCAAGTTTCTGAGCGGCCTTCTTACGAGCCACAAAACGATCAAGACCATCAAGGTCTGGACACTCAGGACAATTCACGGTGCCGTCGGGATGAAGCACATCAATGATTTCAAGCTCGTGACGCTGCCCGATCTCAAAGTCGGCCTTATCATGGGCAGGAGTGATTTTTAGCGCCCCTGTGCCGAACTCCACGTCAACATGATCATCAGCGATGATTTCAATCTCAGCCACAGGAAAGGGCCGACGCACTTTTTTGCCAATCAGGTGCTCGAAACGCTCATCTTTCGGGTTAACTGCGACAGCCGTATCCCCCATCAAGGTTTCCGGACGGGTGGTTGAAATCTCAAGAAACTCTCCAGGAGAATCCACCAGCTCATATTTCATGTAGTAGAGCTTCGATTTTTGAGGCTGCATGATCACCTCCTCATCGGATAGTGCGGTAAGTGATACCGGGCACCAGTTAACCATCCTCTTGCCACGGTAAATAAGTCCCTCATGAAAGAGCTCAGTAAAGACACGGCCAACCTCAGCCGAATAATCATCATCCATGGTAAAGCGCTCTCGATCCCAATCACATGAACAACCCAAACGCTTCAGCTGTTGAATGATAATGCCACCATGCTTTTCTTTCCAGTCCCAGACTCGCTCCAAAAATGCCTCGCGACCAAGATCACGGCGTGTCTTGCCTTCTTTTTCCCGAAGCTCTCGCTCCACCTTCGCCTGGGTAGCAATACCGGCATGATCGGTACCCGGCAGCCAAAGCACCTCCTTGCCTTGCTGGCGGGCACGTCTGCACAATATATCCTGGATGGTGTTATTTAAAACATGGCCCAGGTGCAGGATACCGGTGACGTTGGGCGGCGGGATAACGATCGAATACGCCTCCTTTTCTGATGTTTCATCAGCATGGAAGCAGCTGTGTTCAAGCCACGCAGCATACCATTTTTTTTCAACTGCTTGGGGTTCGTAGGCCTTGGGAAGCTCGGACATGGCGCGGGTTCTGCCAAAGTAGCTCCTATTTGTAAATGTCAAAGGCGTTGCAATACCGCCACCCAAGGCTAAAAAATCCTGTGCATCCGTAAAATACGGTCTAAAAACTAGCCCATGACGACGACGATTCTAGCCATCGAGTCCAGCTGCGATGAAACCGCTGTGGCAATCCTGCGCTATGATGGCGAGCAGAGCCATATTCTCTCATCAGAAATTTCGTCTCAAATCGATATTCACCGCGAGTTCGGTGGCGTTGTGCCTGAATTGGCGAGTAGAAACCACTCTTTACACCTAAGACCATTGATTGATTTGGCGCTCAAAAATGCCGATCTCAATATCGACGATATCGATGCCTTTGGAGCCACCGCCGGCCCCGGTCTTGCCTCTTCTCTGCTAGTGGGAAACACCACTGCCAAAGCTCTCTCCATCGCCACAGGCAAACCCTTCATCTCAGTCAATCACATGGAGGGTCACCTGCTTTCACCCTTTTTGTCTTCGGCAAAGATTGAGTCCAACCTCGCCCTCATCGTTTCAGGAGGACATACGATGCTCATCCACATGAAGGCATTTCGTCATTACGAGCTACTCGGCAGCACCCGTGACGACGCCGCTGGCGAGGCCTACGACAAGGTCGGGAAAATGCTGGGCCTGCCCTACCCTGGTGGCCCAGAGATAGAAAAACAGGCGCGTCAAGGCTCTGCCACGGCCTTCCAATTTCCACGTTCCATGATCAAAGATGGCCTCGGCTTTTCCTTTTCAGGATTAAAAACCGCCGTGCTCTACCAGCTACAAAAGCTAAGTCCGGATACAGGGCAAGCACCGCAAGATGCCGTCCCCGACTTGTGCGCGTCGTTCCAACAGGCGGTCATCGACATCCTCGTTCACAAGACGATGAAAGCCGCAAACCAGGCAGGCGAGAAGCTCATCACCGTATCTGGCGGAGTTTCCTGTAATCTCGCCCTCCGTGAGGCGATGCAACAGGCCTGCGAGGCGTGTGGCAAGCAGCTGTTGATTGCACCACCTCATTTATCGACAGACAACGCCGCGATGATCGCATTTGTAGCACTGCAGTATGAGATGGCAGGCATCCATTCCGATATCAAAGAGGACATCAACCCCAATCTCGCCCTCGTTCACTGAGTAGCCCTGGCTATATAAGGCTCATGGGCGCCATCAACGATTCTGAATTATCAAGCATTCTAAAAATAGCACCCTTGCACTGAGGCAAAAAAAAGGCTAAGAAATGCAAAGTAATTGTTCATTGAAAGAACTGAATTGGAATATGGAAACTGAAAAGGCACAAGACAGCAGCAATGCTCAGACAAACAACACTGGCCCCAATGCCCCCAATGGGCTCATTGCTGAAGCCCAGGCTGTCATTGATTCATCCAAACCCTCGGCTACAGCTGAAGCTCATGGCAGTCAAACAAGGAGCAGCCTGATTACCACCTCGTTAATCAGCCTCATTGTATTCCTGCTCTTTGTTATGCTAATGCTCTCAATCAGCAGCAAGTCCTCTCAGTCACTAGGCGGCAGCGAAGGACTCACCGCTCTCGAGCTCAATAATGATCAGCTTCGAGCCAAAGCAAATGCAGAGCGCGCCCGAAATGGACTGCCCCCGCTACCACCCAGTTCCGCAAGTGCATTCACGACAGCCGAGCGTCTACGCAAAGATGCCAAGAGCCTCGCTTCACTTGCCAGCAACTGGGAAGCAGAGCTTGAAACAAAAAATGCTACCATTGCTGAACTTCAAGCTCAACAGGCGTCACGAGACGAAATGACAAAGTTTCTTTACAGCCAGATCGCAACGCTAAAAAATCAAGCCACCGAATCTGCCGGGGCAGCGAGCCAGCTTGTCATCCTCAGTGAGGAATTAAAAACTGCCAACGATCAAATCGAAAGATACCGCATTCAGCTCGGCGAGCTTCAAGGACGTCCTAGTAATGATCAGCTCTCTGACATAAGAAAACAACTCAACGAAAGCCTCAGTAAAAACGGCAAACTTCAGCTCCAAATCGACGACCTTTTGAAAGCTGCTAACAGCACCAACAGCAAAATTTACGATGAGGCGCTCACTGAAATAGAGAATTTACGTGGTGATAATCACAAACAACGATATGAGGTGCAGCGCTTACGTGCCGAACTCGATCACCCTGCTCTCTTTATCAAATCTGATAAAGACCTGCCAGCAGAGGCTGCCCGACTCTACGCCAAACTCACCACGTTAGAGGATGCCGATCAAAAGCAGTTAGGTGCCGCCTACGAGGATATTCGCAAAACGATGAATGCCCAAATCATTCACCGGCAAACGTTCACCAAAGGATCATCCAGAATTACCTTTGACCGAGAAAAAATCATCCAAGACATTCTCGATAAACGCCAAGACCGTAAGTCGCTCTTCCTTGTGATTGGTTACGCCTCAGTATCAGGGAAGGCAGACAGCAATCGCGAGCTCTCCGCCAAGCGTGCCACGACCGTCGCCTCGATCGTCAACATACTCAAGGCCGACGACCAACAAGTCAAAGCAGTCTACCTGGGTGAAACCAAACGGTTCTCACCGGACACTGAGATCGAAAATCAAATTTGCGAGATCTGGGAAATTAAAATCTGACCTTGAGTCAAATCTTACGCTATCGAGATCCTACACGATCGAGATCCTACGTCATCGATTGCCGAGCCGCCTTGATGGTGTTTGAAATCAACATAGCAATGGTCATCGGTCCAACGCCGCCAGGCACAGGTGTGATGGCGGAGCATTTAGGGGCCACCTCATCATAGGCAACATCCCCCACCAGCCGGTAACCTCGCTTGGCACTGGAATCATCCACCCGATTGATGCCTACATCAATCACCGCAGCACCCTCTTTGACCATGTCCGCTGTGACAAATTCAGGCATGCCAATGGCGGCAACGATGATATCGGCTCGGCGACACACCTCGGCAAGCTCCTTGGTGCGAGAGTGAGCCACCGTCACCGTCGCATTACCCTGCTTGCTCATAAGCAGCAGAGCCATGGGCTTACCAACAATCATACTACGGCCAATGACAACGGCTTCTGCCCCTGAAGTCTCAACCCCGGCCTCCTTAAGCAAGCGCATGCATCCCGCTGGCGTGCATGGCACAAATCCACTGTTATCCTCCAGGGTGAGCTTAGCGACGTTGACGGGGTGAAAACCATCAACGTCCTTAGCTGGATCAATCGCCCTGACGATAGCGTCCTCATCAATTTGAGGAGGTGGTGGGGACTGCACTAAAATACCATGAATGAGAGGGTCGTCATTGAGCTCATTAACCACGGCGAGCACATCTTCTTGAGATGCATCAACAGGAAGCTCAATCTTACGGGAATGCAAACCGAGCTCAGCGCACTTACGCACCTTGGAGCCCACATAGACTTTAGAAGCCGGATCTTCCCCCACTAAGACCACTGCCAACCCTGGCGTGACTCCTGCGTTTTTGAGCTCTTGGATATCTTCTAAACACTCGGCTAAAACCTTCTCAGCCACCGCTTTACCATCAATTATCTTACTCATAAATTGTATTATATATTCGCTTTCGCACTTGGTTTTTCAAGAAGGGCATTCTGCACTTTTTGACGATATTGTTCAAATTTCTCATCGTCTAACTTGGCCGGCACATCAATAGCATCGCCAACATGCACCGTGATCTTACTGAAAGGTTTTGGAATATGAAATCGATCCCAGCTATTGAGTCGCCAACTAGAGGAATGCTCAAATCGCACAGGAATAATCGGCACACCGGACGACTGAGCAAGCTTAATCACACCAGGCTGAAGTTCATAGCGAGGCCCACGTGGACCATCCGGAGTAATGAACAGCTGCTCCCCTGCTTTAAGTGCTTTCTTAAGAGCAATCAGCGCGGCTACACCACGTCGTGAACTGGAGCCTCGCACTGTTTTCACGCCAAAGCACGATACCAATGATTCGATGACCGCTCCATCCTTACTTGCACTGGCAAGCGCGCTGGCTTTTGCGCTACCGCCATATCTTTTTTTCGTTAGAGGTGAAGCAAACAGGCAATTATGCCAAAATATCCATATCACGGGAACACCGGCTTCCACCCTGATTTTTTGCCCGCTTGGATCTTTAATGTGACAGCGCAATGTCAGACCGACTAAACGCATCAGCAAAGCTGCCACCTTTCCTGCCCACCAGTGCAATCTGGCTCCCCTAATTTCTGAACGGTCACTCATTATTCCGAAGACAAGATCAGCCTAGAGAAATCCTGGCATATGCAGTGTCTCGACCAAGTATTGCTGTCTAGCTAGCAGCTCCTGATAAAAGAGATGAGCTTCCTCATTAGGTTTACATTCGGTATCGGGATCAGGCGTCACAGCATAGCTGACAATTTCCTGATAACTCAAATCTTCTCCATTCTGCCGGAAGAAAGCCACTGCTGCCTGCAGTGCAGCCCCTAGGGCCGCTCCTTCATCCGTCTTTAGCTTTACCAGCGGCAAGCCCAATACATCAGAGATCATTTGCCGCCATACAGGGCTCTTAGAACCTCCGCCCGTGACTCGGACTTCTGTTGGATTAAAACCAAGCTCACACATACGCAGCATGCCATAACCAATGCTCAGGCTAACGCCCTCCATCGCCGCACGCATGATATTGCCATCTTTGTAGTTGTTCAGATTAAGGCCATGAATCACGCCGCACCCCTCAGGCAGACTGGGCGTCCTCTCCCCCTGCATGTAAGGAAGCATTAATACTCCCTCAGAGCCCATGGGAGCTGCGGCTACTTCTTTTTCCATGCGCTCATGATCCCAATCATAATGCTTTCTCACCGCTTCGGTGACGATTGTTGCATTCATGGTGCACACCAGCGGCAGCCATTGACCCGCTGAATCACAAAATGCTGCTACCTCTCCCTGTGGGTCAATCAAAGGCTGATCGTGAACACCATAGATCGTGCCACTCGTTCCCAAGGAAACGGTAACCTGCCCACTGCTAACGTTGCCTGTTCCGATGGCTCCCATCATATTGTCACCACCTCCAGCGCTAACCAGCACCTGACCATTCAAGCCCCATGCTTCGGCCAATTCTGGCCTGAGCGTGCCAACAGGATCAGTCGAAGAGCCAATCTCAGGCAACGCATCTGACAAGCGAGGATCAATAAAATCGATAAGTTCCTTACACCACTCCCGTTTTCTCACATCAAGCAGCCCTGTGCCCGATGCGTCACCTGGCTCCATGCGTTTCACACCAGTGAGCCAGTAATTGATAAAATCGTGCGGCAGAAGCACCGTTTTGATTTTTTCGAAATTCTGCGGCTCATTCTGTTTGATCCAGAGAATCTTTGGCGCTGTGTATCCGGGCAACATAGGGTTGCCAGCTAGCTCAATAAGACCGGGGGTCCCCCCAAATGCGCGAGTAATTTCTTCACACTGCTCGCTGGTAGATGTGTCACACCAGAGCTTGGCAGGCCGGATAATGTTGCTGTCTTCATCGAGAACAACAAGGCCATGCTGTTGGCCACTTACGCCAATAGCAGCGATCAGAGATGTCTCATCACCGAGCTGCTCAACACAGTCACGAATGGTATCATCAACGGCCTTGATCCAAAGCGAAGGGTCTTGTTCACGGTTACCTTCGGGAAGGCCCTCGATCATGTCATATGATTGGGATGCCTCCGCGACAACACTTGCTTTCTCAAGATCAAAAACGAGTGTCTTAGTCCCTTGAGTTCCTATGTCTATTCCTAGTACGTACATGCTTACCGTATAATTTTTACGCAATGAACAATGTTGCTCCCCTATTCATTGACATGGCAGAGCTTTTTGACAAGCCCCCGTGTCATTTTTCTCACAGGAAATGGTGGCCCAGCACATATCTTCACGTGAGGACTTTCAGACACACCATACATACAGAATAGAGAATGAGCCCCCCCGCGGCAGCTCCCGCAAAAACATCTCTGATCATGGACTCTGGGCGGTGTGTCGAAGCCGAGGCCGGAAAAACAACAAGAGCATAAGCCATACCTGCGACCAGCCCTCCGACATGGGCCGCATTGTCGATAAAGCTCATACCTAATAGCCCAATGACGGCAAGCATCACCAAACCTGCTAGCAATCTCACCCTAGCAGGCTTAGGCACAATACAAGGATGCATATACTCAAAAACGAGCATGAAACCCAGTAAGCCCATCAAGCCGCCTGAAGCGCCCACTGCAATCTTATCTGGAATCCAGTAAAAACTGGCTAAACCGCCCACCCATGCCGCCCCAACAAAGACCAAAAGCATGTGTGGCCACCGAGCCAAAATTTCCGTGCGCCTGCCAAGGTAGAGTAAACCTGCCGCATTCATGAGAAGGTGGATCACATTGCCGTGCAACATTGGGGCTGTGATCATCCGCCACCATGCACCTCCATCCGATTGTCCGGGATACATAAGTGCACGCTGCTTGAGTAATCCAGCTTCGATAATCGACCCCTCAAAATCCGCTAGACCTCGATCAAAATACACCTGAACCAGACCACAGATGATTACGCAGCATAATAAAAAATAAGTCGCCGGAATACGCTGCCGATGCAGCCACGCTTCAAATTGCGCTTCAGGAATTTCTTCGGCAAGGTCTGAAGCTTTGCTGCGTGCCAGATGACGCTTCATCTTAAAACCCTCATAGAGAGGTAATATACCAAAAAATAATAACAGCATCGAGGCTAGGCCGGTCAACTGATGGGAGTAAAGCGCCGCGACTTGACCCCCACTATTTTTCCAGGCGGCATACAGTGTCCAGAGAGTCATAACGCCAAACACCAATCCCATTCTCTTACCGTCACTGATATCCTGCTCAGCTTGTTGAGAAGATCGAAGTCGCAGGGGGCTGTGTAATGCCGGTATTTCTTCCGGTACCAACAAGCAATCTGAGTCTGGAGTCCAGACAAGATCTACCCCCCGGGCTGAATGCTTTACTTTGCTGGCGAGATCACTCTCATCCTGTGCTGAATGCACATTGCCTTTGGTATCGATGAAACCAAAATCTGCTTGTTGCGTAGGCTTGGCAGAAAACGCTCCTGAACGAGCCCATACAGGAACTTCCGTCTCAACATTGGATGTTTCCTGCACAGTAGAAACTACTGATTAACAGCAGGTGCTGGCTCAGGATTTTTCGCTGGCTCAGCGGGAACTTCTGCTGGCTGAACTGGAAGCTCCGCAGCTGGAGTAGCAGCTTGGCCATCAGATTTGAGCCCCTGCGCTGGTACTTCTGGTGTTGCCGGCACTTCTGATGTTGCTGGCACTTCTGATGTTGCTGGCACTTCTGGTATTACTGGCATCTCCACCGCAGCTTTCACCTTACCGGGAACTTCCGGCACCTCTACAGGAACTGCTACTTCCTCCACCTTTTCTTCCACCTCAACGGTGAGTGTCGGATTATCGCTCTGACGTTTGCCAATGAGAATGGCAAGAACGAGAGTAATAACAAAAAAGAGTGTGCCCAGGTAAACAGTGCCTTTCTGAAGAACATCCGTAGTGCGAGCACCAAAGGCTTGATCAGTAAGGCCGCCACCGAAAGCAGCACCAAGGCCTTCCTGCTTGGGACGCTGCATAAGAACTACAAGAGCAAGCAAGAGGCATATAGCCACGTGAATAACGAGCAAGAGATTGATTGAAAT
>DBBL01000100.1 GCA_002292185.1 Akkermansiaceae bacterium UBA985 | reverse complement strand
GCTCAGAATTGGCTCAGAATTGGCCGCAGATGAGTTCGATAAAGCGTTGGCCGGATTTGCTCAAGCTGGCGCGTTGGCCCGAGCCAATGACAAAACCTTTGGTGTGGTAATCATGCTTTGAGCGGCAATCGCGAATCCAGCTAAGGCTGGGTGCTGCCACAACACGCTTACTCGGACTGATGGTAATGGGGAAGCCGGAGGCGCTGAATGAAATTTCTAAGGATGGTGTGCTTCTCTGGTATTGAGCTTGCAGCATCCATGGATAACGTTTGAGCAGTTCAGGAGCGCCTTTTTTGATCTGATTACGAGGAATGGTCACTTTATAGTGAACGGGCATGGAGGATACAAACTCGGGGATCGTGAGCGCTTGATTTTTGTTTTTAGCAATCAGGAAAGAAGCAACATCGAGGCCGGCGATGTTCATTCCGTTGTAGTTGCCGTGGTGATTGGGATCTGAAAAATATTTGTCATGCCAGGGCGTGAAGTCAGAGCAGAACATCACCCCCAATTCTAAATGCAGATGGGCACGCTCCCGATTGATGCCGTTACCCGTGTAGCCAAGCTTGCCGAGCGTTTCGCCGAGATTGATTTTCTGTCCTGCCTGGACGCTGATCGAGGATAGGTGGGCGTAGAGGCTGTAGATAGGGCCTCCCTGCCAGCGGTGTTCGATGACCGCATACTTGCCGTAACTACTGTGGTGTGATGTTGGATTGCAGTAGACGACTTTGCCCGCTGCAATGGCGTTGACATCATCCAGAGGATTACCGCGGCTATCTCGCTTGATCGGTTTGATGTCTATGCCCTCATGAAACTTGGTGCAAATAACACCGTCTTCCGTGCGCTTCTTGTTGCGAACAAAGCCGTATTTTCCTCCTGTAAATGGCCGTGATTCCTGGTTTTCGAATTTACGGTAAACATACATATAGAAACGCTCCTCATCATTGTGCAGCAGATGATGGTTGATCGTGGGCAGCGTGACCGTTTCTGTACTGGGCTTGGCCTCTGATGAGCTCAGTAAGATCAGGGCTTGGGCGATGAGGCAGACAGAGGTAATGATTTTAGGCATTCGGAGTATGAGCTGATGGGTTACATCCCCAATAAAGGCAGCACGAGGGGGGGCTGTGCGGAACGGAGTTGGACGGAAGGGAGTTGGACAGAAGGGGCCGCTATGATGCCATCAACTCTTTTTAGACTCCTTTTTGTTTTTTTTGAGGCGAGCTTTCCATTTTTTAGGATCTTCTCCAATGCGTGGTGCTATTTGATCATACAGTTTGACCTCTTGCTCGGTAACACCGCTCCAAATCACTAAAATCCCATCACTGACGGGTTTGTCAATTCGCACCACTCCGAGGGGTTGGCCATTGACCAGTGAGAGCAGGAGTTTGCCCTGGTGCATGGTGGTTACTTCATTGAGGCGTTTGGAGCCTTGCGAGTTGAGTTTGAAAACGATGCCGTAGGTGCGATCGTCATCGGCGGGGAAGGGGCTACATGCTTCGATGTTTTTTGAGCTAACCTCTGGTACTTTTCGAAAGTATCTCGCCCCTGCAAGGGTGTTAAATTCGCGGGCAAATTTCGGAGCCTCGACGGCAGAGCCTTCTAAGTGAAATGAAATCGAAGCTGGCGGTGTTTTTTTGCCACTTGCTTGAGCCGGTAAAGAAAGCACAAAGATGGCGCAGAAGAGAAGCGAGGATGACAATACATTCATGACTTCAAGACTGGGTGGTCAGGTGTATTTCTGGAAGGAAAAAATTACCCGGATGCGACGAAGCCGAGCGCCCCATGGCTCGAGCTTGTGCAGGTCAATAGCCAAGAAATGCTGTATGGAAGTGGCGTGGGCGCGATACTTAGAGGCTGGGGACGAGATGCGGATTCTAGATGGCGGCTATGCGAGTAGACAAAAAAAGATCCTGATGGAAAAACCATCAGGATCTTTTTTAATTTTAACGGCAAGGGGGACAGCCGGTAAAATCGAAATTTATGCTTTGCGGCGTCTGAGCAGAATCATGCTCATGCCAATGGCACCCAGAGCAGCACTGCTTGGCTCGGGAACGACGTCAAACTTGATTGCTTGAATACCAATACCAGGTTCGCCATTCAGGTCGGTGCCAATGAGGCTCGCTGTTATAGTGTGAACGCTGCCAGCCAGTGATCCTTCAATAACAAGACCTTCGCTAGCGCCTTCGTCGAGTGATTGGGCGTTAAACAAAATGACATCAGTAGGGAAAGTCACGGTCACTTGATCACCGTTGGATGAAAGCTCAATACTGTTTACATTATTGAGTCCATCACTGTAGAGGTCGCCGATTTTTAAATCTGATCCACCACCGAATGTGGTTTTAGTGATTGTTACTAATCCATAGCCAGCAACATTAATGGTGATGCCGCCAGTGCCACCATCACCTACTGAACTATCGATAGTTGAGCCCACTTGGGTGAAGGCATCACTGCCAATTTGATTGATGTCATTGAAGTCGATGACAAACGCCTGGGAAGTCGCCATTGCAGCTGCAGAAAAGGCGGCGATAAGGGTTGTTTTTAGTTTCATATATTTGGAGGGATAGGTTGGGGGGTGGAGTTTGTTTTGGAGGTGTGCCAACTGGGGCGGGTTAACTGTTTTATTGTTTATTTGCCGAATTGTGGTGGGAGACCCTCATGTGAGTTTCTCACCTCTGAATGCAGCTTGTGCTGGGAAGCGACAGGGAAATTAGATTACAGAAAATGAAACCCATCAAGGAATTCGGACCCTGAATTATCAATATTTCCTTACTTTTATATAAATTAACTACTAACAAGGGTTAAATAAATAATGCGCACCCCCCTTGAAATATGGGAAAATAAACGGTGCTTATGGCACATCTGGAGCCATTGATCGGTATCGATAGGGATTGGGCCCCTTAAAAAAGATGTTAGGCACTGTAATAAATTATTTAATGTAACTTATCTAAATGGCATTTTTAGCCGTCTAAGGTCATAAGTGACTTGTATAACTTAACGGCTGGGGCACCATTTTTAGTATGCGGTTTAACATGTGTGTTGTGGCTCTCGTTTGCATTGTCATGGTCCTCTGCATGCAGGTAAAAGGACATGGGGCGGAGGAGCCGAATAAAGAGCTTGGGCAGAATCATTTGGCGGGTGTAAAATCACCTTATTTGATTCAGCATGCAGCTAATCCGGTGGACTGGTATCCGTGGGGTGAGGTGGCCTTTGCTAAGGCACGTATTTTCCCTCGACCGATCAGCCGGGACGGGCGGGGTTCTTGACGGTCTTAAAAACCATGCACTCTGCATGGGGGCAGCAGGGTGAGGGGGTGAGGGGGTGATGAGCAGTGTCGAGAGGAGCTACGCGAGTCGTCTCCAGTCAGTATCACTAGTCATTCTCACCAGTCGGTTTGCTCGCTGAGAATGCTCTTATGGAGCTTGATCGCCTCGCCACCTAAGATGGCAGCGGTTCCCAGTAAGGTTTCCTCTGTCACGGTGCGTGGCACTTGTGCTGCGGGCCGAGCCAGTCCCATGATGAGTTGCCCGTAGTTCTGAGCTCCGCCGACATGCTGGAGGAGTTTGAGGGCGATATGTCCAGCATCGAGGTTGGGGAATACTAAGACATCGGAAGATTGGTGGGCCTTGACATCGGGGGTTTTTATTTCAGCTGCAGAAGCATCGAGGGCGACGTCTATCTGAATCTCACCTGAAATTTCGATATCAAGGCGCTCATCGCGGATCATTTTTTTGGCAAGCACCGTCGCTGCCGCCATTTTCTTGGCGGACGGGGACTGGGCGCTGCCTTTGGTCGAGTGGCTGAGCATGGCAACCCGTGGTGTGCGCCCGAGAAAGTGAAGGGCTAGCTTTCCTGTCTCAACGGCAATCGAGGCAAGCTGCTTGACGTCGGGCTCGGGGATGACGCCGCAGTCTGCCATGAATAAGATGCCGTCACGGCCGAAATGCTTGAGGTGCGGCGCCACCATGATCATGGCGCCGAATACACGAGGCACATTTTTTAACGGCTTGATCATGGTGATGACAGAGCGAAACACGGTGGCAGGCATGGACTGATTGCCGGCAATCATGCCGTCTGCATGGCCATACTGCACCATCATGGCGCCAAAATTGTGAGGGCGGGTCATGATTTCCTCTGGGTTAAGGATATCCCGGCCTTGAAAGCGGTTTGTTTTTTTAAGCCGATGGCAAAAGAGCTCGAGGTCCGATGCCTGCGCGGGATCAATGACACTGACAAAGGTCATGGAAATGGATTCATCGGCCGCCATTTGATGGATTTTCTCTTTGTTGCCCAGTAGAATGGGGACTCCGATTTCCATCGTAACCATGCGCTGCGCCACGCGTAGGACCTTGATGTCCTCGCCGTCGGTGAAGACGATACGCTTTGGGTGACGCTTCAGCGTCCGGTAGAGCATATCGGTTAATGCGTTGGTTTGATCCAAGTTTGAGTCAGCTGACATAGGTTACTGGTAGGGGGTAAGGGGCTTTGAAGGTGGGTTGCGAACGGACTGCGGGAGTGGCTTATCCATGTTCAATCAAGGGTATGTTCACGCTTAAATGTTGTGCGAGGCATGGAGCAAGAGCTGGGCCGATGCAAGGCATAAGTAGTGGCGGTGAGTCGCTATTGATTGATATGCTCGGCATGATGTTTATTCTGGAGGCTTGTTGTGCTCAGGGTATGCCGTTATACTAATTTTTTTAATTTGGTTTTCTTAATGAAATGAGTAATATGTTGTTCGGTGATACATCGTCAATGACCGACAGTAAAAGTGAGCAGAAAGAAAAATAGCAGATCAAAAGCTTCCCGGCAAGTTGGCTACAACAAGGTCAGGGTTCGCACAGAGCGCATGAATGCGAGTGTGCGTCTGGCTTTCTGTATTCTTGTGCTTATGGGTTGTTTGGCGTTTGTAGCAACGGCGTTGCAGCCTTTCCGAGAACTTAAAAGGAAGGAGGCAGCTTTGTCCGAAGTCATAGAAAAAGAAGAGGTGGTCATTCAGCGTAAAGACGCTAAGCAGCGTGAGCTGAGTGCGATTGTGAATGATCCCAAGTATTTGGAAATCATCGCACGTGACAGGTTGAATTATTATAAACCTGGCGAGCAGATTTTCCGCATTGAGCCCATTCAGGGCATTCAGCCTTAGCTCTATATTCGTTGGCATCTTGATGCTGGCTCAGGCAAATAAGATTGGCGCTTGCACTTGAGGGGCGGGGGGGTAGCTTTCTTGTCGATTGTCAGCCTAATCACTAGACTATGAGATTCCCCAAAGTGCCCGCGTTTTGCTATCCCCGTTTCCCGGCGACCTTTTTGGGTGCTGTATGGACTGTTGTTCTCACAACGCTATCGCTTTCAGCGGCTACCTCTAGCGCTGAGATTCCTGAAGTGTTGGCGGCTCATTTTGCGAAGGACAAGACGGTATCAGGTGAAGTGGGGGCAATCATGCCGCCGGAGGAAATCAACAAATACATTGCCAAGGTTCAGGCTGCGTCCAAGGCTAATCCGGAGTGGTATGCGGAATACGCAAAAGAAGCCAAGCCAGGGATTCCGTTGCCGTGGCATGAAAATTTGGGACTCAGCAAAGAGGACTATGAGGACTACATCAAGCTTTGGGATCAAAGGCAGTTTAAGGCCATGCAGCAGGTGGTCATCCGTCTTGAGGAGCCCAAACCCGGTGAGTGGATGATCCGTGTCAGTGGCGTGGGCATGACCATCTCGCTTCTGCGCTACAATCCGGAGACGGGTAATTTCAAATCTCCCAACGGTGAGCTCAAGCGTATTGAAGATATTGATGCCGAGGAACGCAGTATTTTAGGAGCTTGGACCGGTAAGGAATGGCGTTATGAAAACAATAGCGAATTCATTTCTACCAAGGAGAACCTAGCAATTGGAAGCTATAAGGATGGCAAACATTGCCTGTTGATCTATCGACTCCAAGAGAGCACCTCTGGTCGCCGACTTGCGGATAAGAGTTTGCTGATTCGCTTTGGTGCTCCTAAAAAATAAGCGATGGCGGAGGGCTCAGGTGGTAGCAAGTTAAGCGGTGATCGGCGAAAAATATTTCTCCGTCTTCTGCAGAGAGCCGCACTTGGCGTTGTGCTCATTTTCTTATTGGGATGGATCGGTTCAAACCTGTGGCTGATTTCCCCGTGGGGAACCGGCATGGTTGAGAGGAAGCTCGAAGAGCGTTTTAACCGAGGCCCTAACTCTGGTCCTGGCCTAGAATGGGAAATTGGATCGATGACATGGTCTCCGTGGAATGGGCTCACGGTCAATAGGACTCGAGTTTTTTTGCCAGGTGAAGCTGAGCAGTCTATGGTAGCTATTAGTGACATCAACATAAGGCCTTACTGGAAGCCTCTGCTTAAGGGCAAGCTGCGTCTGCGTGAGATTACGCTCAATGAGCCCCGTGTTGAGTTATCACTAGAGATGCTTGCTGCACTACCGAGTGATGGCGAAGTGATTGAGACGCCGCCGCCCGTTGCTCCAGCCCCACCTACCCTCGCTGCAGGACAAGCGCAGGTGATTCCGGCGAAGCCATTAGCTCAGGCCAGCCTAGCTGATTACGCTCAGGTATTGAGGCCGCGGGGTGTTGGTTCGCAGGTGCTGGCTCAGCAAAAACCGAAAGTGGAACAGCCAGTGCCTCCAGCAGTAAAGCGTGCTGCAGCGGGCTTGCCGATGCGCTTGCGGGTGAACGGTGCTAGCATGCGTTTGTATTCTGAATCCAAGGAGGTAGATTTATTAAGTGTGGATGAGCTGTCTCTCGATCTGCCGCTCTCAGGTGAGGATGCTGAGGGTCATGTTAAAATTTCTGGTTTGAAGATGCCTAGTGCCGGCATCGGTATTAGCGATTTGCCAGATGTTAATCAAACCGTGGTGTGGAAAAGACCGCGTCTGGAGATCGAGGAAACAGAGGTGGATTTGGGTGGCGTTAAGCTTAACATGCGTGTTCAGCTCGGGCTGAAGAATACAAAAAGCAGCTTGCCCTTTCTGGTCGATATGGCGATCAGGCCACAGCAAGTGGAGCCTGTTGCCTGGCTGGAGCAAAGGTCAATGCATGCCAGCGCCAGGCTAGTGGCAGGACGTTTCAGGCTGCTAGGATTGCTTGCTGATCCACTGAATTGGAAGGCTGAGGCGGTTATCGTCGGCGAGGGCGTTACCGTGCAGGCTGGCCAAGGGCGGCCGCGCGTTACCTTTGATACGATCTATTTGCCCGCTATCCTCCACCAGGGGAGATTGCATTGGGTGGGCTTCAAGATGTTAGGCGAGGATTTTTCTGTGCTGGGCAATGGCCGCCTGTCCATGCGTGGTGGTCTTATTAGCATTACTCGTCTGGTGGCCTCTCCTGAGGTGGCTGAGGTCATGGAGAAAAGTTTTAGGCGTGCGGGCATGGTGGAGAAAAGTTGGTGGTATGATATGTACACGCCGGACCGGAAGGTGAGAGACTTGCTGGTCAGTGGCAGTATTCTCAATCCTAAGATTGATGCTGGGCCTCGTCATGCCAGCATGCA
>DBBL01000001.1 GCA_002292185.1 Akkermansiaceae bacterium UBA985 | reverse complement strand
GTGACGTTCGAGTTTGATCCAGAAAAAAGCTGGAGCAATGAATCAAAGCATGGAATCAGTTTCACCTCATCCCAAGCCTTATGGCAGGACGAAGACAGGGTCACCTTTCCCGCGAATAGCGAGACAGAACAGCGGTTCGCCTTGCTTGCCAGCTTTGGAGGCAAGGTGTGGGCCGCGTTTTATACCATGAGAGAAGAAAGAATTCGGATCATTTCTGTAAGACGAGCAAGAGCAAAGGAGATAGAAGTATATGAAAGCTGAAGAACTAGATAAGATTTTTGATGACGGAGAGGAGGACATTCTTCCTTATCTTGATTTGAGTAAAGCCGTGCGCCCAGGTCATGAAGCCAAGCGTGTGAATGTCGATTTCCCTGTATGGATGGTTTCACGGTTGGATCATGAAGCTGATCGTGTTGGAGTAGCGCGCCAGGCTTTGATCAAAGTTTGGATTGCTGAGCGACTGCACAAGACTCGTAAGAATAATGCGGCAGAACAAGTCACTGAATCTGACCGTTAACCGTTAGCCGCTAACGGCTTCACTGAGATGATACAGCAATCAACTGTCCCAGGTTTGTCGCGTTGAGTCACCGGTGGTTCAGCTTGACGCTCGAAAAGAAAAAGAAACATGAAACAAAGCCTCAGAAGCCAGCCCCTCAAGCTTGCCGCTATCGATATCCCGTTCGATCTGAGAATCCTAGGCAGCCGCTTCGTAGCTGGCAAACCAATCACGAAAGGTCGTAAGCTCACTCTTACTGAGTCGCTCTACAGCTTGTTCAATGGCTTCTACTGTACTCCCATATCAGGAATGTTCATCAACACAGATGAGCACGGACGGAAGAAGATGAACACAGATCATGGGATCGGTGCATATCTATAGTCATCGGTGCCATCTGTGTTTTGCATGATATCACTACCCAGCTTCGCGCCTTTGCGTCTTTGCGTGAGATTTTTTGCACGCCAAGCCGCCAAAACGCCAAGTATTGCTCCACCTACACACCCAGCTCGGCCGACTCCTCGAGCACATGATCGGTCGCTACGCGACGAAAACCTTTTTTCCCTCACCTTCCGTGGGTTAAAACCCACGGCTAACATAAGCGGTCGCTACGCGACACATGCCAGCGCCAGATCTGCTTGTGGGCCTGGCTTTCCGGTGCTTGGAGCTTACTTTGACAGTAGCTTGAGTTCTTTGAAACGCTGGCGCATTTCGTTCAGCACGGATGCGTGCTCGGCGAGCTGGACGAGGTCGTTTTCCTCGCGTGGGTCGGCTTTGAGGTCGAAAAGTTGCTCGACCTTGTGCTGAGGCCAGTAGATGTATTTCCAGTCCTTGCGTACCAGGGCCTCGGACTCGGGGATGAAGTTTTTATCCCTGATGCAGGGGTGCTCGTAGAAAAACTCGCTGCGCCAGACAGGTTTCTTATCGGCCAGATAGAGTGGTGCGATGTCA
Organism: Akkermansiaceae bacterium UBA985; assembly: GCA_002292185.1. Lineage (GTDB taxonomy): Bacteria > Verrucomicrobiota > Verrucomicrobiia > Verrucomicrobiales > Akkermansiaceae > Oceaniferula. The sequence continues at coordinate 22,906 of DBBL01000001.1, read as the reverse complement.
CGTCCTTGTATGCGCTCCGGTGCTGGGAGCTTGACGGCGGAGAGGATGGTGGGAGCGAGGTCGACACTAAGGGTGAAGTCGTTGTTGGTGCTGCCGTGCTTTTTCTCCGGCATGCGTGGGTCGCGGATGATGAGTGGCACACGGATGCTTTCCTGGTGCGGATACCACTTGTCAGCCAGGCCGTGCTCGGCGTGGTAGTAGCCGTTGTCGGTGGTGAAGATGACGAGGGTGTTGTCCAAGACCCCTTGTTTTTTGAGCTCATCGAGCACCTTGCCGCAGGTGCTGTCCACCTCGGTGGCAAGGCGGTAGTAGTTCTTCATCATTGTCTGGTATTTCTCGGGCGTGTCAAAGCGCCAGTGCCAGCGGTTGCGGCCTTCGTTTTTCTCATCAAAGAATGAGGGCAGTCGCTGCCATGATTCTTCGGTGGCGTTCGCCGCCACGGGGATGGTGACGTCCTGATAGAGCTTCATGCTCTGTGGCTGCGGCAGAAATTGATCGGGGTGGCGGTCCTCAGCATGGGTAGCAAAGAAAGCGAGGGTCAGGCAGAAGGGTTTGTCCGCGGGACGGGTCTTGAGAAACTCAAGAGCATCGTTTTCATTGCGCTGGGTGACGTGGATTTTTTTGCCGTCTTTACCCTCAAACCAATGCTTGCCTTGGTAGCTGCGGCCAAAGTCGTAGTTCTGCTTGGGGAACTTGCCGTTATGCCACTTGCCGATATGGCCGACATGGTAGCCGTTCTCACGCAGCAGGCCAGGGTAGGTTTGCTCCCAGGGGGTGGTGAACATATTGAATCCTTGGCAACCGTTACGTGACATCCACTGGCCGGTGTAGAGACAGGCACGGCTGACGCCACAAATCGAGGTGGTGACACAGTTCTGGGTGAAGCGCATGCCCTGCTCTGCCAAGGCATCAAGCCGCGGGGTCTGGACGATGGCATTACCCGCAGCTCCGAGGGTGTCGTGACGCCAGTCATCGGCGTAGAGCACAAGGATGTTGAGAGGCTTGTCAGCGGCAGCTTGAGCAACTTGAGCCCCAGCTATCAGTGCAATGAAGTTAGCGACGGTAAGGAAGCCGAGTATGAATGTGGTTTTGGTCATCTGCAGAGGCAAGATATTAACGGCTATTATCATCTGTGTCTTTCAGAAAAAGAAACGGTAAAAAGTCGCCTACCTCGCTATGCCACTCTCTCTGTCACACCCTTTATCATTCTCTATGGGAGCAATGGCGAGACGAAGCCGTAGCTGCCAGCGGAAACCTGGTAGACGGCGCGGTCTTTCTCCATGCGGAGGAACTTGAGGCCGTCGGCTTTATTGGCGGGTTTTCCAGATTCTGTGACTGCAGCCGCATCCTTGGTGGGAACATACACGGTTGCTGTTGTGTTCGCCGGCACGGTGATGTTCCAGTGGAAGGTTTTGTTTTCGATTTTCCAGTCACTGCCAATGCGTCCTTGGATGGAGTCATAATGCCCTTTGGCCCACGTGATGCCCTCGCCGAGTTCGGGTTTCATGGTGATTTTTTTAAAGCCGGCACCATCCGTCTCGATGCCGAGCATGCTGCGAAACATCCACTCACCACAGGCACCGAGTGAGTAGTGGTTAAAGGAGTTCATCTTCACATCTCCAAAGCCCCTATCCTTGCTGTAGCTGTTCCAGCGTTCCCAGATGGTGGTGGCACCCTGCTCAATGGAGTAGCCCCAGGAAGGGTAGGTGGTGTTCTGAATCATGCGGTAGGCAATATCACTGCGCCCCATGTCGGTGAGAGTAGGTAGCAGGATCGGAATGCCGAGGAATCCAGAGGTGAGGTGGTAGTTATCGGCTTTGATGCGCTCGATGAGGTGTGCCTCAGCTTGCTTGCGCTGGGCCGCGGTAAGCAGGTCAAAGGAAAGCGCCATGCAGTAGGCGGTCTGAAGCTCACGCCCAATCTTACCATCGGCTTTGACAAAGGTCTTCTGGAAGTGGGCACGGATGTCTTGGAACTGTTTGTTATATTTGGTGGCATCGTCTATTTTGCCGAGTGCAACCGCCATTTCCGCCATCAGGCTGGTGGTATAGGCATGGTAAGCGGCTGAGATGAATTCTGTCGGTGGACGGCCGCCAGGAGCGAGCCAGTCACCCCAGGTGTGCACTTTTCTACCTCCGAGTCCGTCTTTGCCACAGGCGTCCATGTAGCGGACCATGGCGTCGTAATGAGTTTCAATCATGCGGGTGTCGCCGTAGACTTTGTAAATGGTCCACGGGCAGATGATGCCGGCACAGGCCCATGCAGCGGCCCCGTGACCGTGAAAGACGGGGGCTTGGTTGCCAAAGAGACCTTGCCTATTTTGGGTGTCCATGAGGTCGACCATCCACTTGGTGAAGAATTCGGAGACATCCTGATTATAACAACCCGTGCGAATAAAGACCTGAGTGTCGCCGGTCCAGCCGAGGCGTTCATCGCGCTGTGGGCAGTCAGTGGGGACTTCGAGGTAGTTCGAACGCTGACCCCAGACGATGTTCTCTTGGATTTTATTCACCATCGGGTTTGAACATTCAAAGGAGCTGGACTCTGGAGAGTCGGAGTAAAGCACGATGCCGGTGATGGTATCAGCGGTCGGTTTTTCTTTGAGGCCGGTCACTTGCACATAGCGGAAACCGTGGAAGGTGAAGCGCGGCTCCCATACTTCTTCGCCTCCACCTTTGAGCACATAGGTATCAACAGCACGAGCGGAGCGCAGGTTGATGGTGTAAGCCGTGCCATCATCCTTGAGCATCTCAGCAAAGATCATGGTGACCTCATCTCCAGCTTGGCCGTTGACCTTCAAGCGTGCCCATCCTGAGAAATTCTGGCCGAGATCAAAGACGTAGGTTCCGGGTGTTGGCTCGCTTACTTTGACTGCTGGCAACTCTTTGACGGCGCGCACAGGGACACCGGGGTAGGCTTGGAGAAGGGGCTTGAGTGAGGCGCCTGTGACGATAGGTGACCAGCTGCTTTGGTCAAAACCAGCTTGGCTCCAACCGGGCATTTCAAGGCGAGCATCGTAGACTTCACCCGCCTGCATGTCGGACTCGAGGATCGGCCCGTAAGAGGCCTTCCAGCTCGGATCAGTCGCGAGGATTTCGCTTTGGCCGTTTTGGTAATCAATATGCAGCTGAGCTTTGAGGCGAAGTTTGTTGCCGTATTTGTTCTGGCCAATGCAGCTGATATTGCCTCGGAACCAGCCGTCGCCCAGAATCGCGCCGATAGCATTGGGACCTTCTTTGAGCAGGTCGGTGACGTCATAGGCTGTGTAGTAGATGCGTTGTTTATAGTCCGTCCAGCCGGGCATGAAGACGTCGTTGCTAACGCGCTGGCCGTTGAGGCTGAGCTCATAAACCCCTTGGGCGGTGGCGTAAACGATCGCTCGCTTCACTCCGGTGGCGACTGTGAATTCTTTTCTTAAGTACGGAGCAGGCAAGTACTGTTTCGGGCGGCCAATGGTGAGGTCACAGATTTCATTCTCGTTGACTACAATGCCTGATTTCCAATCTTCGACCAGCCATTGAGCCTCGAGCACTTTTTTCTCTTCGCGGGCTGGGTCTTTACCTGCGAACTCATTGGTGACTTTCAAACTCAAGTTGCCGGCATCGACGTGGGCTTGCAGTTTTTCTTTGATGTCGATTTGTTTTTTGGGATCTCCCTTGAGGCCATAGAGGGCTTTGGTGATGGTGATTTTGTGTCCCTTGCCAGCGAGCTCGGCATCACGATTAGGGGTGATCTTAACAGCCTTGTCATGACCAATCCACTGCGCCTGCCAATCTGCTTCATTGAGCAGACCCATCGACCAGGTGGCGGTCTGGCTCCACGGTGAGGCGGCTCCGTTTTGATCCCAGACCTTGACCTTCCAGAAACATTGGCCATGAGACAGGAGTGGCTTACCCGCGTAGGGAATCTGGATGGACTGCCCCGCCTGGGTCTTGCCGCTATCCCAGAGGTCTCCACGATCTTGGTCGAGGTTCTCCTGGCTGGAGGCAACGAGGATCTGGTAGGCGCTTTGCTTCCAGCCGCGCTTCTCGCTCTGAGTGATCCAGCTCAGGCGTGGACTGGTGATATCAATACCGAGTGGATTGTTGTGGTACTCGCAGCGCAGGTTGTTTAGCTCAGTGTCATTGGAGGCAAAGGCGGTGCAGCTCATCAAGCTGAGCAGTGCAATCAATCTTAAGAGTCGGGGGAAGTAGGTAGGTAACATGGTGATTCAGTGTAAATGGGCGGCAAACTATGCCACACTGCAAGCGATATAGAAATGCACGAAATGACTCTATTTTTACACAAAATGATTGCCACCAAAGCAGCTGATCTTGACCTTATTCTAGTGCTTATTACGCCAATCCTTTGCTTTAACATACTCAGGGTTAGGCGTGGTCATCAAGGCACCTGATTGCTTGCGCCAGTGGTGCAGCATTTTTGTCAGCTTGGCGGTAAGCTGCGGTTTTTGCTGAGCAAGATCTTTGCTCTCACCGATGTCCTCACGCAGGTTGTAGAGCTCTACTTTGCCTGTTTCATAAACCTCGATGAGTTTGTAGTCACCAGCACGCACGGCACCGGCGGGCCCCATGGTATTGATGTGATGGTAATGTGGGTAGTGAAAGTAAATTGCCTCCCGATCAAGGGATACTTTACCACCATCTAACAAAGGTTTTAGACTGAGCCCATCGACATGCTGCTTGGGGTTCAAAGGCAGTCCGGCTAACTCCAGTAAGGTTGGATAAATATCGGTGCTCACAGCAGGCTCACTGAGCTTGAGACCCGGCTTCACTCCTGCAGGATAGCTGATGATGAGTGGTGAGCGGATACCCCCCTCATAGACCCATGCCTTGCCAGCACGCAGCGGCAAGCTGGAGGTGGGCGAGTTCGGCCCGGAGCCCGTCGAGAGCCCGCCATTGTCTGAGAGGAACACGATGATGGTGTTCTCAAACATCCCGCGTTTTTTTAAGGTGGCAATGATGCGGCCAATGTTTTCATCCATGCTCTCCACCATGCAAGCGTAGGCAGCACTGCTCTGCACCCCGCGTGAGACACTCTGGTGTTCTTTGATGCCATCCTTGTTCTTATCAACCAAACCCATGGCTTTTGCTTTTTGCGTGTATTTTTTCAGCTTGGTTTTGTCCGGGATGATCGGGGTGTGCACGGTGTAGTACCACATGTTGAGAAAAAAAGGTTTCTCTCCCTGCCCTCCCTGATCTTCGATAAACTTGATCGCCTTATCGGTAAGCGCGTCCGTGAGGTAATCGCCCTCTTTGCCATCCTCCATGTCCGGCACGTTGGTGCTGGGATGTTGTTTACTGGTGTAAGGAAAATAATAATCACCTGGCTGGCCCATTTTGTGTCCGGCGATGTTGAGATCAAAGCCATTGGCCTCAGGGTAGTGCTCGCGGCCCTTCATGTGATGAGCTTGAAGGTGCCATTTGCCGATGTGGGCGGTGGTGTAGCCAACATTCTTGAGAGCCTCGGCCAAGGTGATCTCCTCGGGTGGCATGTTACCGACCACTTCCGGTGGAGTGAGCATGTGATTTGGCCCCATGGAGCCGCGCGAACCACTGTGATTAGTGAGGCCAATGCGACTGGGATACTTACCAGTGAGAACACTGGCGCGTGTGGGTGAACATACGGGGTTGGCGGCATAGGCATCAGTGAAAAACACGCCCTCGGAGGCAAGCCTGTCGATGTTGGGGGTCTCATAAAACGTGCTGCCGGTCACCCCGAGGTCCGCCCAACCGAGGTCATCAATCAGAAAGAGCACGATGTTGGGTTTTGCGATGTTGGGTTTTGGATTAGCGTTCACCGCAAAAGCCGCAAAGGCCATGATCAGCGTAATCAAAACGAGATGTTTTCTGGCAGTGCTGTGTATGCTTGCTTGCTTAGATATTTGAAGGTCGCTCATCGTGTATGTTGATCTCTGTATCGATTTCTTACGTATTTTGCACATCAGGTGTTTCAATGTCTCTCGTAAACTTTGGATCTGAGGATTTTCCCTTGCCAATAAGTGCAAGCAGGCGGATATTGCCAGCAATGTTACATCACCCTTGGTTTCTAAAGCTCGTCGTTGTCGCTGCATGCCTTTTGCCGTCAACTGGGTGGTGCCAAAACTACACTCCAAGCCAAGAAAAGCCCCCCATAGTCAGCCGTGAATTCCGCGGCGCTTGGGTAGCCAGTGTCTTCAATATTGACTGGCCAAGCCGTACTGGCCTCTCCCGCAGCGCCCAACAAAGCGAGCTGCGCGCCATGCTCGACCAGATGGCAAAAATCAATCTCAACGCGATCATCTTTCAGGTGCGGCCCAATGGCGATGCACTCTATAAGTCGAGCATCGAGCCTTGGAGCTCTTGGCTGACAGGCACGATGGGGCGATCCCCCGGCTATGATCCCCTCGCCTTCTGCATCGCCGAGGCACACGCGCGGGGTATTGAGGTTCACGCATGGTTCAATCCGTTCCGCGCCTTGCCGAACTCTACCATGTCCACTGCCAGCAATCACGTCTGCCGCACGCACCCGTCACATATCTGCAATTTCAAAACCTACCGATGGATGAATCCTGCCAGCAGTTTCACCAGGCAGCGCGCGCTCTCTGTGATCCTTGACGTGACACGCCGCTACGATGTCGACGGCATCCACATCGACGACTATTTTTACCCTTATCCAGATTTGGCCAAAAACGGCAAACACAAGCAACACTTTCCAGATGGTAAAAATCCATCACAGCGCCGCGGCTACGTGGATAGCTTTGTGCAGGAAATGTATAGCTCCGTGAAAAAAGCAAAACCTTGGGTCCGTGTTGGCATTAGCCCTTTTGGCATCTGGAGACCTGGGGTCCCCTCCGGCACGACGGCTGGTGTTGACGCCTACGAGCACCTTGCCGCAGACTCCCGCAAATGGCTGCAAAAGGGCTGGTGTGACTATCTCTCCCCTCAACTTTACTGGCGCATTCAAGGTCCACAAAGCTACACCCGCCTGCTGAGCTGGTGGCGAGCACAAGGAAGCCGCCCCGTGTGGCCGGGAATCGCCACCGCCCGCATCAAAAGCACCGAGGACCCCGGGCGTCCCGCCAGTGAGATCGTCAACCAGGTCAATCTCTCCCGTTCCACTGGCAACAACTACGCCGGCCACGTCCACTGGAGTATGAAGTCTTTGCGTCAGAACCGAGGTGGTATTTCCACCTTACTGGAGAAAAACACCTACTCAAGTGCAGCACTGGTGCCACCGATGCCGTGGCTCAGCAAAGCGCAACCCCTCAGCCCCAGCCTGAAGGCCTCCGGATCACGAAAAGGAGCTCAGGCCAAGTGGTCGTCGGTGAGAGGCGCCTCCAAGTATGCCGTTCAGGCGCGCTACGGTAAATACTGGTTCACCGTCAAGGTCCTTCCCGCTTCGGCAAGTAGCCTAACTCTTACAGGCAATCCCGAGGCGATCGCGGTAAGCGCCGTTGACCGCTACGGCACCACCAGTGCTCCCAGTGTGGTTGCGCGTCAGTGATTCCACTCAAAGGGTCTTGTTATCGGCTGCAAATTCTCTCACTGTCTGGGCACTAATAAGTTCCTGCTCATAGAGATCATTGAGAGCTTTATCCATCGTGATCATGCCGTCTTGCTGAGAGGTCTCCATGCAAGCTTTGATTTGTTGGCATTTGTTGTCCCTAATATTTGCTCTGATCGCTGCGCTTCCTTTGAGCACCTCGAATGCGGCAATCCTGCCATCTTCATTTTTTCTCGGCAAAAGCCTCTGAGCAACGATACCTAACAGACAGGAGGAAAACTGAGACCTGACCTGGTTCTGCTGATCCGCGGGAAACGCATCAATAACACGATCAATTGTTTGCACTGCATCATTGGTATGAAGGGTGGCAAAGACGAGGTGCCCAGTCTCAGCTGCGGTGAGTGCCGCGGCAATGGTCTCGGGATCACGCATCTCACCGACAAGGATGACATCAGGATCCTGCCGCAGAATATATTTGAGGGCATTCTGGTAACTCATTGTATCAGCATATAGTTCGCGCTGCTCAATGATAGCCCTCTTATTTTGGTGAACATATTCGATCGGATCTTCGATGGTAATCACATGGCATGAGCGAGTCTTATTGATATGGTCAATCAAACAAGCGAGCGTGGTCGACTTTCCTTGCCCCGTAGCACCGGTAATAAGGACCAGGCCATGATGCTTAGTAGCCATGTCCAGAATGGTTTCGGGCATATGAAGCTCAGCAGGACTCGGGATGAACTGGTTGATCAAGCGGATGGCACAGGAAACAGTACCTTTTTGATAGAATCCGTTAACTCGGAACCGGTTGTATTTTTGATCTCCCTCATCATCGGTCAACGTAATACTCATGGCAAAATCGACTTCCTTATTCCGCTCAAAATCTGTCCGCTGTCGGCGGTTGAGAATACTCAAGAGAAGGTTTCTGGTATCAGCAGCATTGAGTGGGTTAATATTGGTGGCAATCAATTCTCCGTTGACCCTGAATGTCGGTGAGTTGCCCACGGTGAGCAGCAAATCCGATGCCTTGTAATGCAGTGCGGACTTAAGCAGGCTTTTCATGGATATTGTCGCTTTCTCGATACCTCCACCCTGAGTGCGCAGTGTGTCGATACCGGTTTCCATGCCTTGCATGAGAAGCTTCATCTCCTCGCGCTTTTCTGCACCGGCAAGAGCCGTTTCCGGTGTGATCACATCCTGCTCCACCATCTCCAACAAAACCCGATTGAAATTAATCATGCCCTCTGAGCCGCCAGCCTTGATCGCCTCTCCGATTTCCTCAATTTCCTGATTGGCAACCAGCTTGGATATGTGCGGGGTATTCACTAGGATCTCCACCGCGGGGATCATTCCCTGCCCATCTTTTCTCGGCAAAAGCCGCTGAGAAACGACACCCTTGAGAGCGTTTGATAAATCCATCGCAAACTGATGCTGCTGACCCTCTGAAACATAGTTGAGTATTCTTTCCAGGGTGCGCTCCGCATCCACTGTGTGCAAGGTTGAGATTACGAGATGGCCCGTAATGGCCGCGGACATCGCCGTCTTAATGGTCTCAAGATCACGCATCTCACCAATAAAAATGACATCGGGGCTTTGCCTGAGCACAGCTCTCAGAGCAGAGCTAAAGTCTTTGGTGTCAGAGCCAATTTCACGCTGGGTAATATGGCTGTTTTGCTCCTGGTGAATAAATTCAATTGGGTCTTCAATGGTAACAATATGCTTCTGATGGTGACTATTGATGTAGTGCAACATCGCTGCCATGGTGGTTGTTTTACCTGAACCCGTGGCACCTGTAACCAGAATGAGACCCCTGGTTTCCTCCAACATGGTTTCAAGCATAGGCGGGAGGTTAAGCTCCTCAAAGTTCATCGCGCCAGAGGGCACTTTTCTTCCGACCAAGGATACCGCCCCTTGCTCAAAACCGAGGTGCAAACGAAACCTTTCCATAGGGGAAAGGCTCAAGCCGATATCAATATCCCGCTCTTCTACCAGGTTGTCCCAAGTTTCCGCAGGAAGATGCTCGTCAACGAATGCCAAGAAATCCTCCTTGGTCAGAGCCTGCTCAGCAAAGGTTTCCAACTTGCCATGATGTCTCACTTGGGGAGTTTTCCCCTCGCAGAGAAAAACATCCGATACACTTTCTTCCTTGAGGGCCTTGAGTAGATCAATAATGTTCATGACTATAAAAAAATTCACCGGTAATAGCGCCTGATCAGCACCATCAGCTGTTTAGTCTGCTATGATGTTTTATGAATCCAAGCTTTTATTCTAATACGGCATCAACACGGGGCTATCCGGGGACCCTCCATAAAAGTGGTAAATGATCTTGCGCAAGAAGCGACTTGGGGTTTTACCACTTGCACCCAAATGTGGCTCACGCTACTAACAATCACGCTATGACCAATATCCGCATGTTCATTCTTTGTAGCTCCGCCATTCTCTGTTGCTGGTTAGTTGCCTCCTACGCATACGAGCCTAAGGCAGGCACTGCGGTGAACATCGATACTTCAGTGAAGCTGATAAGCGGCGCATCCGCTGAAACGGAAGGCTCAAAGAAAAAAGCCGCTGTCAGCATTCAGCAAGATCAGCTTGCCACCATGGCTCCCCTACAGGGTCAATAACGACAGCCAGATCAGGGCCTGTATATATGAAGTGCTTCGTAAAGGGCTTCACAAGGCCGGTTGTCAGCAAATCCTTATTATAACTAAGTGTTAGTTTTTTTGTTCAAAAAAAATTGAACTTTCAAATCGACGGTGCTATTCTCGCCCTTGATGCACCCTAGCGATCAGCCCGATACAGAGAAGTTGACCATCGATCAGCGACTCATCTCGTTTTTTAGAGATGGCGCGAAGATCATTGGTTTACCAGCCTCTGTGGGTGAGATCTTCGGCCTCTTGTTCGCCTCCCCCAAGCCCTTGACCATGGCGGACCTGGTTGAGCGCCTTGACATTAGTAAGGGATCGGCAAGTCAGGGCTTAAAAATGTTGCGCACCCTTGGTGCTGTTCGCGATGTCGAATATGACAATGACCGCAAAGGCTATTTTGAAGCGGATATTGAATTAAAAAAACTTGTCGGGGGTTTTATTCGTGAACAAGTTCGTCCGCACATGGACAGCGGCACACGCAAGCTGAGCGAGCTCGAGCAGGATCTCGATACCGTCAGCGACCCAGAGCTGCGCGCATTTTACGAAAACCGGATCAAGATCATCCAACGATGGTCCAGCAAAGCCAAGCTTGTCTTACCCCTATTGCAGAAATTTCTCGGTGAATAAAAACATTCAGACAGCATGACTCATATCAACTCCGATTTTGATTCCGATTCCGTCACGTCATCCGATGCCGATCACTACGCTTGGTACTGTGTGCGCACCAAACCCAAGCGCGAACACATCGCGGCGAGGGCGATGAATCAAATCGAGGGGGTGCAGTCATTTTGTCCACGCCTGAGATATCGTAAAGCAACCAGGCGCGGCAAAGTTTGGTGGGTGGAAGCCATGTTTCCTGGTTATATTTTTGGCTTCTTTTCCCGAGAGCAAAATGAGCGCAACATCGTCCATACCCACGGGGTCATGACCATCCTCAAGTTTGGCGATTACATGCCTGAAATTCCCAGCTCATTCATTGCAGATCTGACCCAACAGATGAAGGAGCTCAATGAAGGTGATGATGACATCATGACTCTGGAGCCGACTGTCAGCGAGGGTGATGAAGTGGAAATCGCGCATGGCGCCTTCCAAGGTTTTCAAGGCACTGTCATTGAGGTCATGCCGGCACTAGAACGCGTTAAGCTGCTCACCGAGTTTCTCGGTAATCGCCATGTCGTGGAAACTGACCTGCTGTCTCTCTTATTGCCCAATAAGCCTGTTCCTGAATAGGCGCAGCACAGCCAGGGAATATCTTGCTCTGGCCGACTTCCCACAACTTCCCCGTCTGCACGCCTGTGTCTGTACATCTGCGGAAAGGGGCCGCCATAATAAGATTGCTCAACATGGTGTGCAAGAATCGCGTTTGTTTCTCGTAACCTTATACATCTCTATGGTGGCAGGACGGCGGCATAGATAACAGCTCAGCGCATCATGAAACATCTACTAACGCTCTTTTTACTGGCTACAAGCTGCCTGATAGCAAACAGCATCGCTGAAACTTTGCCGCCCCTGAAAAATAATCAAGTGCCGCAGGATGCTCAAGCCATGTGGACTGGCTTCGACCCGCGCGCCGAGCCCCTCGACACCGAGATTCTCAAGGAATGGGAAGAAGACGGTGTCGTTCTCAAAGTCCTGCGCTACCGCATCGGTATTTTCAAAGGGCAAAAATCGATGATGGCTGCCGTCTATGGCTATCCTAAAGCGATGAGTGACGCGGGCAGCAAGATTCCCGGACTGGTTCAGATCCACGGTGGTGGCCAATACGCCGATTACCAAGCCGTGCTCACTAACGCCAAGCGCGGTTACGCGACCATCTCCATCGCATGGGCCGGCCGCATCTCCGCTCCCGACTATCGTGTCAGCCCTCACGAAGTGAAACTTTTCTGGGACAACAAAAAAGAAGACCCTCATTATAAAATCACCACCGACTGGGGTGCACTCGATGCCTACCACGCACCGAGTAAAAGGGACAAAGATGCCTTCACTCAATTACCAGCTTATGACTGGAGCTTGGACCCCGTTGCCTCGCCGCGTAACAACGCTTGGTTCCTCTGCACCCTGGCCGCACGCCGCGCACTCACCTTCCTCGAGCAGCAAGCCCAAGTCGACGCCAACAAGCTCGGTGTCTACGGCCACTCCATGGGGGGCAAGCTCACTGTGCTCACCGCCGGCTCTGACAAACGGGTCAAGGCAGCCGCCCCCTCATGCGGAGGCATCAGTGATCGCACCAAAAAAGATGCCCTCTATCTCAATACCGTCAGTGACCCCGCTAACCTGAAAAACATCAGCTGCCCGACTATTTTTCTAAGCCCCGCTAATGACTTCCACGGCCGTATCTCGGACCTCATCACCACCACCCAAGAACTGAGTAACAAGTTAGGCACGCAAAATTGGCGGGTCACCTGCTCGGCACACATCAACCACAAGGACCTGCCAGAAAACGAAGTCGCCACCCAGCTTTGGTTTGACCAGCACCTGAAGGGGGCTTTCCAATGGCCAGCCAATCCTGCTAGCACACTGACCCTGAAGACCGAATCCGGACTACCTCACTTCGCCATCAGGCCAGACACCTCAAAGCCCATTATGGCTATCGATATTTATTACACCCAGCAGGGTGAAGTCAGTGGCGACATGCATAACCACATCAACCAGTTCTGGCATCACGCGCATGCGCAAGCCACTGGCAAAGACGGCGTCTGGTCTGCAAACCTGCCGATTTCCACAACGGACAAACCCCTCTGGGTTTACGCCAATGTGCTCTATGCCCTCGATCAGCCGATTACCGGTGCTGGCTACTACTACGGCCGCTACACCACCAAGAACTTCAACCTTTCCACTTTACTGAAAATCGTCAGTCCTGCTCAATTGCAACAGGCAGGAGTCAAAGCCACTCTCCAAGCAAGCCCCGTGATCGAAAGCTTCGCAAGCAATTGGCAAAAAGAGTGGTTCACCACCAAGCCGTCAGAGTGGGCACGCAAAACCCACAAGCTTTACCACCCGCTCTGGTCAGCGCCTAAAGATCAAAAAGACGTGAAGCTCGCCATTGATATTCGCTCTGAACAGGCCAACAAAATCATCCTTGGCCTCGATAAACATATTGCAGAGATCAAGCTCGCTGGCTGCACCGACTGGCAGCCGATCACCTTGTCCCCTACCGACTTTCTTGATGCCGACGGTAGCGCCCTCGCCTCTTGGCAAGACATCAAGGAGCTGCGCCTTGGGCCATCCGAATACCTGACCCCAAAAAATGGCGGCAAAAGGCGTCTCGTTGGCACAGGCAAATGGCAAGGTGCCGCGCCACAGTTTCGCAATCTACGTTGGCTCCCGACAACGCCTTGACAGGCTCTCAGCGCTTTACCATTGTAGCCCACCCTTACAGCACACCACACTCATTAAGCGATGCAAACACCTACTATTTTCACACGCATTCTCACATGCCTTTTCGCCGTCTGCGCCCTGTTACTTCCCGTCACAGCCGCAGAAGACCAACGCCCCACCAAACCCAATGTGGTCCTCATGTTTGTCGATGACCTCGGCTGGCAGGATGTCAAATGCTACGATGTGGATAAACCCTCCCCGATGGAAACCCCCAATCTTGACGCTCTGGCCAAGAAAGGTGTTCAGTTCTGGAATGGCTACTCCCCTGCACCTACCTGTGCCCCATCTCGCTGCGCACTGCTCAGTGGCGTTCACCCGGCAAGGGCTCAGAAAACCCACGTCGTTGGTGGAGCTCCACCACATCCGCACCACGATATCGGCACGACGGTCATGTCCCCATGGTATAGCGGCCGCATGCCTGAGACCACCTTCAACCTAGCCAAGGCCATGAAGGCTGAGGGCTACTCCACAGGCCACACCGGCAAGTGGCACATCGCCGTGGATCACCACGCATTTCCCCAGCCCATGGATATCGGCTTTGACTTCACCACCCACCAGCAAGGTTACAATACTCGTGGTGCTCAGAGCGGCATGGGAAACCGACTTGAAGGTTTTGCTACCAACGCCAAGGACGACCCCTACCGCCTCGATGAAAACGGCTTCGCCACTGACATCGTCACCACCGAGGCCATCAAGTTTTTTGACGACAACAAAGACAAGCCTGTGTTCCTCTACTACGCCACCTGGCTAGTACACACTCCGATCCAGATTCGCAGCAAACGCTTGCTCGAAAAATACTGTAAAAAGCTCGGGGTAGACATGCCTACCGACCCTGGCAAATGGCTACTCGAAGGCCAGAACAACCCGTATTACTGCGGTATGGTTGAGACCTTGGATTACTACGTTGGCCAAATCATCTCCTACCTGGAAAAAACCGATGACCCGCGCTGGCCTGGTCACAAGCTTATTGAGAACACCTATCTGGTTTTCACCTCCGACAACGGCGGCATGGAAGGCGGCGGCGGCCACGAGGTCATCACCGACAACTACCCGTTGGACAAAGGCAAAATCAACGCCAAGGAGGGCGGCACTCGCGTTCCTTTCCTCATCGCCGGCCCCAGCATCGCCAAGGGTGTGCAATCCGATGTTGTCATCAACGGCCTCGACCTCTACCCCACGATTCTCTCATGGGTAGGAGCTAAGCCCAAGCAAGGCAAAATTCTCGATGGCTCCGACCTCTCGAACCTACTCAAAACAGATGCTACCAAAGCAGATCTAGTCAAGGGCCACGATGGCAAAACCCGTGACACCATGATCTGGCACTTCCCACACGCCTCGATGCAGAGCACCATTCGCACCGGCGGCTACAAGCTCATCCGTAATCTCAATCACCTGTTCCACCCCAGTATCCCCCAATACGAACTCTATCAACTCTACGATCAGGACGGTAAACGCGTCGATATTGAAGAAGCTAACAACCTCGCCGATCAAGATCCCGAGCGGACCAAAAAAATGGATCAGCACCTGACCGAGATTCTCACCGAAATGGATGCAAGCTTACCCTATTACAATCGGCACGGCCGCCACGTCTCAGCTCAGTTCAAAAAAAGCGCTCCCAAGGCGATCAAGCACAGCCAATCTGGCAATTCCGTTACTCTCAGCTACAAAGAGAACGGCGCCTCTGTTAGCAAGGCCTACATCGTCTACACCACCAAGGAGGAAAAAGTATCAGAGGAATGGTTCCGCGCACCAGCCACCATCAACGCCGACAAAAGTATTACTGCCACCATCCCCAAAGGCGCTACCCACTTTTATCTAAACCTGATTGACTCCAACCAAGTTCTTGTTAGCTACCCAGAGTGTCCCGACAGCCGCGCCCACAGCAAAGCAACCAACGAAGCCGCAGGCAAAAAAGCACACCACGCCTCCTTCACCCACTTCGCGCTCACTACCCAGCCATAATCAAGCTTACCAACTCTACTTATAAGACAACTTAATCCCGCCGACTTGGTCCCAAGACCTCGTCGGCGATCGTCTGCCAGATCTATTTAGCCCATGAAAACGACCAAAATACTGACTCTCTCACTGATCCTTCCGACACTTGCCTTTCAGTCATGCGAAAAAAAGAACAGCTCTGATAGCGATCAAGCTGGCCACACCGGCGACTGCTGCCCTCCCCCTTCCGAGGTCATTGCCCCTAATGCCGTCTCAACGGAGCCAGCCCCAACACCTCAACTCAACGAAACCCCAGAGCAGCTCGAAGAGCGCCTTCGGTGGTTCCGCAATGCCAAGTTCGGCCTCTTTATCCACTGGGGCCCTGCCGCCATCAGTGGTGAGGAAATTAGCTGGAGCATGATGGATCGCATCGAAGGTGGCGACAAACATAAGGTCGTGCCTCGCGAGACCTACATGAACCTCTACAAAACCTTCAACCCAACCAATTTCAACGCCGATGAGCTCATGGGTCTCGCTAAAAATGCCGGCATGAAGTACTTCGTCTTTGTTACCAAGCACCACGACGGTTTCAGCATGTGGCCCACTAAGGAAAAACGTTTCGCTGAAGGAGCAGACCACCCTGAGCACTTCTCCATCGCCGACACTCCCTACCAAGGCGACCCTGTGCGCATGATGCAAGAGGCGGGTAAAAAACATGATCTCAAGATCGGCTGGTACTACAGCACTCGTGACTGGACTCACCCCGACTACCTTCAAGGTGACAACAAAGTTTACAACGACTACTACGAAAATCAGGTCGAGGAGCTGCTCAATGAATACGGCCCCGTAGACATGGTCTGGTTCGATCACTGCTTCGGCAACTGGGACCAATACACCATTCCTCGTCTCTACAAGAAAATGTATGCCAACAACCCAAAGCTTCTGGTTAACAACCGTGCCGCCAAAGGCATCAAAGACATTCCTGAAGAATACAAAGCCCTTCGCCTCGGTGACTATGACACCCCAGAAAATCGCATGGGTGCTTTCCAACACGGACGTGCTTGGGAATCCTGCATGATCCTCTCTCCTCACACCGACCACGGCGGTTGGTCCTACCGCACCGGTGCCGAGACCCGCTCGCTCACCGAGACCCTGCAGCTACTCTCCTCATGCGTGACCGGAGACGGCAATATGCTGCTCAACCTGGCCCCACTTCCAGACGGCTCACTCAAGCCAGAAGAAAAAGCCATTCTTGAAGGCCTCGCCCCATGGATGGCCACATACAACGAGGCTATTTACGACACCCGTGGCGGCCCATGGATCAATGGCAGCTGGGGTGGAGCAAGCTACCGCGGCAAAACCGTCTACCTCCATCTCTTTAACCCCACCGATGAGCCCCTCGTGCTCAACGCCCTGCCCCAGCAGATTACCTCAGCAACAACGATTGACGGTCAAGCCATCCCCTACACACAAGACGATCAGGCAAAAACCGTCTCCATCACTGTGCCCGCTGATGCCCGCAACGCTCACGTATCGATCATCAAGCTGACCCTTGATAGCCCTGTTACAGGTGTTCTTTATGGTCCTGCTCTCGCCAACGAATCTGAGATTCAGATTCCAGGTACCATGACCTTTGCCACAGATCAAGCCACCATCAAAGGGTCCGCTACTCTGGAAAAGCAAGGTGAAGACAATACCATTACCAACCTCACCATCGACTCATCGATTACCTGGCCACTGGAAATTGACAGCCCCGGCACCTACACCATCCAGCTCACTACCTCAGCCAAAAAAGCCGACTCCACCCTCGCCGTGGTCTGCGGGAAAATCAAAACCCACTACGTGCACGTCCCCGGCACCGGTGGTGACAATAATTTCCAGACCTACAACATCGGCAAAGTCACCTTCCCCAATGCTGAAAGTATCCAGCTCACCCTGCGACCAGCCGACGCCTCCTCATGGGCGCCGATCAACCTACGCGACATCAAATTCATCCCGAGTAACTAAACGTCTGCCACGCGGTTGATTGCCATCGCCTTGAAAATTTTGATCCTCTTTGTGCCATAAAATATTGTTCGACATGGCCATAGGTCATTGCGTATAATTAACAAATGTGGATAATCAAGCTTACAGGGACAGCTCTGTGGCGAGCCATTACACCGCAGGCCTCTTGATAGCTGTCTTGTAACCTCTTATTTTTTCTAGGGTGACCCTATTGGCAGACAAGCATCATTAAAAATCTAACAATGAAAATCGTATTTATAGAAGGTCTCGGAGCCAAACCCTACACCATTAAGGACCTTAGCGGCTCTGTCGGTTTAGGGGGAACGGAGACGTCCATGCTGCGTATTTCGCGCGAACTAGCCCCACGCCACAAGATCATCCTGTTTCAGTCTGGTCGAAAGCAAAGGGAAACCGACGTAAACGGTGTTGAATACTGGCCGCTTGAGGATGTGGCAAAGGTAGAGGATGCCGATGTGCTTATTATTCTGCGCCTACCGCGATTACTCAAACTGCATAAACACTTTCCGGGCGCCAAGGTATTTTTCTGGGTGCATGACGATTGGCCAGCCTGGCCAGAATGGAAACTACGGACGATTTACCAATGGAGAATGCACTCTGCTGGCGCAACCATGATCGCCGTATCGATGTTTCATCAACGACAAGCTGAACGCTTACTCCGCCCGACACTGATAACTCGACTTTTCAGCAAGCTGGCGAAACCGCCAACATTCATCTATAATCCAACCCCAGAAGTCCCCTCGCCGGTCAGTGATTATGACCCCAATCAATTAATATTTGCAAGCTCACCGCACAAAGGAATCAAAAAAACGATAGAGGTTTTCAAACAGGTTAAGCGTGCAATACCTGAAATGAAATTGTTGGTAACTAACCCCGGTTATGCGGCAACAGAGGCAGTCGAAGCGGATGGAGTAGAGGTGCTAGGGGTGATGGATCACAACGAGCTTTTTGAAAAGATTAGCAACTCTCTATGCTACTTCGGAATGCAGACCCATCCAGAAAACTTTGGCATCATCTTTGCCGAGTGTCATGCCATGGGCGTGCCCGTATTAACCACACCCATCGGCGCGGCTCCAGAGGTCGTTGGCGATTGGGAGCAGCTCGTCGACGCCGATGAGGTTGAGCGAATCATTGAGCGAATCAAGCGATGGCGGGCCAACGGACGTCCGCAAGTAAGCTCCCACGACCGCTTTGAAACCAACAAGATCGCTCGTGACTGGGAAATGGTTTTGGGATTGTTGGACTAATCTGGGTAATGATCAGCCTCTGCGATCAAAGAGTCTGATACTGTTATATACCGATATGGAGCCGCTAGACTCTACAAGTATTAGCCAGAGCCAAAATCGCCACATTTTAGGGTTATAATCCCCACGCAACCGTGGTTTAATACTGCAGTCGCATGCCTGACTGTGAAATAAAACCCAACGGTACCCTGCCCATCCAGTTTTCTGTGATGCTCAAAAACCGCGCCGGCGCGCTGAGCTCGCTAGTGCGCCTACTGAGGTCAGAAAACATCGAAGTCATCGGTCTCAGTATCCAGGATTCTCGTGATGCCGCCGTGACCCGCCTAGTCGTCTCTGACCCAGATACCACCATGCGCATCTTTATGGAAAAAGGCATCCCACACACCACTTCAGAAATTGCCGTCATCGCTCTCAGGGAGTCAGGTCGTGGTCTCGCCGAGGCCCTTGATGTCTTACGCGCTGCTGAAACCAATGTCGATTTTGCCTATTCTCTCATGCCTCACCCCGAGGGCAAAACCCTCATGGCGATGCACCTCGAGGATACCCGCTTTGGGATGTCCGTGCTGCATCAGGCAGGATTCCGCGTCTTCTATGAGGAAGACCTTCTTCGCTAATGTCCGGCTTCCTTACCCGCACTCACCCTGCCCCTGACGCGCGTCACCTATCATGACAGAATCCCTCTATCAGCAGACCAACGATTCACCGGATAAAAAATTCGAGCAGTCCCTGCGACCTCCGGGATTTGAAGAATTCCACGGCCAAGAAAAAGTCACCGAGCGACTCATGCTCATGGTTGAGGCTGCCAAGATGCGCGATGATGTGCTCGAGCACATTCTCCTCTCTGGCCCTCCCGGCCTCGGTAAAACCACCCTGGCTAATATCATCTCTAATGCCACCGGCACTAACCTGCACACCACCTCTGGCCCGCAGATTGAAAAAGCCGGAGACCTCGCTGGCATCCTCACGAATATCCAAAAAGGTGACATCCTCTTCATTGATGAAATCCACCGGCTGCACCCAGCCATCGAAGAATACCTCTACCCCGCCATGGAAGATTACCGGCTCGATATCATCATCGACTCCGGCCCATCTGCCCGCAGCATCCAGCTTAACCTGCCTAAATTCACCCTCGTAGGAGCCACCACCCGTGCTGGCATGCTGACCTCCCCACTGCGCTCACGCTTCGGCCTCGTTAACCGACTCGACTACTACGCAGCCGAGGAACTCGCCCACATCATTCGGCGCTCGGCAGGCTTACTGGATGTCAATATTGAACAAGATGGAGCAATGGAAATCGCCTCACGTTCACGAGGCACCCCCCGTATTGCCAACAATTTATTGCGCTGGGTGCGTGATTTCGCCCAGGTCCGCGCTGACGGCGCCATCACCCCGCAGATAGCCCACGATGCTCTGGCCATGATCGAGATCGACGCCGATGGCCTTGATGAAATGGACAAACGTATTCTCGAAGCCACCATCTATAAATTCAATGGAGGTCCCGTGGGGCTCTCCACCCTAGCCGTCGCCCTTGGTGAAGACGCCTCAACACTCGAAGAGGTGCACGAGCCATTCTTGATCATGCAGGGATTCCTCAAGCGTACTCCTCGCGGTCGTGTCGCCCTCCCTGCGGCCTATACTAAAATTGGAGCCACGCCCTCAGCCAGCGGACAACAGGATCTGCTCTAGATCTTGCCCCTTCAACAAGCTCTAGACAGCCCCAAAGCCCCATCCAACCAACTATGCCTGGCGAACTCCATTCCATTATCAAGCGCTGCCGTGCCGAAGGCCTACGCCGCACCGTGGCACTTGAGAAACTGCTCACCACACTTATTGAAAGCAGCCGCCCGATGACCCTTGCCGAGCTTGTAGAATCGCCCCTGCTTGCCAATCAATGTGATCAGGCCACCGTCTTTAGGCTACTGCAGCGCCTGGCGGACAAGGGCATCCTGCGCCGCCTTGGACTGCATGAGCGTGCCGCCTATTTCACCCTGATCATTCCCGGAGAACACAGCGACTACCTGATCTGCACCCACTGTGGATCCATCGAGCCCATCAAGGCTCCCTGCCCCGTTCACGAGCTTGAAAAAGAGATCCAGTTCACCACTGGCTACCGTAATCTCTACCATGAACTGGAGTTCTTTGGCACCTGCCCTGCCTGTGCGCAAGCCGGCTAAATCCGCACCTTTTCTGTGAAAACCACTTGCAAAAGTGCTCATCCGTAGCATTTTGTACCCTCTCCTCGGAGATTAAACTGAGGGGGCGTCATGGTTTCGACTGAATATTGAAAACATGGGCCGCATGTAGAGGTTGATCGGTTGGCCTCTTAAAAAAGCCGTTCAAAACAAATAATTGCAGACTCTAACGAGCTCGCACTTGCTGCTTAATTGACAGTAACGTCTATCTCTCTGACGTCCACTAGGGGGGAAGGCGACACAATAGTGGGCTGGCCGGAGACCGGGTGACCGGGTCAAAGGCGAGATCTAAACAGGTTAATCGGAGAACGCCAGCCGTTGGTGAGCGACCGTCCTCTTAAAACCCTATCACCAACTAAACATGTAGAAGCTCACGTAGCAGGTATCTAGGACAGGGGTTCGACTCCCCTCGCCTCCACCATTTAATAAAGGCTCAGGTTAACCCCTGAGCCTTTTGTTTATAAGGGTTCTAGCGTTTTCAACTTCCGATAGAAAAAACATGTCTCGCTACGGATATACCCCTAAAATGCACCATTTTGCGCTATTTGTAGAGAGACAAGTAGAGAGACAAAAAAACCACCCGCGGCCATAGATGAAACGACCGGGCATGGGATACATAACCCAGGCGCCGCCACCCATCCCCGCCTTCACGCTCGCCCACACAGCCGCCCTAACCCACATCTGGCACTCACGCAGCCCAGCGAGCCTACGATGTTCAGAGGCACTCACCTCACCTTGGCAGCCGCACAGGAGCAGTTCGATACCCTAGCCACCCAAGCTGGCGGGATTGCCGCTTAGTGAGATTGCGGTCGCGCTGTGAGGTGAAGAACGCAGGGAGGTGGCTTAGGAAGGAATCATTATTTGATACGAGTGAAGGTGGTTTTCACCCCATCCTTCCTTATGCCTTCCATGGTGTCGGGATCGTATGAGTTTCTTTCCAGTTTCCACCACGCCCGAATCCCTTGCCGTATATATGTAACGAAAGGGGGGTAGGAGATTTCGGATCTATATACACGTCCTCCAACCCAACTTAACATATTGTCTCCATAAAACTTATGCAGGTATATTCCTCCATCATGTGAACTTTCAATCCACAGCCCATTTGTTTGCGGAACACGGATGTGGTCGTATCGCCTCTTCTGATGCCTCTTCTGATGCCTCACCCAGTCAATCTCCCGCTCAATGGCAGAGGCAGCATCAATATTCTTATCTCCAATGAATTTCTTCTGCAATTTTTCAAGAGTTTTGACATAGATCTTGTCCTTCTCCTCGACTTCCTTGGCTAAGCGCTCTTCAGTCTTCTTCTTCCTGTTATCATGCCACTCTGTCTCCAATCCGTGCCGGTTATGATTCTTCATGTTGGCTTCGCTTATCTTCTTCCCGTTCTCACTCCATGCGGTAAGCAGCCCGTGTTCCTTGCCGTCCTTATAGGTTACTTCATACTTCTTCTTCCCGTTCTCATGCCACCACCTATATAGCCCTTGTTTCTCGTTATCCTTGAAGCTGCCTTCAGACTTCTTCTTCCCGCTCTCATACCACTCTGTCGATAGCCCGTGCTGTTTGCCATCCACATACTGTCCAAGAATATTGATTCGTTGGTTTTCATGCATGTCCCTAACCCATCCCGTATACGGGGTCTCGCTATTTGGTGTGAAAGCTAGCTCATCGCCCTCCTCGCCTCGCCATTCAAGGTCTTCTGCATCTATTGCCTCTGCTAGTATATTCTTACGTATGATGGCGTCATCTAAATTGGGATTGGATTTGTGATATTCTAAAGAATCTATTCTGAGTGAATCACCCTCCACATACCAAGCAAGCATGTCGTCATATCCTTCCGTCTGGATAGACTCCGCCCTATAAACTCGGCTTCGCTTATCTCCAGGCAAAGCACGCCAACTGGGATGGTTGCTTTCCCATAGTGTTTTAGCAAGTTTGATGCTTTTAATCGGAGAGTATTTTATGTGCGCACACTCCCCCTCTGGCACGGACTCAAAAAAACACTCAATAC
>DBBL01000126.1 GCA_002292185.1 Akkermansiaceae bacterium UBA985 | reverse complement strand
GCTTCTTAGCTGGCTTCTTAGCTGCTTTTTTGGCTGGCTTCTTAGCGGGCTTCTTAGCTACACGTTTTGCTGCGGCTTTTTTGGCCTTGCGCGGTGCGGCTTTCTTCTTAGCGGTCTTTTTTTTGGCTGCCATAGTGGTATTGTATTATACTGTTTGTTAGGGTAGTTGGAATCCGAAGGTCTGCTGTTTAGGGCATGTTAGTTTTTGCGGATGTTTGTTGTTAGATTGTTTTATTTAATCAGAGATAACTTTTAAAAGTTAACTGCATCGTAAACGTAAACTCTCTTTATAGATGACAATGCTCTAACAGGTTGGTTTGGTCAAGGAGGGAATTAAACTTTTGCAAAGTATTTTTTAAAATGATGTCGCGTGTTTTGATCTGTTACGAACCTTTTTTGACATTACTGTTAGGTCGTTTGAATGTTGGAGATAGATTTTCTAGTGCGATCCAAAATTCTTTGTCAGCCGGATGGCCGTTAAATAAAATTTTTCCTTCCGGTGATATAATGACCATGGTGGGGATATCTCTTACTCGTAATAGGCTGCTGAGTAATTTCTTGTTAGATTCAATGAGCCATGCGCATCGAGCTTGTGAGGCATCCTCTTTGCGGATGATCTCTGCGTCTTGAATCATGTCCGGGTATTGGCCTGTTAAGATAGCTAAAACGGGAATGTTGTTTTGATGGCATGTCTGGGTTGTGATGACGAAATCAGGTAGGTTGACCTGTATCTCTTGGCTCATGGGGTTCCAGAAGTAGAGGATGATGGCTTTTCTGCCCTCCATATGCTGAGCTAGGGTGGCTAATTGGCCGTCTATTTGAGATTTCAGTGATTGAGTGAGAGTGAGTTTGATTGACTGCATAGCTTCCTCTAGCTGGAGCCTTTCTATGTGTGGACCGAAGGCCTGTGCTTGCCGGGGGCTTAGCCAAAATGCTTCGGTAATATGTTTTTTGAAGTCTACCTTGTTGTTTTTTTCGAGTGCTGCCAGTGCCTGGCCATAGTGAATGATTGCTAGCCAGTCATCCTTGAGTGCGAATACCTCTGAGTGATTAGGGTCAAAGCTGTCACGTTTCTCGTTGAGCTCTGGTGCCATGGCGGCAATGGCGGCGTTGTCGCCAAGATCAATGAGGTTGAGAAAACGTGCCTCGAGTAAAACTTGGGGATGGACGTCTGCTTGTTTAGCCTGTTTGAGGGCTGTTGCAAATTCGTCTTGTCCTAAGGTGGCGAAAAGTTTTTCCAACGCAGCCTCTCTGTCCTTGCTTGCTTGTGTGTCAGTTGAGCTATCAATTTCGAGGGGGGCTGGATTTTCAAGTGCGATCACATAGGTTCCTAATATGAGGCAGAGCAATAAAGATTTCATAACGCAAATTTTGAAGTGCTTGATGCTAAAATACCAACACTAAAAAAGCGGACGACCTGTTACAGGATCGTCCGCTGAATAAATCAGATGATGATAGCTTCGAGCGCAGCGTTAGTTGCTGGGGATGTTTAATTGTTGCCCAATTCGAATCGTTGTACTGCTAAGTCCGTTGGCGGACTGGATGGCCTCGACGCTGGTGCCGTTTTTGCGGGCGATACCCCAGAGGCTGTCGCCTGATACTACAGTGTAGGTGGTGCTAGCGATTGGCGCGGGCGGGCTATCGAGTGTGTTGGAAGGAACTAAGCTAGGAGCTGCTGCAGGAGCAGTAGGGCTACCAGCCTGATTAATAGCGGGGAGGGTTTGGTATGGGTTGTTCTCTGGAGATGTTGGCGCCGTTGGAGCTTGCGGGTAGCTGCCTAGCTCGCCACCAGCGCGAGGAACTCCGTATGGATTGGCTGCGCCAGATGGCCCTGGATTGTTGCTCTTCCAATTACTGTATCCAGAGCCCGTGGAGCAGGAAATAAACAGAAGAGGGGTAAGGCAAGTTGTGATAAGCAGTAGAGTAGCTGTTTTCATAATGGAATAGTATGGTATGTCAGGTTGAGATGATCATTAATTTTCACCCTCTCTTTCATTAACACGTGGATGAGTTTTGTAAAATGAGGATATTATAAAAACGCCGAGAAGTCAGGTAGGCTTTCATCTGATCTGAAAAACCTCATGAGCCTTCAGATAGAGCATAGGTCTAGGTAGATATTTCTCTATAAAGCTGTTCCAATACCGTAAAATTCATTCACGGTGGCCTCGGTGTGGGCGGCAAGATCTGCAAGGCTTTCGCCTCTGGCTTTAGCAATGGCTTCCGCTGTGAAGTAAGTGAATGCCGGTTCATTACGTTGGCCCCGATGCGGAACGGGAGCAAGATAGGGTGAGTCAGTCTCAAGCATGAAGGAGCCCGCAGGGCATTTGGCGGCGGTTTCAATGATAGTCGCTGCGTTTTTAAAGGTGGCGATGCCGGTAAAAGAGATGAGTCCTCCTAAGTCGAGTATCGGCTGGGCAGCTTCCAGGCTGAAGGGGAAGCAGTGAAATACTGCGCGAACTTGTGGGGCATACTGGCGATAGATGCTGATAGCATCGTGGAGTGAGGCTTCGCCGGAGCGGTCACGGGTATGAATGACGATATTTTTACCAAGTTCAGCAGCTAGCTCAAAGTGCTGTTCAAGAAACTCTTGTTGCCTACTGTGATATTGATCACTCGTCCATCCTTCTGGTGCAGGGTGGTAGTAGTCGAGGCCTGTTTCACCAATAGCAACACAGCGCGGGTGACTGGCATGAATTTTCAGCTCGTTGATGTAATGATCGTCTGTTTCGTGAACATCACATGGGTGAATGCCCATGCAGGCATAAACCTCTGGGTATTGCTCAGCAATCGATATGTTCTGAGGGCAGTCATCCAAGCATGTGGCTAAGGTGACCATACGTTGCACGCCGCGCTGCCGTGCTCGAGTAATTATATCGCTGAGCTCGTCAGAGGTGAATTTTTGCGAAGCCAGGTGGCAGTGTGAGTCAGTCAGAGTCATCGGTGATGACTGATTAAAATCTGACTTCGAACCAGAGGCCAGCGAAAGCTTGGTCATCACCAGCATCACTACTGTCTAAGAGCAGAGAGCCACCCAGATAGGGGGTGATGGATACCGTGTCAGATAGATGGTGAGTTAGTGATAGCCGACCATAGGCGTCGTTGATGCCGTCACGACCATAGTAATCATCGACATAGCTGATGCCTGTGTTGAGTGCTACGAAGGTTTTTTCAGAGATGGCTTTGGACCATTGTGTCTCAGCATTTCCATACCAAGCTTCTGCGCCGAAATCGTAATAAGCTCCGGCAGTAGCGCTGAAATCATCGTTAAACTGCCAGGTGGCAAAGGTACCGACATCGACACCATCCTTGAAAACAGAGCTGAGCGGAGAGCTAGAGTTGCCGAAATGACGGTAACTAGCGCTGAGGCCAATGGTGAGTTGGTCGCTTTGTTTGAATCGCAAGTGGGAGAAAAAGGCCGACTCATCAAAATCACCCTTGCCGTTTTCTGTAGCATACCATGATCCAAGATTGAGTGAGGTGCGATTACTAAGCGCGATCTCAGTCTCTACCTGAAAGTCAACGGTGCTTTCTGCTAGCTCAAAGCCTCGGTAAACATATCCGCTGCGGTACCCTGCGACGGCTTCCGCACCAAGCTGGATTTCTTTACTGACATCAGCGGGGAGGTGGCAGGGCAGGAAGAAGGTGAGAATGGTGAGCGGAAATAGAGATTTCATGATATGAGTCGCCAACATAAAGTGGCGGTTTTTTTAATCAATGACTTTGGCCATTTTCTCAAGACCTTCAATGACCCGGCTGTGTGGACAACCGAAATTAAAGCGGACGTGGCCCGGATTACCAAAGAAGGCGCCGTCCGAGAGATAGATGCCTGCTTCCTGCTCAAAGAACTTTGCTGGATTCTCTTTGTTCATGGAGCGGCAGTCGATCCACGCTAGGTAGGTAGCTTCGATGTCAGGAGTGATGAGTCCGGGCATTTGCTTGCCAATAAAGCTAGTCAGCGTGTCGCGGTTATTGCGTAAATAGGCCAGTAATGCTTGCCGCCATGAGTCTCCATCTTTGTAGGCAGCTTCCGCAGCATAGTATGCAAGGCAGTTGATCTCAGGGAGGGTGTGGCCGCGGGCAGCGCAAAACTTGCGACGCAGCGAGTCATCCTTGATGATAGCAAAGGCATAACCAAGGCCGGCGATGTTGTAGGTTTTACTGGGTGCGAGGAGTGTGATGATCCGGTTTTGTAATTGCTCTGGAAGGCTAGCCGCGCACACGTGAGGTGTTTGCTCTTCGTCAAGGATGAGGTCACAGTGGATCTCATCCGATACCAAAATCATATCGTGGCGCTGGCAGAAATCGGCCAGCTTCTCGATTTCCTCCTTTGAAAAGACACGACCGAGTGGGTTTTGAGGATTACTGAGAAGGAATATCTTCGTGTTTGCTGTGACGGCGTCTTCCATCGCAGGCCAATCAAAACCCCAGCGGCCATCCGCTAAAACATGAGGAACGGAAATCAGCTCCATGTTGGCATCTTGATGTATGGAGAGAAAGGGAGGATAGATCGGTGTGCAGGTCATGACGGCATCTCCTGGAGAGCCGAACGCGCGCGCCGCAATAGAGAGTGCCGGCACCAATCCACCGAGGTGGACGACCTCCTTCTCCTCGACAACAAGCTGGTGCCTGCTCTGTAGGTAGTGATCGATTGCCTCCATGAGGCCTGCATGTGGTTGAGCGTAACCCATAATCCCATGAGAAATCCGCGCTTGAAGTGCTTCAAGCACACAGGGTGGAGACATGAAGTCCATGTCAGCGACCCAGAAGGGGTCGAGATTCGGAAACCGGTCCCATTTGATGGAGCCTGAACCTCGCCGGGGTACGATCTGATCAAAATCTGCAGAGCTGTGCATGTCCATTTGCTAGCCTATGAGTTTGGAACTGGCGAGTAATATATCATTTTCTACACCTTGCGGGTAGGATCTTGTTAAATGTGAGTTTTTTCCCGAATGGGAATTATCTTGCTTCTTGGTGCGCTCATTCTAACTCTGAGTCTATGCAGGTGTTGCAGATGCGGGAGGTGGCAGAGCGAGTTTTGCTTGCGAATTCGCTGGAGGAGAAGCTTTTGCTTGCTCCGCGCTTGGGGGAAGGCGTGGTTGATGATGACCGAGGGCGTTCATTTAGCCTGCCAGATGCTCCCGGACGCCCTGAAGAGTTGAAAATCACCAACAAGGTAGTGCGCTCAAATTTTCCTGGGGTCAACAAGCTCGGTGATGATCGTGAGCGAGGCAAAATGCTCCATTTTCTTGCCAATCATGAGATGCTGGCAGCTGAGCTGATGGCTCTTGTTTTGCTTAAGTTCCCCGATGCTCCTGCTGAATACCGCCGCGGTGTTTATGAATCGATGAGGGAGGAGCAGATGCATACCTTGATGTATCTGCGCAGGATGAAGGAGTGCGGCATATCCTTTGGCGATTTGCCACTCAATGATTACTTCTGGAAGTTGGTGGCCCCGATGGATACACCAATGGACTTTGTCACCCGACTTAATCTCACCTTCGAGCAGGCCAATTTAGATTTCTCTAAACACTATGCAACCTTGTTTCGGCAAGTGGGCGATCATGCAACGGCCAAGGTGTTGGAAAAGATTTACCTCGATGAGATTAATCATGTGGGTCACGGCTTGAAGTGGTTTCGGAAATGGAAAAAACAAGGTGAAACAGATTGGAACGCCTACCGCAAATCACTCAGTTTCCCGATGGCACCCGCAAAAGCAAAGGGCATGGCACCTTTCAATACCGAGGGTCGTCAATTGGCGGGTTTGGATCAAGATTTCATCGAGCAATTAGCAATATGCGAGCAATCGAGAGGGCGCACCCCCGTAGTGCACTGGTATAATCCAAACGCAGAGTCTCATGCCGCAGCCGCGTTCACGCATCGCAGCTATCAGCCGAACAAAATAGAGCTGGCATTAGAGCATGACCTGGAAATGCTTTCCCTAGCATGGTGCCGAAGAGATGACCTTAGTCTGATGCGAACATTGCCCAGCAATGCTCACCGGACGTATTTGAAAAAGGCTGGTTTCCACCTGCCCGAGGTCATTAAAGTCGGCAGTCTGGCTGGGCGTAAGCTAGGGGGGCTACGTCCTTGGGCATGGTCACCAGACGCTTCGGATACGCTCAAGTCTTTGGCCGGTGATGTATCACCGGCTTTGCCATGGCAGTGGCGTGGGGAGGTTCCTGAATGGTGGTTTAGTAAAGAAGCGGGTTTTCGGCTCAATGAAATGCTTACATCGTCTGGAGAGGAGGTTGGATTTTTCTGTAAGGATCTGGACTCGGCGTCTGAGGCAGTGGAATGCCTGCTAAAGCGAGGACCGGTTCTGCTCAAGGCGGCATACGCGTGTGCGGGCCGTGGACATCGTAAAGTAATGGCTGGAGAAGATTATATGCCTTGGTTGAACAAGGTGATTAAGCGCCATGGTGGCGTTGCTGTGGAGCCGTGGCTAGAGCGAGAGTTGGATTTTTCTGCACTCTATGAAATGCGTGAGGGTGGAGAGGTCGACTTCATAGGAATGACTGAGATGAAGAATGATGCCCAGGGGCGCTACCAAAGCACAAAGGTTAAGCCGAAGTGGGCTACGGGTTTTAATGATGAACTGAGTTCGTTTCTGTTCCGAGATGCAAAGATCAATGATGTTTATGGTGAGGAGATCCCGCTAGCGCTGAGCACTTTACTAAAGGGCTATATTGGACCCGTTGGGGTGGATGCGATGGTCGCCAGGCAGGCCGATGGCTCATTAGGAATACGTTATGTCATTGAGCTCAATGTGCGCATGACCATGGGGCGTGTGGCTCTTGAGATCGCCAAAAAACGAATGCCCAATAAGGGCGGGCAGCTTCGAATTTTGCAAAAAAACAAACTTGCTGAGGGTGAGCTGCAGGCACTTTATAAGCAAGTTATTCACAATCCATCGCTTGTCTTGAATGATCCTGAGCGAGCACTCGAATTTGTTGCTGTATGGGATCAGGAAGATTAATATATTTTTGCTGGTTTCTGTATTATTTTATAAAACCAAGGGTATTGCCCAAGTTATTCACAGAGGGCTTTTGCGTTTTCGGAATCGAGTGTGAATAAGTTTGTTGATAACCAGTACCTCTCTTGTCTTTCATTTAGCAATGTCACCTTACAGTTGTTCACATTGCTCTTAGCGAGGTCATAGACAGCTGATGAAATGAGCTGTAGGGCTGAGCAAATTTCAGGATTGAAGGCTAACCGATTACGTGTTAAAATACGCAAATTATATAATCTACCCGCTTATCATGATCGAAGCTTTGAATCTGAATGTATTAGTTCTCAATAAACTCTGGCAGCCTATCCAGACCTGCTCGGTGCGCCGAGCTGTGAAGTTGCTTTGTCTCGGGCATGCGCACGTAGTGGAGGCGGAGGGGGATATGAAATATCAGACGCACGATCTAGGGTCTTGGTTGGAATCATCCTCGGAGAGGGTGGCTGAGGAGGTGATCAGATCAGTACGCTTTGCGATGAAGATTCCTAAAGTCATTGTGCTGGCGCTCTACGACAAACTGCCAAGCAAGGAGGTGAAATTTACGCGTCACAATGTCTTTTTACGTGATCATTATACCTGCCAATATTGCTGTCAGAAGTTCCCCGAAAAAAATCTTAACCTCGATCATGTCTTGCCGCGCGATAAAGGCGGAAAAACTCGCTGGGACAACATTGTGACTTCCTGCATTAAATGCAATACGCGCAAGGCCAACCAGCTTCCTCACGAGGCCGGCATGTTCCCCGCCATGCATCCTAAGGCACCTCGGTGGCGACCGCTGTTTGGATTTCGGCGTAAAGGCAAGATGGACGAAAGCTGGAAGACATTTTTCTGAGAGATTGAGGCTAGACTTGTCTATGTTGGCTCACATAGCCCTTGTAGCCTTTGTGGCCTATTCGATATCATCGACCTCCTGCAGTCGGGCTCTGTCTCTTTGAACCTCTTTCCAGGAAATGGAGAGTTGCAGTGCACAAATAGCTGCCATGGCGATAATGATTTGGGTTTTGGGGTCAGAGATGCTCTGAAACTGCTCATACTGATAAATACGCACGATTGCCGAGACTATACCAAGGAGAGCAACAATGAGCCCCCCATACAATCCGTGACGATAATGCTGGCGTCCGAATGCCATACAGATAATCAGAGCGCCGCCAAAAAAAACGGGCATCAGCATTTCCACCTGATTACCTTCTGTTCCGAGTCGCTCCCAGCCTAGAAACCCTCCAAGACCCAAAATGATGAGGCAGCAGGCGCTAAGCAGTGTTAAGATCATGACGGCAACATATTGTTATTACGGCCAAGGGCGCAAGGT
The DNA here is from genome assembly GCA_002292185.1 of Akkermansiaceae bacterium UBA985. Lineage (GTDB taxonomy): Bacteria > Verrucomicrobiota > Verrucomicrobiia > Verrucomicrobiales > Akkermansiaceae > Oceaniferula. The sequence goes on along the minus strand of DBBL01000126.1, from coordinate 14,002 downwards.
CTGAATTAGGTATATTAGCACGATTGATTTTATTGCTGTTAACTCAACCCTATCTGATAATGTGACACCTGTATCATATAACCTTGCATGGTTATAACTCGCTCAACCAAATCTTACTATAATGGCTACTCTATTTAAAAAACCTTCAATCAAAATGGTTGCGCTGACGGGCGCTTTTGTTCTCTGTGTACTCGTTGGAATAGGACTGTGGGTGAAAAATTTAGCCACCAAAGATCTGTTGGAGCAAAAAATTGAGGAATCAATTAATAGTGAGGTTTCGATTGGCGGAGTGGAGGTGTCTATTTTCAATTTCCCAGCTAAGGTCGTCATTAGTGATGTTTCTCTCATGCCTAAGGGGGGGAAGGTTCCCGCTGAGGCAGCTGTCAAGATAGGCGAAGTCAGTCTCAGTATCGGATGGTTAGGCCTGTTTCAAAAGCACATTGATGTGAAGCATATCGGGATCAAGGAGGCTGATATTAAAATTACCTACTACAAGGATGGCACGACATCTCTCGAAAAGCTTTTTCAATCCCCTGATGAGGCAGATGGGAAGGTGCAAGAAAGCAGCAAAAAGAAACAAGGGGGATTCAATATTCATGAACAAGGGGACTTTGTTGCCTCACTCGGTGGGCTTTCCATAAGCAATAGCAGTTTGAACTTAGTCCTCGAGGAAATGGGTTTGCAATTAGAATGCAAGGATCTGCATGTGGAGCTAAGTTCTATCCAAATAGATCCCAATGATTTGGCGGCCTCGAATGAAGCCAAGCTGAAGGCAAAGAGTTTGATTCGAGTGTATTCCGAAAAGAGAGAGCATTACGGAGATTTGTATATAGATGGGCTATCTAGCATCAGCTTGTTCAACGTAACAACAGGTGAGATTGAGTCCGAGGTCGATGGGGTATTTAGTTTGTCAGATGAATCTTGGCTCAGTACCAAGATGCCCTTTATTTCCCGTTCTTGGGATCAACTTTCTGTGCTTAAAAAAGTGGGGCTTAATGTGGGTAAAGCGCCGGAGAGAGCAAGCTTCGGGCGCAGTAAATCTATTTCAGCGCACTATCATCTAGGCCGCATAGACATTACCAAGCCTCTCTCTATCTGGGTGGAGGACTGGGAGGTTGCTATACTTGGTGGAGGATGGCTTAACACGCAGACAGATCAACACGATGTCCGAGGCGAATTGCTGGCATCTAAAAAGACAAGCGCGGTGATGGCTCCTACTATTTTAAAAGGGCTGGAGCTATTGCCAAAGGAGCTCAGAGCCAGTGTTGCCGATGATATGAATAAAAACCTTTTTCGCGATGATCGCTTGCTGGTCAAAATCAAGTCGACCGGTGATTTTTCAGATCCGAAAATACGACCTGATGGTAAGATTATTGATCTTTCAAAGGCCACTAAGGGTGCCGCCGGTGAACTATTGAAGCAAAAGGCGGGTAGTCTACTTGAGGGGCTGCTTAAGTGATGCCATCACAGTAAGTCTGATTTATAGACAGCGCGCAGCTTGCTTGGCAAAGTAGGTGACAATGATGTCTGCTCCGGCGCGTTTAATGCCGATAAGGGACTCCATCATGACGGCCTGTTCGTCCAGCCAGCCATCTTTAGCAGCCGCTTTAATCATCAGGTATTCACCACTTACTTGGTATGCGGCAAGGGGTAAGGTGGTGGCATTGCGGACCTGTGAAATGACATCTAGGTAGGGGCCGGCGGGTTTGACCATGATGATGTCCGCGCCTTCTTCTTCATCAAGTAGGGTCTCACGTATTGCCTCGTGAACGTTGGCGGGATCCATCTGGTAGGTTTTTTTGTCACCTGCCTTAGGTGTCGATTCAAGCGCACCTCGAAATGGGCCGTAGTAAGCTGAAGCATACTTAGCGGTGTAGGCAAGAATGGAGACGTCTTGGTAACCCTCTGAGTCCAATGTGGTGCGGATGGCCTCGACACGTCCGTCCATCATATCAGAGGGGGATACCATGTCAGCTCCTGCACGGGCATGGCAGAGCGCTTGTTGGCACAGCACTTCGACAGTCTCGTCGTTGATGATTTCAAGTCCGCCGTGCTCATTTTCAGCGACGAGGCCATCGTGGCCATCGCTGTTGTATGGATCGAGCGCGACATCGGTGATGACACAGAGCTCTGGGTAAGTGGCCTTGAGTGCTTTGATGGCACGAGGAATAAGGCCGTCATCATTGTAGCATTGTACCGCATCCGAGCTCTTTAAATCCTCCGAGATGGCGGGGAAAATGACCACCGCGGGAATGCCCAGTGCTTGGGCCTCTCCAGCTTCTTTGAGCAGACCTTCAATCGACCATCTGATACAGCCAGGCATTGAGTCAATCGCTTCATCGGCATTTTTGTCATGGACGAAGAGCGGGTAGATGAAATCGGAGGCTGACAGTGTGGTTTCGCGAACGAGAGCACGGACAGCGGGAGATTTGCGATTGCGGCGCGGGCGGATCATGGAGGGATTGTCGTATTGACTGCCGTTGTTTTCAAGCAGGAATGACGATGGCGATGACGATGACTATACTATGACTGGCTTAGCTCGTAACCATCTGGGTTGTCTTTGATGGTCCAACCAGCGGAGCTGAGCTGGTCGCGTAGTTGGTCTGAAGCAGCCCAGTCTTTATTTTGTTTCGCTTGCCAGCGTTGCTCAGCAAGCTCTTGGATGTCAGCGGGAGCATCTGATGATTGCTCTTGTTCTTGGACTGGCAGTTCAAGTCCGAGTGCGCTGAGAATATCATCAAAGGCGGCGAGGTTGGCGGCAGCCTCGTCACTCTTGAGGTTCTGCGAGGCTTTGAGACCTGAGAATAGATGACCCAGTGCTGCGGGGGTATTGAGGTCTTGATTGAGTGACTCCCAGGCGGGGGCAAAGACAGAGCTCTCCATAGCTACAGAACAGTCAGCTTGGTTGCCTCCGATGGATGCCAGTAATGCGCGACCTTTGGCCAGCTTTTGTAAGGCTTCCTTGGCAGCATGTAGGGAGTCGAGCGTGAAGTTGAGTTGTTTGCGATAGTGCCCGGAAATGAGAACGTAGCGAACCTCCATGGCGGTGTAACCTTTTTCAGCAAGGTCATCGATAGTGTAGAGGTTACCGAGAGACTTGGACATCTTTCCGCCATCTACCATCAGGTGTGTAATATGGAACCAGTGGGCAGCAAAGTTGCCGCCACAGCTGCAGCGTGATTGAGCTATTTCATTTTCATGATGAGGGAAGACGAGATCAACGCCACCCGAGTGGAGGTCGAAGTCATTACCCAAATACTCCTTGATCATGGCGGAGCACTCGAGATGCCAGCCAGGACGACCTTCTCCCCACGGAGACGCCCAGTAGTTTTCACCATCTTCATCTTTACGTGATTTCCAGAGAACGAAGTCGGCGATGGAGTCTTTTTCGTATTCATCGGCATCAGCGCGTTGGTTCTGAGTTTTGCCGAGATCGAGCTCGCGGGTGTCGAGGTGGGAGAGCTTGCCGTATTCAGGGAACGAAGAAACCTTGAAGTAAACGGATCCATCATCTGAGGCATAGGCGTTGCCCTTTTCGATCAGCTTTTCGATCATGGCGATCTGCTGAGGAATGTGGTCGAGAGCGCTCGGTTCGATGTGAGGGGATAGGCAGTTGAGGGCCACGCAATCGGCATGAAACTTCTCCAGCCAATGGCGAGTGAATTCTTTAAGGGACTTGCCGGCGGCCTGAGAGTCGCGGATGGTTTTATCATCTACATCGGTGATGTTACGTACATGGAGAGTGTTCATGCCGCTTGTTTCAAGAACGCGTCGAAAGACATCATGCATCACAAAAGTACGAAAATTACCGATGTGTGCAGGGCCGTAAACGGTGGGTCCACAGCAGTAAAAACGAAAGGCTTTACCGTCGATGGGCGAGAGCTCTCGTTTGCTGCGGGTGAGGGTGTCGAATAAGTTCATCGTTTTACTTAACGTTGGTCATGGATTGGAAAGAGTAGTCTGAGGGAGCTTGGAAAGCGCGCAGACCAAATTCAGGTAAGACAGAAAGTAGGTGGTCAAAGATGTCGGATTGGATGTCTTCGTAATTTGCCCAGCGATTATCCGTTGTAAATATATAGAGCTCGACGGGGATGCCGTTCTCAGTGGGCTGAAGTTGACGCACAAGGAGTGTTTCCTCTTGGGCGATTTTCGGGTGATTTTTGAGATACTCTCTGATGTAGGCTCGGAAAGTGCCGATATTAGTAAGTGATCTAGCATTGATAGGGTTGGCTAAATCGGCATTCTGAGTGTTCCATGAGTCGATTTCCTGCTCTTTCTGGGACAGGTAATCTTTGAGTAGAGAGATTTTGCGCAGTCGCGGTAGAGACTCTTGGTCGAGGAATGCTACGCTCGACATATCGACACTGACAGAGCGTTTGATGCGGCGCACGCCGGAGTTCGACATTCCGCGCCAGTTTTTAAAGCTGTCTGATATCAGTGCATAGGTCGGAATGGTGGTAATGGTTTTATCCCAATTACGTATTTTTACCGTGGTGAGTGCGACCTCAAGGACCTCGCCATCGGCACCAAATTTAGGCATTTCAATCCAATCGCCGCGGGCGACCATGCGGTTAGCTGATAACTGGATGCCTGCGACCAAGCCAAGGATACTGTCTTTGAAGATCAGCATGATGATGGCGGTCATCGCCCCTAGTCCGGAGAAAATCAGGACGGGGGATTTGCCGATGAGCGTAGAAATAATGAGTATGATGGCGGCTAGTACCAGTATGATTTTGATAACCTGAAAGAAGCTTTTAATCGGCAGTTCTCGCGATACCTCAAGCCGACTATAGATACGCTCGACAATATTAAGCAGTGAGCTGATTGCTAGTAATGATAAGATGACAATAAAGACCTTCGCTGAGATCTGAATGAATGAGGAAAAGATGGGCACGCCATCATGATGAGTGATGATGGCATGGGGTGCGGCAGTGAGAATGATCACGGCGGGTAGTAATAATGAAAGCCATTTGAACAGCTTGCTGTTGAGGAGCTCATCATCCCAGGTGGAGTCGGTTTTCTGAACAACTCGGGATATAAGGCCAAAGACAAACTTGCGGGCGACCCAGTAGGAGACGGCAGAGGCAAGAATGGCAGCGAGTAGTAGGGTGCCATCCACGGCTAGGCTCTGGTGCCAGTCAATTTCATGAAACGGTTTCGCAAAAAACTGCTCGGAGATCCTGTTGTGCCATGGATTATTCATCAACGGATTCCTGACAGATAGGTGACTGAGTGGCAAGGGCAATGCGGGTCTAGGAGCTGGTTTTCAGAGTGGGGCCAGAGTGGGGCTTTTGCCGCTGAATGTAACTTGGCGAGATGAGCAAGGATGCTGAGGGTGTGTTCTTGTGATTGAGCGTATCGATGAGCATTACACGTTGCTTATCGATAAAGTTCATGAATAGTGGTGATAGTGAATCGTTTGGTAGCACCTGAAATACTTGATGAGCTGGACCCAGCCGACAAACGGGCAATACGTAGCCGGCGAGATTTGCGATTGGTAAACTGGTTCATGAGGGGGGAGTCGTGGATTGTCAGAGAATTAAAAAATATGCAGGGGGTAAGGCGTGTGGTTGATCTGGGTGCCGGAGACGGGTCTCTCGGGGCTGCAATCATTGAGGCATTGCCCGATCTAGAGGTGACATGTGTTGACCTAGTGCCTCGTCCCGAGAATTTGGATCATCGTATTACTTGGTGGTCGGGTGATGTTTTTGATTATGAGCGTTATGATGAGACCACGGTGGTCGTAGCTAACCTTTTCCTGCATCATTTGGTTTCATCTGAGCTGCAAAAGTTAGCGGCTAAGATTCACGGAGTGCGTGGAGTTTTGGCAACAGAACCGTACCGAGGGGCCATGAGTTTGATGATGAGCCGGTGTTTATTCCCTTTTGTCAATGATGTGACTCGCCATGACATGACGGTGAGTATCCGTGCTGGCTTCAGGCAGGATGAGCTTGGCCGTGAACTAAATCACGAACTGGGCGGAGCACTGACATGGTCTGAGCAGAGGGGGCTGTTTGGAGGAATTAGAGTGAGGGGATTACGATGAGGGAGATTGAAATTGTTGGAGGAGGCTTGAGTGGTCTGAGCTTGGGTATTTATTTACGCAGGCGAGGTGTGCCGGTCAGGATTTTAGAGGCGGGAGCTTACCCGCGGCACAAAGTGTGCGGCGAGTTTGTGTGTGGTGTTAGCAATGATGTCTTAGATGAAATGGGCATCAGTGATGTTTTTGCCCAAGCGAGGCGCCATCAAAAACTGGCGTGGTGGATGGGGGATGATTTAGTGCTGCAAGATCATCTTCCTGAGGAAGCTATTGGTTTGTCGCGTTTTCGTATGGATGCTGACCTTGCGTCTTTATTTGAAGCAGCAGGTGGAGAATTAATCACTGGCAAGCGGGCTCATAGAGAGGATGCTGATGGGCGAGTGTGGGCAGTCGGTAAGCGCAAGCGAGGGGGTAAGTGGATAGGTCTTAAGGTACACGCACGGGATGTCGATCTTGAGGGTCTTGAGATGCATGTAGGTAGACGAGGATACTTAGGTCTTTCTGGCATAGAGGACGGCCGTGTTAACTGCTGTGGCTTGTTCAGGATAAACAAGGCGGTGGACAAAAAGAATATGATTGCGAGCTACTTGAAGGTGAATGGGCTCAATGAATTACACGAGAAGTTCTGTGGCTGGGATATCGATGGGGATTCGTTATCTGCGACGGCTGGATTTTCTCTTGGCGTTCAGGAAAAAGCAGGAGCTTTTTGTATTGGTGATGCTTCGCTTTTGATTCCTCCATTTACCGGCAACGGCATGAGCATGGCAATTGAGTCCTCTTGGTTAGCAGGCCCATGGCTGGAGAGATTCGCAAAAGGTGAGCTGGAATGGGATGCAGCTTGTTTGGCTTACGCATCGAGCTGTGAAGATTATTTTGGCAAGAGGATGAGATTAGCTGGTAGTTTGCATCCCTTGCTTTTTAATAGTACTGGGCGAGGTTTACTCAAGTGGTCTGCGGTTAGCGGGTTGTTGCCCTTTGGTTTTTTATTTAAGCAATTACGATCCTGATGAATTTAATAGCGGTAGGCAGTGCATTTCCGAGTAATCGTTTTACTCAGCTGGAGTGCTTAGAGGCAATGAAGGGGGCCGATTTTTGGCAGGGTCTGACGGGTCGTTCGAGGATGGTGCTAGAAAAAGTGTTGGCGGGAGAGAGTGGTATTGAAAAGCGACACTTCGCCTTGGATTCATTGGAAGAAGCATGGCGCAGAGGTGCTCAAGAGCTTAATGAGGCCTACGAGCAGGAGGCTCCGGGCCTTGCCGCCGATGCCGTTAGAAATGCTTTAGCCAAAAGCGGTCATCGTTTGGATGAAGTTGATGCGGTTTTTGTTTCTTCCTGTACGGGCTATCTTTGCCCAGGGGTGAGTAGCCACCTGGCTGAGCGGTTGGGCTTACGAGCAGATGTTTTTTTACAAGACATGACGGGGCTAGGCTGTGGTGCAGCAGTTCCGTTAATGCGTGCAGCGGATGGCGTGATAGCGCGCAATCCAGACGCTGTGATTCTCACGGTAGCTGTTGAGGTTTGCTCGGCGGCCTTCTACGTGGAAGATGATTTTGGAGTTTTGATTTCAACCTGCTTGTTCGGTGATGGCGCCGCCGCCGCCGTGTGGTCCGGAAACGGAGGTAGCTGGAAGGTTCAGGATTTTGCCAGTTTGCATATTCCGGAGGAACGGGAAAAAATTAGGTTTACCAATGCAGGGGGAAGGTTGAGAAATCAGCTCGATCGAAGTGTGCCTGAGCTAGCAGGTAAGACGGTCAAAGAACTTTATCAAAAACGCCGACAAGAGCCGCAGGCATGGGTGACGCACGGAGGCGGGCGAGATGTAATTGAGGCACTTGAAAAGGCATTGCCGGCGGGTGAGCTGAGTTTGGCTCGCAGTGTGATGCGTGATTATGGCAATTTGAGTAGCCCTAGTGTTCTCGTGGCATTAGAACGATTTCTTGAGCAAGTTGAATCAGACGTATCAGGTGCTTCAGATGTTGAGCATGTTTGGATGTGTGCCTTTGGCGCTGGGTTTTCGGCCCACAGTTGTGAGTTGACGCGTCTACCATAAGACCTTGTCCAGATGGAGCTGATGTGATCAGAGCTTTTCGTGGTTGCAGAGCGTAAGGATTGGTTCAGCGTATCATCAGCGATGAAATATCTTTTGAATGCTTTGCTCTGTGCAGCGTTACTGCTTCTTAGCAGCTGTATTGATGGCGATGAGGAAATATTTCTCCGTGCAGACGGAGGTGCTCGGGTGTTGGCAATCTACCGTGTGCCTACGTTACTGCTATCAGTTCAAGATGCTGAAGACCTGAGGTCGAGTATTGAGAATGAGGTCGGCAGCGCAAAAAATCTCAAGTTGCTCACCAATAAGGTTGAAAAGCACCAGGGGAACCGAGTTATCACTTTTGAAATTGAGACTGATGATGTCATGGCTTTGGAAGGAGTCCTGGCTGAGCATGATCCAGCCCTTCAAATGAGTAAGGGCGACAAAATTTTACATGCGATTATTGGACGCATGGTGGTCAATATTGAGGGGTTTAGTGTAAAGCTAATCCGAGAGGTTCAATTAGAGCCATTATTAGATGAGTATCTTGGATCCAACGGAGCATCTATGCTGGGGGATTCAACATTTCGCTACACAGTGCACCTGCCCGATGCCGTTGAAAGCAGTAATGCCCATGAGGTTTTTAATGAGGGGAGAACCCTCAAGTGGACTCATAAGTTGATTGATAGCAGCACATCACCGATCATCATGACCTTGATTGCTCCTATCCCCATTCCTTGGTGGGTGTTTGTCTTAGCTGCATTATTTTTAGCTGCAACTATTTGGAGCTGTTATGCCTTGATGGCTCGCAGCCGTGCTCAGAAATACGCTGCCGGTAGCAAAAAATAAAAAACCCCGCGCCGAATTCTCGGAGCGAGGTTGAAATGTGTTATGCTAAAACCTCGATGGTTTTACTTCACGCCTTTTTTGCTGAGGCGAGTTCCTTTGGTCGCGCCTTGGCGTGCCTTGAACTTAGGGTTGCTCTTACAGATGACGTAGAGGGTGCCTTTGCGCTTTACGACTTGGCAGTCTTCGTGGCGCTTCTTCATGGACAAAAGGGATGAGAGAACTTTCATAATGGAAATGGGTTACAGAGCTTGTTTGTGTTGCAGGGTTAAATCCGATATCTGTGTTTGGATTCTGCTGTCAGTCGGGCAAGAGATGGTGAAAGAATCACGGCTCTCAGAGCGACTAGGGAGGCGCAAAATACTCGGATTCGCTTCTGTGTAAAGTCTATTTCAGGGAAAAATAAGGGGGTTTTTATATTTTCACCGCAGTGACTGATATTATTCCTGGGGCATCGCTGAGAGACTGGATGATTTCGGGCCCTGGAGCTGTGTCCAATTCAATGATATTGAGAGCATCTCCCGCGGTTTTGTTGCGAGCGAGTGAAAGATTGGCGATATTGAGCCCAGCCTCACCCAGTGAGCTACCGACAAGCCCGACAATACCAGGGCGGTCATCATTACGAACAATGAGGAAATGACCCTTGATGTTGGTATCGACAAAGAGGCGGTCGATTTCAACGATTCGTGGTGATTTGCCGATAATAGTGCCTGAAACACGGAATTTTTTGCCGTCTTTGGTAAGCTCTGCGACAATGAGCTCACTGTATTCAGTTTTGGCATTGATGACTGAGTCAACCAGTTCTAGGCCCATATCATGGGCAACTGCCGGAGAATTGACAATGTTGACCTGACCCTCGGGACGCGCAGCCTCAAGGTATCCGGTAAGTGCCGTACGAGAGATCAGCGCGGTGTCTNNTTTCTCGGCTATTTCCCCGTGATAGGAGATGCGCAGAGAGTCGGGATTGGCTGGTCCTAATTTGGCAAGGAATTTGCCAAGGGAGTTGGCGAGATCAAGGTAAGGGCCGATTTGTTGAAGGGCTCCTGCATCGAGCGAAGGCATGTTGATGGCATTGCGAATTTCTCCAGTGGTGAGGAAATCACGTAATTGCTCTGCAACTTGGATACCGACATTTTCTTGAGCTTCATTAGTAGAGGCTCCGAGGTGTGGGGTAAACGCAATGTGTTTTTCCTGCCCAAAAAGAATATGATCAGCTGCAGGGGGTTCGTCTTCAAAGACGTCAAGTCCACAGCCAGCTACATGACCTGAATCGATGGCAGCTTTCAGGGCAGGTTCGTCAATGAGTCCGCCGCGAGCGCAGTTGACGATCAGAGCGCCCTTGTTCATAAGAGCAAGTCGATCGGTATTGATGATGTGGCGCGTGTCGTCGGTGAGTGGCACGTGCAGTGTTACAACATCAGCGCCTGTGAGCGCCTCGTCTGGGCTGGTAGCGAGCTCGACTTTCAGTTGGTCGGCCCGAGCTTGGGTGAGGAAGGGGTCGTAAGCGACAACTTGCATGCCAAAGGCTTGAGCACGCTTGGCAAACTCTGCTCCAATACGGCCCATGCCAATGACGGCGAGGCGCTTTTCATTGAGCTCAATTCCGGCATAGGCCTTGCGGGCAGCTTTGAAGTTACCTTTGAGGACTTCAGCGTGGGCAGGGCCGATGTTGCGCGCAGCAGAAAGCATGAGAGTGAAAGCCAGCTCAGCGGTGGAGATGGTATTACCTGTCGGCGTGTTCATGACGATGACACCGTGGTTGGTGGCTGAGTCACGATCAACGTTGTCAACGCCTACACCAGCTCGGCCAACGGCTTTGAGTTCGGTGGCTGCTGCAAGAACATCAGCTGTGACCTTTGTTTGGGAACGAATAATCAGACCATGGTATGCTGGAATAATCTTGATGAGCTCCTCCGGGCTTAGGCCGGTGTTTACATCCACTTCCAAATCTGGGTGATTACTCAGTAGTTCAACACCCTTGTCTGAGATGGGGTCCGATACGAGAATACGTTTTTTCGCCATGCCGCGCGTGTAATGTCAGAGCCCGCAATTGTCAAAGCATAGCGAATTTATTTATCGTCATAACAAGAGGATGCTCATCAATCTGGGCTCATTTCATCATCTCCAGAACCATGAACTTGCTGCCAAGCATGGCAGGATGAGTCAGGGTTTGAAACTGGCGCAACAGTGCAGGAGCTTCATCGAGTTCATCAAACTTAGCCTCAATATCGATGAGCCATTCTCTGGCGTGTGCAGTGAGGTAGCTTGCTTGAGAGGATAAGGTGGGTTTTGAAAAGCCTGCAGCTTCCAATGCCTCTGTGGTGCGGCAAAAATCAACGTGGCAGGTGATATCAAGCTCGCCAGGGCACTCCAAAGGATTGTCTGACTTTTGATGCTGATAGTATGTTTGTAATGTGCCGCTACTGCGACTGGGGTGGTAATAATCCTCCGCACGGTAGCCGTAATCGATTGTTATCATCAGTCCTGACTTGAGCGCGGCTGATGCTTGTTGGGCCAAGTCTGGTATCCCTGGGCTGAACTCGGTGAGGTATTCATTTGGAAATGCATTCCCTAATGATTGGCAGAAATTTGCCAGTTCGGCGCCATGAATTGCCTTTTCACTGAATTTCAGTTCGCCATTGCACTCCTCCACATAAAGCTGCTGCCATTTTCCGTCTGTGAATTTGATCAAGTCTACCGGAAAGGCATCGATGAGTTCGTTGGATATCACTGCACCATGATCAGCTTTAATATCCGAGAGCGACCGGTGAGATGAAAACTTTCCATTGAAATCGTTTGAGAGTTTCCTTTGCTGCTCTTGCTGCATGTGGTCACTGGCTTCCACTAAGTGGTAGTGCACAGCATCAAAAAATTCAGGTGAGAGTGTTTGAATTTCCCGCAAAATATCAGCACAGAGCGCGCCGTTGTGTGCGCCGGGCTCAATAATGGAAAAGGATCTGGGCATGTTCACTTGCTGCCAGAATGAAATAAGTCGGCGTGCTAGAATCAAGCCAAAGCAGCGACCGACGCTCACGCTAGTAATGAAATCACCGTCTTTACCCACTGTTTGAGAGCCCGAGGTGTAGTATCCATGATCTTCATCAAACAGTGCCATTGCCATATAATCGCGGAATGGGAGAGGCCCGCTCTGCCTGATCAGATGAGCTATTTTATCCCTCAGCGGGTTATTGCCGTTTGTGAAAGCGGGGGTTGCCATTGGTTGTTTCTGAGGGTATGGGTATAGGAAGTTGTTGGTGGGCGGGATCACTGGTGTTACCGCTGCCATCAAACATGTTTTAGCAATGGTTGAAAAGCATATCAGTAATGGCAGAGCTCGTGCTAGCACGGGCAACAAGCGCCGTAAAAAGCGATTCTTCAAGCTAAAATGGCTGCTGTATCTTTTTGTCATCGGCTTGATCCTCGGGCTCTTGGCCTTTTGGGTTTTTGAACAGCAGACGAAAAAATTCCGAGACCGAGCGGAAATTTACAATCTCGATGAGATAGACAATGTTGAGGTGAAGAGCCTCATCCTAGATCGCAAGGGACGTGAGCTGGGTCGTATTTTTGTTGAGAATCGCGATAAGATCAGCATCAAGGATGTGCCGAAGGTGATGATTAATGCACTGGTTGCAGGCGAAGATCAGCGGTTCTTCCAGCATGATGGGGTTGACCGAATTGGGGTGATCCGTGCTCTCTACATAAACCTAAAAGCTGGGCGCCAGACGCAGGGGGCCAGTACTCTTACCCAGCAGTTGGCACGCAACGCATTTCACCTCAAAGAAGAAGCGGACAAGCGAGGTGAGGGCGGCTTGGAGCGCAAGGCCGTTGAGGCTTTCCTCGCTTTGCGTATTGAAAAATCATACAGTAAAGAGGAAATCCTCGAGTTTTACCTCAATCGCATTCCTTTCGGCAGTGGCTTCTACGGCATTCGATCGGCGTCTCTTGGTTACTTTGGAAAGGAGCCACGTGACCTTTCTGCGATGGAGTGCGCGTCACTTGTGGGCTGCATCAAAAACCCTACCAGAATTTCCCCGCTCAATAATATAAAGGAAAACAAAAAGGCGAGGGATCAGGTGTTGCAGAGGATGGTAGACGAGGGTTTCATCTCTTCTAAGGAGGGTAAGATATACCGAAATACTCCTGTTGTTGTAAGACCAAAACCAATCCGCCGAGGCACCTCCCATCTCTATGAGAGAATTGCTAATGCTGTACGTTCTCGGCTTGGCGAAGATGCTCTCACTGAGGGAGGATTTAAAATCTATACCACCATCGACCTTGATGTTCAGCAGGCAATGGAAAAAAGTCTTTTGAGGCAGCTCTCCATTGCGGAATCACATGAACTCTATGAGCAACCGCTTTATGATTCATATCGAAAACGAGACGGTAAGCCCAATTACCTTCAAGGTGCAGGCTACATGATCGATAATGAGAGCGGCTCGGTATTGGCCTATATTGGCGGCAGGGATTTCACGCATAGCCAGTATGACTTTGTAGAGTTGGGCAGTAAGCCCTCAGGCACCGCGTTTTTCCCATTCATTTACACTGCGGCGCTAGAAAATGGAATGTCACCTGTTACAAGACTAATAGATCGCCCCATGGATAATCGTGCGGTGATGGTTGATGGGCGTGAGGGTATTCTAGGAGAGTGGGGCATGGAGACCTTGCAACCCAAGTATGAGGGCGATATCAGCATGCGTCGTGCTATGGAAGTTTCCAAAATTGCAGCATCTGTTCGCTTAGGAAAAGAAGTCGGCTTGGCTCGTGTGATGCAGACAGCTCGCAAGTTTGGGCTCTCTCTCCCAGAAACAAAGCTACTAGCACGGATGCTTGTCGGTGCCGATGATGTTTCGCTTCCTGAGATGGTAAATGCTTACGCAACCTTTGCGAGGGCTGGTTATGCACCTAGGCCTGCATCTTTTATAGATCGCGTTGTCGGGCCTAAAGGAATTATTCGTTACAAAGCAATCGGCGCAAGTAGCGAGGGCAATAAACGTGTTGTTAGCCGTGAAACGGCCTACATCATGAATAGCATGCTGCAGAGTTCCTTAACTGAAGGCACGGGTAAATCAGGCATTGCAGAACTGATC